>NZ_CP041330.1:2767267-3074220 GCF_013394165.1 Pseudoalteromonas sp. Scap06 | reverse complement strand
CGCTCGCGTATAACGGGCTCCATGCCACGAAATTGCTCTGGTGCACGAATAAAGGTTTCAAGATAACGTTGGTTCACTGAGCGAACTTCCCACGTGCCAGTGCCCCATTCGCCTTTTATTTCGCGACGCGCATAAGCTGTCATACTGTGGATCATGGATGTTTTCCTACATTTTTAAATACAATATTACGATTATTATACCGTAACACTGCCCAAGCTCTAAAGAAAATTTAACACTGCTGAGTGTTTTTTAAACACACTTTAATATAAATCAACATGGCATCTGTATTCACATCAACATATAATGTGGCAAATTCAGAATTAAGGGGATCGTCAATGCGTCCAAGCGAAAGAACACCTAATCAAATTAGACCGGTTACGTTTACACGTAACTACACTTTGCATGCTGAAGGTTCAGTATTGGTAGAGTTTGGCAACACTAAGGTACTTTGTACTGCGACAGTTGAGGCTGGCGTACCACGCTTTATGAAAGGCCAAGGTAAAGGTTGGGTAAACGCAGAATATGGCATGTTACCGCGCGCAACACACACACGTAATAGTCGTGAAGCAACGCGAGGTAAGCAGGGCGGTCGTACAATGGAAATTCAGCGTCTGATTGCTCGCTCTTTACGTGCAGCAATCGATCTAAAAGCACTCGGTGAAAACACAATTACTATTGATTGTGATGTAATCCAAGCTGATGGTGGTACACGTACAGCGTCTATCAGCGGTGCATGCGTTGCGCTAGTTGATGCACTAACGTATATGCGTGCAAAAGGGATGATTAACTCAAACCCGCTTAAACATATGATCGCTGCTATTTCTGTTGGTATATATAAAGGCCAAGCGATTAGCGATTTAGAATACCTAGAAGATTCTGACGCTGAAACTGACATGAATGTAATTTTAACTGAAACCGGTAAAATTATTGAGGTACAAGGAACCGCTGAGGGTGAACCTTTCTCGTTTGACGAACTTGATGAGCTACTTTCACTCGCTAAGCATTCAATTCGTGAAATTATTGATGTACAAAAGCAAGCACTAGCATAAATAGGTAACTGGCAATGAAAGAATATCAAAAAGAGTTTATTGAGTTTGCTTTAGAAAAGCAGGTATTAAAGTTTGGCGAGTTTACTTTAAAGTCTGGCCGTACAAGCCCTTACTTCTTTAATGCGGGCTTGTTTAATACAGGTCGTGACTTAGCGCGCTTAGGTCGCTTTTATGCAGCGGCACTTGAAGATGCAGCAATTGAATATGATGTACTATTTGGTCCTGCTTATAAAGGTATTCCAATTGCAACAACAACCGCAGTTGCGTTAGCTGATCATTATAATAAAGATGTACCTTATTGTTTTAACCGTAAAGAGAAAAAAGCACACGGTGAAGGTGGTAGCTTAGTTGGATCTGAGCTTAAAGGTAAGATCATGTTAGTTGATGATGTGATCACCGCCGGTACAGCTATTCGCGAGTCAATGGAAATAATTGCGGATAATGGCGCAGATTTAAGTGGTGTTTTAATTGCACTTGATCGTCAAGAAAAAGGTAAAGCAAAGCTTTCTGCTATACAAGAAGTAGAACGTGACTTTAATACCCAAGTTACTTCTATCGTTAAATTGGCTGATTTAATTAGTTACCTAGAGCTCCAAGGAACTATGGATGAGCATTTAGCCGCGGTAAAAGCTTACCGGGATCAATACGGTGTAGCATAAATAGTAGCCTCGCAAATGCGGGGCTTTATTTTGCCTAAAATAGAGCAACAGTAACTCCTACTTATATTAAGGCTTTGCTAATACACATAAACAAAAGCCACCTTCAGGTAGGCACTATTAATAGCCGTGATTTTATTAATACTGTGGTATCACTCTTACCTACTTCAATTCACCGTAGTAACATTAACAGTATGCTAGCTGCAGCGTCTTATTTTCCAGACTTTGTTATATATGGGATCTATTCGGGTAGATTATTGCTAGTGATCATTATGATCATCTTAGTTGCGAGTGTTTTAATAAAGCTTATTCAAGTAGATATAACGGTTAAAAGCTTAAGTTTCGCGTTTATTGTTAATAAATTGATAGTTATGTTGTGTTTTTAGCACCTATCGTTCAAATATCCAGCGAACAGTCATTTATTTCAAGTTTTCTTCAAAAAGGGGTTGATCTGTTTTCGGATCTCCCTATAATGCGACCCCACTGAGACGGCAGAACGCAACGCATAGCGAGGCACGAGCTACTAAGTGAGTCGAGTAAAACTTAGTTTTGAAAACTTTCAAGTTTAACAAAATTAAGTGTTGACAAAAAAATAGGAAAGCGTAATATGCGCAGCCCTAGCGAGATAAAGTTTAACGCTTTAATCGCAACGTTCTTTAACAATATAAAGCAATCATCTGTGTGGGCACTCGTACAGATTGAGTTCTAACAGCCAAGCTACTTAGGTAGTGAGGCAAACAAATTTAGAGTCTCAATTGAAACTGAGTGACCAACAGCAATAACTACTTAGGTAGGAATTGCAGCACAGTCAATTCAATATCGAAAGATATTAAATAAATTCAGAATTCATTGAGCTGTCGAAAGACATAAAACTTTTTAATTGAAGAGTTTGATCATGGCTCAGATTGAACGCTGGCGGCAGGCCTAACACATGCAAGTCGAGCGGTAACAGAAAGTAGCTTGCTACTTTGCTGACGAGCGGCGGACGGGTGAGTAATGCTTGGGAACATGCCTTGAGGTGGGGGACAACAGTTGGAAACGACTGCTAATACCGCATAATGTCTACGGACCAAAGGGGGCTTCGGCTCTCGCCTTTAGATTGGCCCAAGTGGGATTAGCTAGTTGGTGAGGTAATGGCTCACCAAGGCGACGATCCCTAGCTGGTTTGAGAGGATGATCAGCCACACTGGGACTGAGACACGGCCCAGACTCCTACGGGAGGCAGCAGTGGGGAATATTGCACAATGGGCGCAAGCCTGATGCAGCCATGCCGCGTGTGTGAAGAAGGCCTTCGGGTTGTAAAGCACTTTCAGTCAGGAGGAAAGGTTAGTAGTTAATACCTGCTAGCTGTGACGTTACTGACAGAAGAAGCACCGGCTAACTCCGTGCCAGCAGCCGCGGTAATACGGAGGGTGCGAGCGTTAATCGGAATTACTGGGCGTAAAGCGTACGCAGGCGGTTTGTTAAGCGAGATGTGAAAGCCCCGGGCTCAACCTGGGAACTGCATTTCGAACTGGCAAACTAGAGTGTGATAGAGGGTGGTAGAATTTCAGGTGTAGCGGTGAAATGCGTAGAGATCTGAAGGAATACCGATGGCGAAGGCAGCCACCTGGGTCAACACTGACGCTCATGTACGAAAGCGTGGGGAGCAAACAGGATTAGATACCCTGGTAGTCCACGCCGTAAACGATGTCTACTAGAAGCTCGGAACCTCGGTTCTGTTTTTCAAAGCTAACGCATTAAGTAGACCGCCTGGGGAGTACGGCCGCAAGGTTAAAACTCAAATGAATTGACGGGGGCCCGCACAAGCGGTGGAGCATGTGGTTTAATTCGATGCAACGCGAAGAACCTTACCTACACTTGACATACAGAGAACTTACCAGAGATGGTTTGGTGCCTTCGGGAACTCTGATACAGGTGCTGCATGGCTGTCGTCAGCTCGTGTTGTGAGATGTTGGGTTAAGTCCCGCAACGAGCGCAACCCCTATCCTTAGTTGCTAGCAGGTAATGCTGAGAACTCTAAGGAGACTGCCGGTGATAAACCGGAGGAAGGTGGGGACGACGTCAAGTCATCATGGCCCTTACGTGTAGGGCTACACACGTGCTACAATGGCGCATACAGAGTGCTGCGAACTCGCGAGAGTAAGCGAATCACTTAAAGTGCGTCGTAGTCCGGATTGGAGTCTGCAACTCGACTCCATGAAGTCGGAATCGCTAGTAATCGCGTATCAGAATGACGCGGTGAATACGTTCCCGGGCCTTGTACACACCGCCCGTCACACCATGGGAGTGGGTTGCTCCAGAAGTAGATAGTCTAACCCTCGGGAGGACGTTTACCACGGAGTGATTCATGACTGGGGTGAAGTCGTAACAAGGTAGCCCTAGGGGAACCTGGGGCTGGATCACCTCCTTATACGATTTAGAACTTATTTGTTCGTAGTGTCCACACAGATGATTGTTAGTTAGTTTGCTCTTTGAGTTTACTAATTAATATGCTCTTTAAAAATTTGGAAAAGCTGATAATAAAATTCGTATGAATACATTGTATTTGTACAGAGTTTTCAAAAGTAAAAAAGAATGATAGCAGTATCATTCAGTGCCATTTAATCCTCGGATTAATTGGTATCTACTTTAGTATTCAATATTAACTTCTGGCGAAGTTAAACTGTCACAAAACAAAGACCCGTTTGGGTTGTATGGTTAAGTGACTAAGCGTACACGGTGGATGCCTTGGCAGTTGGAGGCGATGAAGGACGTATTAACTTGCGATAAGCCTAGTCAAGCTAGTAAAAAGCACTTGAGACTAGGATTTCCGAATGGGGAAACCCACCTGCTTGCAGGTATCGTTAACTGAATACATAGGTTAACGAGGCGAACGCGGAGAACTGAAACATCTAAGTACCCGTAGGAAAAGAAATCAACCGAGATTCCGATAGTAGCGGCGAGCGAAATCGGAACAGCCCTTAAGCTTATTATGTGTTAATGGAAGGCTCTGGAAAGTGCCACGATACAGGGTGATAGTCCCGTACATGAAAACGCATTTTAAGTGAAATCGAGTAGGTCGGAGCACGTGAAACTTTGACTGAATATAGGTGGACCATCATCTAAGGCTAAATACTCCCAACTGACCGATAGTGAACCAGTACCGTGAGGGAAAGGCGAAAAGAACCCCTGTGAGGGGAGTGAAATAGAACCTGAAACCGTGTACGTACAAGCAGTAGGAGCCCCTCGAGGGTGACTGCGTACCTTTTGTATAATGGGTCAGCGACTTATATTTTGTAGCGAGGTTAACCGATTAGGGTAGCCGTAGGGAAACCGAGTCTTAACTGGGCGAATAGTTGCAAGGTATAGACCCGAAACCCGGTGATCTAGCCATGGGCAGGTTGAAGATTGAGTAACATCAATTGGAGGACCGAACCCACTAACGTTGAAAAGTTAGGGGATGACCTGTGGTTAGGAGTGAAAGGCTAATCAAACCGGGAGATAGCTGGTTCTCCCCGAAATCTATTTAGGTAGAGCCTCGGACGAATACTTACGGGGGTAGAGCACTGTTAAGGCTAGGGGGTCATCCCGACTTACCAACCCTTTGCAAACTCCGAATACCGTAAAGTAATATCCGGGAGACACACGGCGGGTGCTAACGTCCGTCGTGAAGAGGGAAACAACCCAGACCGCCAGCTAAGGTCCCAAAGTCATAGTTAAGTGGGAAACGATGTGGAAAGGCCCAGACAGCCAGGAGGTTGGCTTAGAAGCAGCCATCCTTTAAAGAAAGCGTAATAGCTCACTGGTCGAGTCGGTCTGCGCGGAAGATGTAACGGGGCTAAACTATGCACCGAAGCTGCGGATTCAGAATTTATTCTGAGTGGTAGGGGAGCGTTCTGTAAGCGGTTGAAGGTGTACCGGGAGGTATGCTGGACGTATCAGAAGTGCGAATGCTGACATGAGTAACGATAATGCGGGTGAAAAACCCGCACGCCGGAAGACCAAGGGTTCCTATCCCATGTTAATCAGGGTAGGGTAAGTCGACCCCTAAGGCGAGGCCGAAAGGCGTAGTCGATGGGAAACGGATTAATATTTCCGTACTTGGTATAATTGCGATGGGGGGACGGAGCAGGCTAAGCAAGCATGGCGATGGTAGTCCATGTGAAAGTGTGTAGGCTAGTGACTTAGGTAAATCCGGGTTGCTGTTAGGCTGAGACACGAGACGAGTCACTACGGTGATGAAGTTGCTGATGCCATACTTCCAGGAAAAGCCTCTAAGCTTCAGATTATACCGAATCGTACCCCAAACCGACACAGGTGGTCAGGTAGAGAATACTAAGGCGCTTGAGAGAACTCGGGTGAAGGAACTAGGCAAAATCGTACCGTAACTTCGGGAGAAGGTACGCTCCGATTGGTGATGAGACTTGCTCTCTAAGCTGATTGGAGCCGCAGTGACCAGGTGGCTGGGACTGTTTATTAAAAACACAGCACTGTGCAAAATCGCAAGATGACGTATACGGTGTGACACCTGCCCGGTGCCGGAAGGTTAATTGATGGGGTTATCTTCGGAGAAGCTCTTGATCGAAGCCCCGGTAAACGGCGGCCGTAACTATAACGGTCCTAAGGTAGCGAAATTCCTTGTCGGGTAAGTTCCGACCTGCACGAATGGTGTAACCATGGCCACGCTGTCTCCACCCGAGACTCAGTGAAATTGAAATCGCAGTGAAGATGCTGTGTACCCGCGGCTAGACGGAAAGACCCCGTGAACCTTTACTACAGCTTGGCACTGAACATTGAACCTACATGTGTAGGATAGGTGGGAGACTTTGAAGCAGAGACGCTAGTTTTTGTGGAGTCGTCCTTGAAATACCACCCTTGTAGTTTTGATGTTCTAACGTTGGCCCCTGAATCGGGGTTACGGACAGTGCCTGGTGGGTAGTTTGACTGGGGCGGTCTCCTCCCAAAGAGTAACGGAGGAGCACGAAGGTTGGCTAAGTACGGTCGGACATCGTACGGTTAGTGTAATGGTAGAAGCCAGCTTAACTGCGAGACAGACACGTCGAGCAGGTACGAAAGTAGGTCATAGTGATCCGGTGGTTCTGAATGGAAGGGCCATCGCTCAACGGATAAAAGGTACTCCGGGGATAACAGGCTGATACCGCCCAAGAGTTCATATCGACGGCGGTGTTTGGCACCTCGATGTCGGCTCATCACATCCTGGGGCTGAAGTCGGTCCCAAGGGTATGGCTGTTCGCCATTTAAAGTGGTACGCGAGCTGGGTTTAGAACGTCGTGAGACAGTTCGGTCCCTATCTGCCGTGGGCGTTTGAGAATTGAGAGGGGTTGCTCCTAGTACGAGAGGACCGGAGTGAACGAACCGCTGGTGTTCGGGTTGTCATGCCAATGGCATTGCCCGGTAGCTACGTTCGGAACTGATAAGCGCTGAAAGCATCTAAGCGCGAAGCAGGCCTCGAGATGAGTTCTCACTAGACTTTTAAAGTCTCTGAAGGGCCGTTGAAGACTACAACGTTGATAGGCAAGATGTGGAAGTGGTGTGAGCCATTAAGCTAACTTGTACTAATTACCCGTGAGGCTTAACCATACAACGCCAAACGCGTTTTATGTGATAGTGAAACAAGCGAAGAAGTTAATATAACTAAAGTAGATTACTGAAGACATTTTATTATCAGAATTCCAAATTTTAGTAAGCTCGATTAAATCGAACTTACACCAAATTTGCTTGGTGACAATAGCGTTTTGGACCCACCTGACCCCATGCCGAACTCAGTAGTGAAACGAAACAGCGCCGATGATAGTGTAGCATTTGTTATGTGAAAGTAGGTCATTACCAGGCTCCAAATAAGAGAAACCCGTTACAGAAATGTGACGGGTTTTTTTACGTCTTCAGGAAAGTGAAAGTATTAGCCGTCAGCCGTCAGCCGTCAGCCGTCAGCTATCAGTTGCACTGCGTTAACCTCAGAGCCAACGCACACCCCATTAAAAACATTAAATGTACCTTGCTATGTGGCTCTCTAGCGCTCTAGGCACTACGATATTCTACTGCGTGGTAACACACTCACTCCAAAAGCAAGCAAGACTCGAATGACTTGAGCCTTCTTGTGTTCGTAGGAGTTTACCAGTAATAGCTAGTGTTGTTTTATGTGCTCTAACAGGGTAAAGAGTGAGGTATTGGACAGATTCACCCTACAGTATTGTTTCATTGCTGATGACAACCCGTAACTGTACTAATGTAACATAGTTTAATAGCATTTAATTTGAGATATACAAACTAGTAACTGCTACTTTAAAGCTTAATAGGCTCTCGGTGAGCCTTTATTAAGAAATGCACAAAACATAGGGAAACGTTTTAGCTAATAGGTGGCTTATCAGCAATTATTAAAATAACTACGTTGCTGAAGTAAAATAGGTAGGATCAAAAACGCCAACTCAAGGTTGGCGTTTTAATTATCAGGCTAAAGGTGATTATTAAACTTTAGGGCCTGCGTTTTTAATTTCGTCAGATACGTCGTATTTAGCAAAATTTTCTGTGAAATCAGATGCTAGCTTAGCCGCATACTCTGCGTATTTAGCTTTGTCTTCCCAGGTATTGATTGGGTTAAGAAGCTTGCTATCTACGCCCGGCACTGCAACTGGTACGTCTAGGTTTAGCACGTCAATGTGTTGGGTTTCTACACCGGCTAATTTTCCAGATACGATTGCATCCACAACAGCTCGTGTTGTTGGAATATCAAAACGCTTACCAATACCGTAAGGACCACCTGTCCATCCAGTGTTAACTAGGTAAACTTTAGCGCCGAATTCACGTACACGCTTCATTAGAAGCTCTGCGTATACACCTGCAGGACGTGGGAAGAAAGGTGCACCAAAACAGGTTGAGAATGTTGATTCAATATCGCTAGTAGAACCAATTTCTGTAGAGCCTACTTTTGCTGTGTAGCCACTTAGGAAGTGAAATGCTGCAGCTTCTTCTGTTAGTACAGATACCGGCGGTAGTACACCACTCACATCACATGTTAGGAAAACAACAGCCTTAGGCTCACCTGCGCGGTTTTCAACTTTACGTTTTTCAACGTGCTCTAGTGGGTAAGCTGCACGGCTATTTTGAGTTAGGCTGGTATCGTTGAAATCAGGAACACGGTTTTCATCAAGTACCACATTCTCTAAAATTGTACCGAATCGAATAGCGTCCCAGATAACAGGTTCGTTTTTCTGAGAAAGGTCGATACATTTAGCGTAACAACCACCTTCGATATTAAATACACTACCAGGTGCCCAGCCGTGCTCGTCATCACCGATTAAGAAGCGAGTCGGATCTGCTGATAATGTTGTTTTACCTGTACCAGATAAACCAAAGAATAATGCGGTATCGCCTGCTTCACCTACGTTAGCAGAACAGTGCATTGGTAATACACCTTTCGCTGGTAGTAGGAAGTTTTGCACAGAGAACATCGATTTTTTCATTTCACCCGCGTAGCGCATGCCAGCAAGTAACACTTTACGTTGTGCAAAGTTAATAATAACTGTGCCATCGCTATTGGTACCATCGCGCTCTGGATCACATACAAACGAAGGTACGTTCATTACTTGCCACTGAGGAAAGTCGGCTTTGTTGTATGATTGTGGTTCGATGAACATGTTTTTAGCGAAGATATGGTGCCAAGCAGTTTCTGTTGTTACAACCACTGGAAGGTAGTGCTCTGGATCAGCGCCTACTTCAAGGTGAGAGATAAAGTGGTCGTTACTTTGCACATGTGCTTCTACACGTGCCCATAAGGCGTCAAACTTATCTGCATCGAATGGGCGATTTACATTACCCCATTGGATTTCATTTTCAGTACTTGATTCTTGAACAATAAAACGATCTTTTGGAGAACGACCGGTACGACGACCAGTGTTAGCTACAAAAGCACCATTGGCGGCTAAAGTCCCTTCGCCACGGCTGATAGCGTGTTCGACAAGTTCAGCTGCAGTTAGATCGACAAAACGGGTAGCGCTTGAAGTCATGTTTATACCTAAATTGTGTGAGATTGAACGGGATAGCTCTGGGTCTTAGTAACCTTTAAGCTGCAAATATAGTAACAGATGGATTAAGGATATTCGAGCTTATAAACACCGTAAAAACATATAAATTAAGGGAAAAACATGAATAATTTCAATGATACCGGTGTCATGAAAAATGCTCAGCTTGTGATACCGGTGTCATTTTTTGGACATAAAAAAGCCATAAAAAATTATGGCTATTTTATAGTGTGCTTTAAAATATCTAGATTAGTTAAATATATTTTTTATATCTTGTTCGTTAAACACATAATCTTTTAAACAGTAATGGCAGCTCATTTTAATCTCACCATTTTTTTCGACATCATCCATAAGCGCTTGTTGACCAACATTAACTAAAGCAGTCATCGTTTTTTCGCGATTACAACCACATTTAAATTGAATTGGTTGAGGGTCAAATACGCGTGGGTTATCTTCATGATAAAGGCGCGTTAAAATAGTACTGGCATCAAGCTCTAGTAGTTCTTCATCTTTAATAGTATTACTGAGTGCTTCTAAGTGAGTAAAATCTTCAATCGATTTTTGCTTATCTACAGGTAGTACTTGTAAGAATAGCCCACATGCCTTGGCGCTGCCCTCTTTAGTATCGGTTGCAAACCAAAGGCGTGTTTTTAATTGCTCAGACTGCTCAAAATAGCTTTCTATACATTCACTTAATGTATCATGCTCTAAAGGCACTATACCTTGGTAACGCTCACCTTGAGTTGGAGTAATCGTGATAACCATGTAGCCTTGGCCAATGAGCTCTTTTACCGTTGAGCCAGTTACTTCACTTTGTAATCGCGCAATACCACGCATATTTTGTTGATCATCACCATTGATCACCGCATATTTTACGGGGCCATCACCTTGTAGTTGAACTGCAATTTCGCCTTCAAACTTTAACGTTGCTGTTAATAAACAGGTTGCAACAAGCAGCTCACCTAATAATGCTTTAACGGGCTCTGGATAATTGTGTTTCGCAATCATTTCATTGTAAGCGTTGTCTATTTGTACGAGTTCGCCACGAACATCGAGGTTGTCAAATAAATAGCGGTGAAGTAAATCTTGTTGCATGAGCGGCTATACCTAACTTGATTTCATTTTTAAAAGTTCGCGTCTTTGCTTTTTATCTGGTTTTTTATCCGGATGAGGGGCAAAGAAACTGTTATTTTTGCGTGCAATACTATTTTCTTCACGCTTAGCAATACTAGCATCAGATTCTTGATACATGGTCTGTGCAATGGGGGCGCTTTGGCGCTTTTCAAGTATATTTAATACTGTGATGGTTTTTTCATCAACGCCTTGAGCTAGCTTTATAACTGCGCCAATTTCTACAATTTTACTAGCCTTACTGCGTTGCCCATTATAATGTACTTTGCCGCCTTGTACCATTTCTCGAGCTATTGCACGCGTTTTATAAAATCGAGCCGCCCATAACCATTTGTCCAACCTCACTTTAAGTGCGTCAGCGTTTTCTGAGCTGTCATTGAGTTTAGTTTTCTTTGTCATAAAACATCCCTAGTAAATTTACTGCCTAGGTAAATTATCACGAAACCGTTACCGCATGTAGCTATTGCTTGATAGCTGATACGATAAATAAATTAATCTGTTTACAAAGTTTAATATTAGCGTGCTTGTTGAATGAAAAATGAAAAGGTACTATGGCTGAGTGATTTCGTTATAAATTAAAATAAGAATACTACCTATGGAACAGCACGTTCAACAATTTAAACATTTATTAAGCCGTTTACCGCACGCGAGATTAAGTGCAATGGTTATGGTTTTAGTTGTTGTTTATATTGCATTTTTATTATCAAAATTGATGTGGTTATTATGGCCGCAGCCAATAACATCGCCCCTTGTTCCTATTAGTCACTCTAGCCAAGCAATGGGCGGTAATAACCAGTCTATAGATTCGATCATTGAGCAATTTTTATTTGGTAAAGTAAATGTAACAAAAAATACCAATACTGCTTCGCAAACTAAAGTTATCAATAATGCCCCTGAAACGCGTCTTAGTATTAACTTAACCGGTATTGTTGCTGTGAGTAATGATGATAAAGCGGGAATGGCTATTATTGAGTCACAAGGTCGCCAGACGAGTTATTTAGTGGAGGATGTGGTGCAAGGTACACGTGCGAAAGTATCGCAAATACTCCCAGATCGTGTGATTTTAGATGTAAGTGGCCGCTTTGAAACCTTAATGCTTGATGGACTCGACTTTACTAAAACAGTATCAATGCCAGTACTCGCTGCACGAGATGAGTCTGAAATGGGACCTTTAGCGCCTTCAGCACAAAGCGATGAACAAATTGATGCCACTGCCAACCTTGAGGTGAAAGAAGCATTAATAGAAACTCGCGAAGAGCTTTTAGAAGAACCTGGTAAGCTATTTGATTATATACGTGTTTCTCAAGCGATGAATGATGGGGAACTTATAGGTTATCGTTTGAGTCCAGGTAAAGAGCCCGAACTATTTAAACAAATGGGATTACAAAATAACGATTTAGCCGTGGCAATTAACGGTTATCAATTAACAGATTTAAAACAGGCAATGGCAGCAATGAATGAGCTGCGAAACAGTACAGATGCAACTATCACAATAGAGCGTGATGGTGAGCAAATAGATGTACTATTTAGTCTGCAATAACTTAGCTTTGGAGTTTTAACATAATGGTTCAGGTGCTACACCTCAAAAAAATTAAAAAAGGGTTAGCTAAGTATGCAGCACTTTTTTTAGCGGCAAGTCTTTCTATGTCGGTTGCTGCTGTTGAATATGCTGCTAACTTTAAGGGCACAGATATTAATGAGTTTATTAATATTGTTGGCAAAAACCTTAATAAAACCATCATTATTGATCCTAACGTGCGTGGCAAAGTAAATGTACGTAGTTATGAATTAATGGATGAGGCGCTTTACTATCAGTTCTTTTTAAATGTTTTAGAAGTTTACGGTTATTCAGCCGTTGAAATGGACAACAACATAATAAAAATAGAAAAAAGCTCAGATGCTAAAAAATCAAACGTGCCATTAATTACTGCTGATAGCCAAGCGCTTGGCGATATGATGATTACACGGGTTGTGCGAGTTAAAAATGTAAGCGTACAAGAGTTAGGCCCTTTAGTTCGCCAATTTAGCGATCAAAAAGACGGTGGTCACGTTGCTAACTTTAACGCGGCCAACGTAATGATGCTAACTGGTCATGCAGCCTCGGTTAACCGCTTAGTAGAAATTATTCGCTCTGTTGATCAAGCGGGTGATAAGCGAGTCGATATCGTTAAGCTCAAGTTTGCAACGGCTGATGATGTTGTCTCAGTAGTTGAAAATATCTATAAAGATAGTGGTAAGGGTAGCGTACCTGAGTTTTTAATTCCTAAAGTCGTAGCTGATGGTCGTACTAATAGTGTGATTGTCAGTGGTGAAGGCCAAGCACGCACACGTGCCATTGAGCTCATTAAACGTTTAGATGGAGAACTGGAAAGCCAAGGTAATACCAAAGTGTTTTACCTCAATTACGCAAAGGCCGAAGATTTAGTAAAAGTACTCCAAGGTGTGAGCAAATCGCTGGCAGAGGACTCAAAAGGTGGGGCAACCAAAACTCGCAGTAGTAATAAGAACGACACTAGCATTGAAGCTCATCCAGATTCTAATTCATTAGTTATTACCGCTCAGCCAGATACAATGCGTTCACTAGAGTCTGTTATTGCGCGCTTAGATATTCGCCGCGCACAAGTACTAGTGGAAGCCATTATAATTGAAGTAATGGAAGGCGATGGCGTTAACTTTGGTCTGCAATGGATTTCAGAAGAAGGCGGCATGCTGCAATTTAATAATGGTACCACTGTGCCTGTCGGTGCTTTAGCTGTAGCTGCTGAGCAAGCTCGTGACACAACAATAACTAAAACAATTATTGGAACAGAGACGGGTACTCCAACTGAATATGATGAAACAAAAGAAGGCGACTACGGCCCGCTTGCATCATTACTTGGTGGTATTAATGGTTTAGCTATGGGAGTGATTAAAAACGATTGGGGCGCAATCGTACAAGCGGTTTCAACTGATACTAATTCTAATATTCTAGCGACTCCCTCTATTACCACTATGGATAACGAAGAAGCGTCTATTTTAGTTGGCCAAGAAGTGCCAATTATTACTGGCTCGCAAACAGGTAGTAATAATACGAACCCATTCCAGACGGTTGAGCGCCAAGAAGTGGGTATAAAGCTTAAAGTGACACCGCAAATTAATGATGGTTCAGCGGTACAGTTGACTATAGAACAAGAAGTTTCCAGTGTAAGTGGTGCAACGGCAGTTGATATTTCAGTCAATAAGCGCGCAATTAAAACAACCGTAATGGCAGATGATGGCGGCATGGTGGTATTAGGCGGCTTGATAGATGAAGATGTACAAGAAAGCGTGTCAAAAGTGCCATTACTAGGCGACATCCCTATTTTAGGGCACTTATTTAAGTCAACTAATACAACAAAGCGTAAGCGTAATCTTATTGTATTTATAAGACCGACCATTATTCGCGATGGCGTTAGTATGAATAAACTTAGCTTTAATAAATATAACTTTATTCGCGGTGAACAATTTAAAAAACGTGAAGATGGTATTAATTTAATGCCAATGTCAGACACACCTATTTTACCTGAGTGGAATGACGAATTGTTGTTACCACCAACGTATGAAGAGCATTTACGCAAACAAAATGCACAAGAGCGTAATGATGACTAATGCGATAGAAGATATTAATCAAGATGTTGTTCATCCAATTACTCATAGTAATGATGAACAGCTTGCTCAAGATGACTTAATTGAACTGCCTGCAAAACGTTTGCCGTTTTCTTATGCCAGACGTGTTGGCGCGTTACTCAGTAAGCATAAAGATAACCAAATTGTGTATTACCGTGGTGAGCTTGATGTTGATGTATTATTAGAAGTGCGTCGTATTGCAGGACATGGCTTTACACTTGAGCAACTAGAAGATGATAAGTTTGAGCTATTACTAGAAGCATCGTATCAACGTGATAGCTCAGAAACTCAGCAAATGATGGAAGATATTGGTAATGAGGTTGATTTATTCTCACTAGCTGATGAGCTCCCTCAAACAGAAGACTTGCTTGCCGGTGACGACGATGCACCTATTATAAAGCTGATTAATGCCATGCTCAGTGAGGCAATTAAAGAAGGCGCCTCTGATATCCACATTGAAACGTTTGAGCAAGAGCTGGTTATTCGTTTTCGGGTGGATGGCGTACTCAAAGAAGTTCTAAAGCCTAATCGTAAACTAGCCTCTTTGTTGGTATCGCGTATTAAAGTAATGGCCAAACTCGATATTGCAGAAAAACGCATACCGCAAGATGGCCGTATTAGTTTACGTATCGCTGGGCGCGCTGTAGATGTGCGTGTGTCGACTATGCCATCGAGCTTTGGTGAGCGAGTGGTACTGCGTTTGCTTGATAAAAACAATGCACGTTTAAACTTAGAAGACTTAGGTATGACAGCTCGAAACCGAGAGCTGTTTGCCGACTTAATTAGCAAGCCTCACGGTATAATTTTAGTAACAGGCCCTACAGGCTCTGGTAAAAGTACCACGCTATATGCAGGTATGAGCCAAATTAACTCGCGGGATCGCAATATTTTAACGGTTGAAGATCCAATCGAGTACGAAATTCCTGGCATTGGCCAAACACAGGTTAATACCAAGGTTGATATGACTTTTGCCCGTGGTCTGCGCGCTATTTTACGTCAAGATCCTGATGTAGTTATGGTCGGTGAGATACGAGATTTAGAAACAGCCCAAATTGGTGTACAAGCATCACTTACTGGCCACTTAGTTATGTCTACGTTACATACTAATACCGCCTCAGGCGCAATCACTCGTATGGAAGATATGGGCGTTGAGCCGTTTTTATTATCGTCTTCATTACTAGGGGTATTATCCCAGCGCTTGGTACGTACTTTATGTAATAGCTGTAAAGAAGGTCACGTTGCAGATGAGCGTGAATGTGAATTACTCGGCGTACCGTTTGACAATGCTCCAACGATTTACCGCGCGGTAGGATGTGAAGAGTGTAACTTTAATGGCTACCGAGGTCGTACTGGTATTCACGAGTTATTAGTCGTCGACGAAACCATTCGTGAAATGATCCACAGCGGTAAAGGTGAGCAAAGCGTAGAGAAATACATTCGTAAACACAGCCCAAGCATTCGTCAAGATGGCTGCAGCCGTGTGCTTGCAGGTAAAACAACGCTTGAAGAAGTGCTGCGCGTAACGCGTGAGGAAGGCTAACTATGGCAGCGTTTGAATACCGCGCATTAGATGGCCGGGGAAAAGAAAAAAAAGGTATTTTAGAAGCCGATACAGCTAAGCAAGTTCGTCAGCTTCTGCGCGATCAAAAGCTTACACCACTTGAGGTTGTGCCTGCTGCGCAAGATGACAAACAAGTTAAAGGTCAAAAAGCTCCTTTACTCGGTTCTTTATTTAAACCAACCATATCAACAGCCGATCTCGCTTTGATCACTCGTCAGCTTGCAACCTTAATTCAGTCTGCCCTACCTGTAGAAGGGGCGGTAATGGCGGTTGCTGAGCAGTGTGAAAAACCACGCTTAAAACGTATGTTAATGTCGGTGCGCTCTAAAGTAGTGGAAGGTTATACCCTGGCTGATGGGATGAGTGAGTTTCCGCATGTATTTGACGATTTATACCGCGCTATGGTGGCGGCAGGTGAAAAGTCAGGTCACTTAGATCAAGTGCTCAACAGGCTAGCTGATTATACCGAGCAGCGCCAACATATGCGCAGTCAAATTACGCAGGCTATGGTGTATCCGATTATTTTGGTGGTGTTTGCTATTGGTATTGTTTCGGTGTTATTAGGTACCGTAGTACCTAAAATATTAAAAACGTTCGAAAAAACCAAACAAGTTTTACCTTGGACTACCGAGTGGGTTATGGCGGGTAGTCATTTTGTGCAAAATTACTGGTTTATAAGTTTACTGGTGATCACCGCTACCGCGGTTGGAATCAAGTATGCGCTTAAAAAACCTAAGGTACGGTTTTGGTGGGATGCAAAAGTATTACATATGCCAGGCATAGGTAAAGTTGCTAGAGGGATTAATACCGCGCGCTTTGCTCGTACTTTAAGTATTTTATCGTCAAGTTCAGTACCGCTACTAGAAGGAATGCGTATTTCTGGTGGGGTATTAGTTAACGAAAAAATCAAACAAGCTGTGGCTGATGCCGCAGAAAGAGTAAGTGAAGGGGCAAGCCTACGTGCTTCACTGCAGCAAACTAAGTTGTTTCCACCAATGATGCTGCATATGATAGCCAGTGGTGAAAAGTCTGGTGAACTTGAGCAAATGTTAGAGCGAGCCGCTAACAATCAAGATCGCGAGTTTGAAAGTATGGTCAATGTGTCATTAAAATTATTAGAACCCGCAATGATTGCCTCTATGGCAGTCATTGTACTGTTTATAGTAATGGCAATTTTGCAGCCAATTATGGCAATGAATAAGGCTGTTGGCCTTTAATTATTTTTTTATATTAATGATTTACTTAAATCATTTTTGTTTAGTGTTTTTAGAATAACGAGGTAATAACGTGAATAAACAATCAGGTTTTTCTTTATTAGAAGTGATGGTGGTATTGGTTATCATCGGGATGATCATGTCGATTGTGGCACCTAATATTATGGGTCAGCAAGAAGAAGCGGCTATTGATAAAGCGCATTTAGATATTCAGCAGTTAGAAGATGCTATGAGTTTGTACAAGCTTAAAAATAAAAGCTACCCAAGTACAGAGCAAGGTTTAGAGGCATTAGTGACTAAAACTAGTATTGAGCCTATTCCAAAACGCTTCCCAGATGGTGGTTTTATTAGCAAATTACCAGAAGATCCGTGGGGTAAAAATTACCAACTAATTAGTCCAGGAGAGATTGGTAAGTTTGACATTTTTTCTATGGGACCCGATGGCGAACCGGCTACCGATGATGATATTGGTAACTGGGATGAAGATAAGCAGTAATGGGCATTAACTTTATCATACGCTTAAACTTAGTTAATAGGGGTTTACCATGCGGGTAAACCTTAAGCACCTAGGTGCAAAGCAATATGGTTTTAGTTTAATAGAGATTTTAGTGGTATTGGTGATCATCGCCTTTGCCACCAAAATGGTGGTATACAGCTTAGATGGCGGCGCAGAGGAAGAGCTAGATAAGCAAGCAAGTAGGCTGCATACCACCATTAATGCCGCATCGGAATTTGCCGTACTTAACCAGGTAGAGTTAGGTTTATTAGTTGATCAAAATACGCTTGAATTTTTAGTGTTTGATGGCGAAAAGTGGACCAGCTTTAAGCGGGAAGAGTTATTTAAACCAATTGAGTTTGACCAGCAATTTAAAGTAACACTTAATTTAGAAGACCTACCTTGGGCACAAGATAACTTATTAGAGCAGTCTAACTGGCGTGAGTTAATGAGTGGCGATAATGAAGATAGCTTATTAGAACTTAAAAAATTAAAAGTTCCTCAAGTACTTCTTTTATCCTCTGCTGATGTAAGTGCATTTCAGCTCATGCTTGAGTTAAAAGATCAGGCGGAGCCGGTATATTTTATTGAAGGTAAATTTGCTGCGCCAGTTGATTTTCGTCGAGAGCCCCAATAATGAAAAAATACCAAGGTTTTACCTTATTAGAAGTCTTAGTTGCGCTAAGTATTTGTGCTATGGCGGGTATTGCTGCAATGCAAGCAACTGGTGAGCATATTCATCACTTATCTAGCATTGAAGAGCAAACGTATGGCTCATGGGTAGCTGAGAATGTATTGGTAGAACAACGAACGAAAGGCGAAAAATGGCAAGGTAAAAATGGTACCCGCGGTACTGAGATGATGGCGGGGATTGAATGGTTTTGGCGCCAAGATGTTGTGCCCACTGCGGATAAGAGCTTTGTAAAGGTCACTATTAATGTGTTTACAGATGATAAGTATGAAAATTCAATTTATGAGTTAAGTACTTACCTAAATAAAGGTAAGCCATAAGTGAAGCAGCGCGGTTTTACATTATTAGAAGTGATGGTGGCACTAGGAGTGTTGGCGTTTGTTATTATGGCCACCCACCAAATACTTGATACCACCACGCGTGCCAAAGAAGCATCAGATGAAAAAATTGCTGAGCTAAATGGGTTACAAACAGCCTTCAGGCTAATGGATCAAGACTTTAGCCAAATGACTAAACGCCAAGTGCGTAATGAAGCTGGGGATTTTCAAGAGAGTTACTTACTTGCAGGGCGCTACATTTTAGAAAGCCAGCTTGATGGCATTGCCTTTGTGCGTGATGGTTGGATGAATCCCATTAATTTACTTCCTCGCTCAGAGCTGCAAGCTGTTGGTTATCGAGTAATTGATGACAACTTAGAACGAGTATATCGCATTTATGTTGATCAACTTGATAATATGGAGCCTCGTAGCCAAGTTGTTTTAGCTGACGTAGAAGAGCTTAAATTTGAGTTTTTAGATGGTAACGCAGAGTGGCAAGAAAACTGGCAAATTAAGGCGTTACCTAAAGCGGTAGCTGTAACGTTAAAGCAAATGAACGCAGAACCAATTAGGCGCGTTTTTTTAGTGCCAGGACTCGGTAAAGAGCTACCAAAACCGGTTAATGATGGTACTAACCAATCGCAACCAAATGGCCGAGGAACGCCTTGATGAATCAAAAAACATCACGCGGCGCGGCGTTAGTTATTGTGTTATTTATTGTCGCGCTGGCTGCTATTTTAGCCGTAGAAATGAGTGCGAACTTAATGTTACAGGTACAAAGAAGTACTAACTTGCAAAGTCAGCAACAGGCTAAATGGTATGCTTATGGCGCTGAAGAATTAGCTATTAAAGGCTTAATTCAAAGTAAAAAAGACGATCCAGAAAAAACCACCTTAGCGCAGCCGTGGGCAAAGCAAGGTGATGTTAAGTATCCAGTTGATAACGGCACGTTAAGCGGTCAGTTAACTGATTTACAAGCTTGTTTAAACTTAAATGCGCTTGGTGCTGAGCCTGACTCAAACAGTACTAATAAAACGAACCCTGCGCATAAAGCGTTGTTTGCCATATTAGAAAATATAGAAGACTTACCCAGTGATGAGTCTGAAGAAGGTATGGCTGATAGTGTTTTTGACTGGTTGGATAAAAATAGTATTACGTATCGCTCAGGAGCTGAAGAGGGCGAGTATTTATCGCGTCAGTTTCCGTACATGACAGCAAATAACCTATTTGCTTCGGTATCTGAACTGCGTTTAATTAAAGGGTTTAACCCTTTAGTGATGGAAAAGGTGCTGCCTTTTGTCTGTGTGATCCCTGGCAGTACGTTACTTTCAATTAATGTTAATACGGTCACTGAAGAGCAAGCTTTATTGTTCAGTGGCCTAATAGACGAACTGAGTGTTTCGGGTGCTCAAGCGGTAATTGCAGCGCGACCTGAAAATGGCTTTGATAATATTGAAGAGTTTTTTGAGTCTGTTAAACAACAAGGCGGCAAAAATATCAAAGCAGTAGAAAAACTTTTTAGTTTAAAAAGTGAATATTTTAAATTACAAACGCAGGCAAAATTTGTTGATTTGCGTTTTTCGATGACCACATTACTGTATGCCAGCAATGGCGAGGTAACGATACTGGCGCGAAAATTTGGAGGCGTACAGTGACAGAGATACTGTTGATCCGCACGGGTCAAACCGAGCAAGATTTACTTAACTGGTTAATATACTCACCACAAGAACAAGAAATAATAGCCAGTGGCGAGCTACAAAATGCCAATCAGTTAAGTGAACTAACTGAAAAAGCATTAACCCGAGAACTTGTGGTACTTTTACCATGTGACCAGGTGCAATTAAAAACGGTGACACTGCCAACAAAGTGGAGCCGTAAATTAGAGCAAGCATTGCCCTATATGCTCGAAGAAGATATTGCATGTGATATAGACGACGTTTATATCGCGCTTGGGGAGCCAACTATGGTTGATGAGCAGCATGCAATTAAGATTGCGCTAACGAACCGTGATTGGTTTGAGCACTGGTTAGAAGTATTTGAACAACATCAACTCACTCCGTATCAAATAGTACCGGATGCATTACTATTGCCAAGCGCTGAAGAGTCATGTGTTACTGCCATCGAACTTAATAAACAGTGGCTCTTTAAACAAGGTGACTGGCACATTAGCGCGGTTGAAAGCAGTTGGCTAAACGAGTATTTAGTAGCATTAGGCAACCCAGATATCAAGCATTACAGCCCCGCTGATCAGTTTCCTGAAGCACTTAACTTATATCCGCAAACAAGTGACTATGAGTTACCGTTAGCATTATTTGCTAAACAACTTGATAAACTTAAGTTTAATTTGCGTCAAGGACCTTACACCCTTAAAAAGAAAACTGCGTTATGGTGGGGTTACTGGAAAAGTGCTGCCATTATTAGTGTGGTTGCCTTGGTATCAAGTGTGACTATTAAAGCGGTTGAATTGCATCAGCTTAATTCGCAGCTAGAAGTAGCTAAATCGCAAGTAGTAGAGCGATATCAAAAAGCCTTTCCCGGCACACGAGTACGCCCTCATTTAATTAAAAATCAAATACAGGGTGCATTGAATAAAGTACAAGGTGTTAGCGATGCTGGCTTTTTAGATTTAACCAGTAAATTGGTTAGCGTGTTTTCGCAAGTGAGTGAGTTTACGCCACAAACATTACGCTTTGACAAACGCCGTAATGAATTGCGCATTCGAGCGCGTGGTAAAGACTTTCAAACTTTTGGTAAGGTTAAAGCCATTCTAGAGCAGCAAGGGGTTACTGTTGAGCAGGGCTCGTTAAATAATGATGGCGATTTTATCGTCGGCGAAATCAGACTGCGAGGTGCACAATGAAGCAGCAGTTAATGCAATATTGGCGTTCATTAAAAGAGCAAGAGCAACAACTAATTATGGTTGCAGGCGTTGTATTTATCATTTTTGTTTTGGTGATGGGGGTTTTTAGGCCTTTAAATACTGCGATAGAGCGGGCACAGCAATCACAAATAAAACAGCAAGAATTGTTAGCCTGGGTAGACGAGAGTATTGTTAAGCTCAAAGCCGCGGGTAAAACGCAAGCTGTGAGTAATCAAAATCTCAGCCAAATAGTTAATAATACGCGCGGCCGTTACAGCATTAATATTAGTAAAATGCAGCCTAATGATAACTCACTTCGTTTAACGCTCGACTCAGTAGAGTTTAATCTATTAATCCAATGGATTGATGAGCTCGTTAATCAGCATGGTTTAAGCGTAGAAAATCTAGATTTAAGCCAAGATGATAAATCCGGTTATGTACGCGTAAGCCGTTTAGTATTAGAGAAGTAGTTAATGAAAAAAATAATAATATTATCCATCGTTTTTTTAATGAGCTTTATTGTTTTTAGCGTTATTAAATTACCGGCTGCGGTTGCTGTAAATTTAGCTAAACCGTATTTTCCACCGCAGCTAGAAATAGGACAAACTGCTGGCACGTTGTGGCAGGGACAAGTTATGCAGCTGCGCTTTGAAGGTGAGCAATTAAATAATGTACGCTGGGATATATCTGGCTGGGCGTTATTTAAAGCTCAAGTGAATACTAACTTACGCTTTGGTAATCCTCGCGAACGCAGTGACATATCGGGCTATGCAGATATTAGTTATTCACTAGCAAGTGATGAGCTTAAAATAACTGATACTGTAGTGCGTTCAACGGTTGAGCGAGCAATGCAGCGAATTGATTTACCGTTACCAGTTACTGCTAAAGGACGTGTAATTTTAGAGCTCGATGAATACGTTTCTGGAGCGCCATATTGCCAATCACTACAAGGTGAAATAGCCAGTCCTGATATTGACGTACAAGGTTTAACTGGTTGGTTCAATATTGGTGATCTTAGTGGCAAATTAAGTTGTAAGTCGGGCGATGTTGCTATACTCATCGAGCCAGACAATAGATTAGGGCTAGAAGCAGATGCTACACTAAAGGCTAATTTTGACTTTAAAGTTGCGGGATATGTTAAACCTGATCTAACTTTACCCAAAGAGGTACATGACGCGGTGAAGTTTTTAGGCAGACCAGATAACCAAGGTCGTTACCCACTTAAATTTTAATATTTTATATAAAGAGTTTTAATGCAAATACCTCAGTTTACTGAGCAGCATGCTAAGCTGCTCAGCGAGTTTTTAAATACCCAATCAGGCGCAATGAGCCTTACCCAAAGCCAAGGTTATTTATTTGGCGTTATATGTTCACCTGAGCCATTAGAAGTTCACCAATGGTTAGAAAATATTCTCCCTGATACAGCAAACGACCTTGATGAAGACATGTTATTTTTGTTTATGGCATTACACCATCAGGTGAGTGAGCAAGTATTTGAGTTGGGTTATAAGTTACCCGCTGAGTTTGAATATGACTTTTGCCAGCAGTGGTCAGCGGGTTTTTTAACCGCAAGCCAAGCGTATACCCATAAGTTATTAGCAAGTGAGCAACTAGACATTCAATACAAGCAAGCGCTTGAAAGCGCACAGGCTACGCTCAGTTTTTTTGCACTCGATAAACCAGTCATTGTGCAAATTGCACAACAAAATAATATTGATGAATTGCACTTATGTGAGCAGCAGTACGAGCTAATGGGCGACTTTGCGTTAGGTTTTGCTGAACTTATCGAAATTGTTGCGCTTAACAGTGGTTTATATACTGATGAAGGGTGGGAAGAGTAAGTTTTCTAGCGCTCAATCGTTATTCTTAACACCTAACCGCCAATTTCTAATTCAATATCAGTGCAACCTTGTTTGCACTGTATTACTCCCTTACCAGGCTCGCTGGTGGCTAAGTTAAGGGTTAATACGCCATTACAATGTTCGCATTTTAACGTTTTACCCTGTGCCAATTGCTTAAGCATGGTGCGATGTTTATGAAATGAGTTACTTGCTTTTTTATTTAATCCAGAAAAATCCATTACTTTACTCTCGCTTGCGCTAATGACTCTTTGATAATACGACATACAGTAAGTAATCGTTCTTCGTAAAAATAGAGGTTTAGATCACCTTGGCGACAATAGCGTAGTTCAAATAACTTGACTGATTCATCCGTAGTAAATGTTTTAGCAACATAGTCTTGCTCAGAACGAGAAAGTGCTAACTGTTGATTCACTTTATTTCTCGTCATGGTTGCTACAGGAAAGCGATCTACTTTAGTTGAGCTGCTTAACAAACCGATACCATCACCGAGCAACCGTTCGCGCGGCTCTTTTACCAAAGGATGATCAACGGTAAAAAATGCTAGGATCACAACCACTAGTATAAAAAATTTCTTCATAAATATACAAACCTTGATCCAAACAACACTTTAGTAGCCGGCAAGTGTAATAAAATACACCTTAAAAGCAAGTCACAAATTGAATAAATTATTAGCAATCTAGTCAGTAATTTTAGCTAATATGCGTATAATAAGAGGCAGTAGTTAGATATTTCTGAAATATCTGAAAGTATACAAGTGCGACTTAAAGCGTATTATGTTTAGCATGCAAGTTGCTACACTTAGGCGAAAAGTACAAAAAGATTGCTGAATTTTTATTTCCTAGCGGCGTTGAGGAACTTCAATGGATAAGCAAATTAAAGTAAAAAACATACCAACAGAGGTTAAGATCCAAAAACCTGATCTGAGCCGTCAAGAAGATAGATTTAACCCCCGCAATCGCATTTATGTACGTGCGGTTACAGGGCTTCATCAATTACTAAGACAACGCATTGGCTTTTTAGGCATGCTAGCGTTTATGTTATTGCCTTGGATCAACTTTAATGGCCAGCAAGCTGTGTTGTTTGAGCTAATGGAGCAAAAGTTTAATATTTTTGGTTTAACCCTATGGCCACAAGACTTCACTATTCTTGCATTTATTTTTATGCTTGCGGCGTTTGCTCTATTTTTAGTGACTACTTTTTATGGCCGCGTATGGTGTGGCTATACCTGTCCGCAAACAGTATGGACCTTTATTTTTATTTGGTTTGAAGAAAAATTTGAGGGCAGTGCTAATCAACGTAAAAAGTTAGATCAGCGGCCAATGGATTTTGATAAATTCTGGAGAAAAACCGCAAAGCACACTAGTTGGGTGCTATTTTCTCTATATACAGCGTTAACCTTTGTTGGTTACTTTACGCCTATTCGCGAACTACTCCCAGAATTTGTTACCTTTAACGTAGGCGGTTATGCCTTAGTTAGTATTATTGTATTTACTATTTGTACTTATGGTAATGCGGGTTGGATGCGCGAAATTATGTGTTTACATATATGCCCATACTCACGCTTTCAGTCAGCAATGTTTGATAAAGACACCTTTACTGTAAGCTACGATGAAGCGCGTGGTGAAAACCGCGGGCCACGTTCGCGTAAACAAGACCCAAAAGAGCTGGGGTTAGGTGATTGTATTGACTGTAACTTGTGTGTGCAGGTTTGCCCAACTGGGATTGATATTCGTAATGGTCTGCAATACGAGTGTATAAACTGTGGCGCGTGTATTGACGCCTGTGACGGCGTAATGGACAAAATGAATTATCCTCGAGGTCTAATCTCTTATACCACCGAGCGTAACTTGGAAACCCCAGAGAATAAAACTCATCCGCTGCGTCCTAAGCTGATTGGTTACAGTATTATTTTAGTCTTACTTACCGGTGCGTTGGTAGCCAATATAGCTATGCGTAAACCTATGGACTTTGATATTATCCGTGATCGCAATCAGTTGTATCGTGTCGATTTTAATGGCTTAGTTGAAAACACCTACACCTTAAAAGTGATTAATAAGGCACAGTACGAGCAAACATTCTCTATTGATGTTAAAGGGTTAGATAACTATAAATACATAGGTGATACCACCTTTACGGTGAACGCTGGTGAATCGCATAATGTGCCGTTATCATTAGTAATGGACCCTTATGATTTAAAAGCGCCAATGACCGAGTTTAACTTTGTACTGTCGCCAATAAACGAACCCGATAACCAAATATCGCAGCAAAGTAACTTTTTTAAAGCGCGATAAAGAGTCTGTATTAAAAGACGAACACTGATATTAACAAAAAAGCGGGATATTCCCGCTTTTCTTTTATATAAGAAGTATATGAGTAAATTTAGCTTTATTGACTTAACCCCAGATCTTATTTTGGATGCCATCGAAAGCGTTGATATTTACGCTGAGTCAGGGTTGCTAGCGCTAAATAGCTACGAAAATCGAGTGTATCAATTTGTAGCTGAGGGTGGAAAACGTTACGTTGTTAAGTTTTATCGGCCTGAGCGCTGGAGCAAAGCACAAATTCAAGAGGAACATGATTTTGCTTTTGAACTGGCAGCCGCAGAAGTACCGGTGGTTGCGCCAATAAAGCATAATGGGCAAAGCTTATTTGAACACCAAGGGTATTTATTTACTTTATTCCCAAGTGTAGGCGGGCGTTTATTTGAAGTCGATAATTTAGATCAGCTTGACGTACTAGGGCGTTTAATTGGTCGCATGCACCAAGTAGCGAAAACGCAGCCCTTTACCCAAAGACCAATCGTTAGCTGTGATGAATACCTGCATACAGCTAAAGTTCATTTACAAAAAAGTAATTTAGTTCCTATGGGACTAGAAACTTCCTTTTACACTATTTTAGATTTAGTTATTGCCCAAGCGCAGCTGCAATATAAAAATGTAGACAGTATTCGCTTACACGGAGACTGCCATGCTGGTAATATTTTATGGGCTGGGGATGCGCTGATGTTTGTTGATTTAGACGATAGCCGCCAAGGACCTGCAATTCAAGATTTATGGATGATGCTCAGTGGCGATCGACAAACACAGCTGTTACAGTTAGACACTTTAGTGAATGCGTATGAAGAGTTTTGTGATTTTGATCACTCACAACTGAAGCTGATCGAACCGCTTCGCGCCATGCGTATGATTCATTACATGGGTTGGGTTGCAAAACGTTGGAGCGATCCAGCTTTTGTACGGAACTTTTCATGGTTTGCAGATGACAAATACTGGGAGCAACAAATTTTAGCGCTTAAAGAACAGCTTGCAGCTTTGCAAGAAGCCCCGTTAAAATTATTGCCATAATATTTTTATTTAAAAAAGAAGTATAACGAGATATTCATGCTTAAAAAATTAAAACTAAGTTTACTGATCCTATGTTTACCTTTCGCAGCACTAGCTGCCAACTTTGAAGCAGGTAATCAATATACTGTGATTGACGTTGAAAAGAGTAAAACGCCAAACGTAACCGAATTCTTCTCTTTCTATTGCCCGCACTGTTTTAAGTTTGAGCCGGTAGCAAAAGGGATTGCAGAAAACTTACCTGAAGGGGCTGAGTTTGTAAAAAATCATGTTAACTTTTTAGGGGGCGTTTCACCACAAGCACAAAGTAACCTGAGCTTTGCTTACTTAATTGCTAAAAAACATGGTCAAGCCGAAGCAGTAACAGCGCAAATTTTTAAAAGCATCCATATTCAGCGTGCACCATTAACAGAAATTAAAGACGTTAAGAAGTTATTAGAGCTTAACGCAATTGATAACAGCACATTTGATAATGATATTGCTAGTTTGCCTATCATAGCAGCTGAACGTGCCATGCAAGATAAGCAGAATAAATATTCTGAGCTTGGCGCATTAACTGGCGTACCTACATTTATCGTAAATGACAAATATAAAATCAATATTAATACAATCAAGAGCCAACAAGAACTTGATGAGTTAATTAGCTTTTTACTAAAACTATAATTTTTGGAGCACCATAATAATGATCAAATTAGTTAAAGCAGGGTTGCTTGCTGTATTACTCCCTTTAGCTGCAACCAGTTTTGCTGCCACTTACGAAGAGGGCGTACATTATGATGTCGTCTCTGATCGTGCAACCAGAAAGCCAGAAGTAAAAGAGTTTTTCTCTTTTTACTGCCCTGCATGTAATAACATGGAGCCACTGCTTGCTGAGATCAAACCTAAGCTAGACAAAAACGTAAAGTTTAAGAAAAGCCATGTGGATTTCGTGGGCGTTCGTGACCCAGAACATCAAACCATGATCAGCCAAGCACTAGCTACTGCTGAAGTACTACCGCAAAAAGATAAAATTATTTCAGCGATGTTTGACCACATTCACGCAAAGCGTGCTCGTTTTAATGAGCTTGCAGATGTAAAAGATGTATTTTTAGCGCAAGGTGTAGATGGCGACAAGTTTGATAAATTATTTGAAAGCTTCTCGGTACGTACACTGAGCTCTAAAATGAAGCGCGACCAAGATTACTTTAAAGGAAAAGGGGCACTGCGTGGCGTTCCAACATTTATTGTTAATGGTAAATATAAGCTTAACTTAGGTGGCGAGTCAGGTATTTCATCGCCAGAAGATGTAAGCGCACTTATTAACTACTTAGCAAATAAATAATTAGTTTAGTGAAATAAAAAAGCTCCGAAAGGAGCTTTTTTATTTGGAGAAGAAAATTCATTATGGAAAAAATTTTAATCTCAAGTTGTTTGTTAGGTTTGCCAGTTCGTTATGATGGTAAAGGCCAAACAATATTGCACCCTCAACTTAATTTGTGGCAAAAGCAAAATAGATTAATCGTATTTTGTCCTGAGATTGCTGGTGGCTTACTCGTGCCTAGAGCGCCCGCTGAGATAAAGCAAAATCGAGTTATTACAAATACTGCCGAGGATGTAACAAGTGCATTTGAAGCTGGCGCTAATAAAGCATTAGCCCTTTGTAATAAGCATAATATTCGCTTTGCTTTACTAAAAGAGTCTAGTCCTTCGTGTGGCCGTAATACAATTTATGATGGAAGCCATAGTGGGGTGAAAGTAAAAGGCATGGGGCTGACCGCTAAGTTATTGGTAAAGCATCAAGTTAAAGTATTTAGTGAAGAGCAAATACCAGCACTTATCAAGGCGCTGGCATTATAGTATTGGATTTTATTTTTTCTGTAAAAATACACCAGATTCAATATGGTGTGTGTAAGGGAACTGATCAAATATTGCAAAGCGCTTAACCTCATGGGTTTGGCATAAGTGATCAAGATCACGCTCTAACGTATCTGGGTTACATGATATATAAATAATATTCTCATAGTTAGCCACTAAATCACACGTTAGGGTATCCATGCCAGCACGAGGTGGGTCGACTAGAATGGTTTGGCAGTTGTAACTACTAAGGTCAATACCATCTAAGCGAGAGAAAGTACGCTCGCCTTTCATTGCCTGAGTAAACTCTTCGCTCGACATGCGAATAATATCTAAGTTAGTTACTTTGTTTTGAGCAATATTATATTGCGCTGAATGCACAGACGATTTTGATATTTCTGTTGCCAGCACTTTATTAAATGAGCCCGCAAGTGCAATTGAAAAGTTTCCGTTACCACAATACAGCTCTAGTAAATCATTGTTTAGTGGTTTACATAGCTCTTGTGCCCACTCTAACATTTTAATATTCACCTTCGCATTAGGCTGAGTAAAGCTATTTTCTACCTGTTGATAGATTAGCTCTTGGCCATTTACCATTAAACGCTCAGTAACAAAGTCATCGCCTAATTTTTCTTTTTGCTTACGTGCACGGCCAATAAAGTCAATTTTGTACTGGCTACTTAGCTTTTCCTTTAAGGCATTAATCTCAGTTAACCAGTTTTCATCAAGTGGCTTGTGATAAAGCAAGCTTACTAAAATTTCACCGCTGAGGGTCGATAAATAATCTATTTGGAATAATTTACGACGCAGTACTTCGCAGCCTTTTAAGTTATCAATCATTACCTGCATAACTTCACCTACTAAAGGAGCTGCAGGGTCAAAGGTATCAACACGTATTTTATCTTTCGTTTGTTGATCAAACATAATGTGAAACAGATCGTCACCATCGTGCCATACTCTAAATTCTGCACGTTGACGGTAGTTAATAGGCTCAGAGCTAAATACTTCTAACTGTTTTACACCGAAACGTTGAAACTGCTCTGTAATACGCTGCTCTTTTTCATTTAATTGTGCATCGTACTGCGTGGTATCTATATTTATAACTGCCATTAACGGTATAACCTTATCGTTGAGATCTGTTTATCGGCGCTATTGTAGGGAGCGAAGCGTATTTGTCTAGTTTTGATCAAATATAGTGAGCTTTTTTTAAGCATTTTACTACAGTATAGGCTTACTTGGCCGATATAAGAGTATGTCTAAATAGGAGTCTTCTCATGAAAATAGGTAACTTTAGTTTTGTTCCAAACAGCAATGCCAATAAATACAATACTAAGCAAGCAATGCCACAGCCTAAAATAGACTCCCCACCAACTAGCTATCAGCAACGCGGAAAAGAATTGGCTGCTGCCGTATTGGGTGACAAAATGGCAAAAGAATTAGGCTTGCCGGTTGCTGAAGCGAAAAAAGACAAACCATTGTTTGATTTTAATGAAGTAGTCAAAAATGTTTTAGACTTTGTGACCAGCTCAGTAAAAAAAGCCAAAGCCAATGGTGCCGATGATGACAAGCTACAAGATATACTCAACCAGGCACGTAAAGGCGTGCAAACAGGTGTTGATGAAGCTGTCGATGAATTAAAAGGCATGGGCGTATTTAATCAAGAGCTTGAAGAGGGTATTGATAAATCAAAAGAGGGCATCTTTAATGGCCTTGATAAATTTGAGCAGAACTTATTTAATCCTCAGCCAGCAAGTGTAACGGTTAGTCAATCGCAATATGTGAACCTTAGTAACAGCGCTGATTATACTTTTACCACCGCAGAAGGTGATGAGGTGAGTATTAGTTTTGCAGACGCTTACCAATCCCAGTCATCTAGTCGCTATCAGCAAACTGAAAGCTCACAAGCATTTAGTACGCAATTTTCTGAGTCTCGTGAGTTGTCATTTTCTATGTCAGTAAATGGAGAGCTTAATGAAGACGAACAGCAAGCTATAAATGATTTAATGGCAGAGTTACAAGATGTAAGTAAAACCTTTTTCAGTGGCGACTTAGATAAAGCATTTGAACAAGCCCAAGAACTCAGCTTAGGAAATGAACAGCTGGTGGCATTTTCAATGGACTTACGTCAAAGCAAAACTGTGGCAGCTATTAAAGAGTATGAACAAATTAAGCCAACATCAGAAAAGGCCATTGCCGAAACCGTCGCACCTTTTAATGATGATCTAAAATCGGCTTACTCTAAAGCGCAAACACTAGGATTAGAAAGCCAGCTATCAGGTATCATTCAATGGCTAAATCAAGATCAACAAGAAATAGATAAACTGGTTGATTACACTAACACCATGTTTGAAAACTTAGATAAATTAAACACAGCTACTGCAAAACTAAACGCTGAGTAAAACTACTTTCTTTTATAAAAGCCTCATGGCAAACTGCCGTTCTAAGTAAAGAGTAGGAATGGTAGTTTGTCAGCGCACATCATGGTATTTGATTCAGGTATAGGTGGAACCACAGTACTTGAGCATATTCAGCAAAGCATTCCTCACGCTCAATATAGTTACTTCATGGATAATGCATTATTGCCTTATGGTGCACAGTCGCAGCAGACTATAATTAGTCGCTTATGTGGACTAATCCAATTTATCAAAAATGAGTCGCTCAATGTCGACTTAATTGTTATAGCCTGCAATACCGCCTCAACATCTGCATTAAGTGCGGTACGTCAAATAACAGATATTCCAATTGTAGGGGTTGTACCTGCGATTAAGCCCGCAGCACAAATAACACAATCAAAGCATATTGGATTATTGGCAACCCCTGCTACAGTAGCAAGTTCATATACGGATACACTGATTAAAGAGCATGCCTCACTTATAACTACAAGCTTATATAGTAGTGTTGAATTGGTCACCCTGGCAGAAGCATTCTTTTTTACCCAATACTTAGATATAGAAAAGCTGCACGCTGAGTTAAACCGATTAAATATTAATAAAGATATCGATGTGCTGGTATTAGGCTGTACTCACTTTCCTATTCTTGCTAAACCAATTAGTGATTACTTTAAAGCACATATAGAGTTGTTAGATTCTGGTGCGGCTATTGCTAAGCGAGTTAGATCTTTACTGAATTTAAGCGATGATCAAGCAGGCATAAAAAAGCCGCTGCGGTATTATGCAACGGCTGATATATGTAGTGATAAACTAGCCGTTAAGCAAGTTACACTGTTTGATCCGACTCTGAACGATAAGAGTTAGAATCATCTTCTTGTTTTTGTTTTGCTTCACGTACTTTTAAAGTACGTTGTTGGAACTCACTATCATTTAACTTAGCAATTGCGTTATCCGCATCAGCTTGAGCCATTTCAACAAAACCAAAGCCGCGACGTTTGCCAGTATTCTTATCTTTCAATAAACGAACATTAAATACCTTGCCTTGCTCTTCGAACAAAGCACGTACAACGCCTTCATTTGCGCGATAAGGAAGATTGCCAACATAAAGTGTTTTTGTTTTTACTTCGGCTTCTTCTGCACTTACTGATGACATTGCAGCAATGACAAGTCCACCAATTAATAAACCAGCACCAAATAGTAGTGCAGGGTCTAATGCTAGGCTTGCAAGTGCAAACTTAACGATAACAAAACCAACAACAGCAAGAATAACTGCAAAGATAAAAGATTTTTGATCGGGTAATTTCATTTTGATCTACCAATAAACAGGAAATAAACATTAATTTAACATTGTGAACTTGCTATCTTAACGTCTTAATTGAACATAGCAATGAAATTTATAGTAAATAGTTAATAAGAGTGCAAAAAACGACCTAAAGTAAGCTCTTTCCATACCATTTTGATACTATTTGCCTGAAAGTTGAGCAAACAGTAAAAAGATCTAAAAAAAAGGTTGATCTGTTTTCGGATCTCCCTATAATGCGACCCCACTGAGACGGGGAACGCCAACGCATAGCGAGGCACGAACTACTCAGAGAGTTAAATAAAACTTGAGTTTAAATCATCGTAAGAAAGTTTAAAATTAAGTGTTGACTCGAAAAATAAAGGATGTATTATACGCATCCCTAGCGACAACGTCGCAACGTTCTTTAACAATATAAAGCAATCATCTGTGTGGGCACTCGTACAGATTGAGTTCTAACAGCCAAGCTACTTAGGTAGTGAGGCAAACAAATTTAGAGTCTCAATTGAAACTGAGTGACCAACAGCAATAACTACTTAGGTAGGAATTGCAGCACAGTCAATTCAATATCGAAAGATATTAAATAAATTCAGAATTCATTGAGCTGTCGAAAGACATAAAACTTTTTAATTGAAGAGTTTGATCATGGCTCAGATTGAACGCTGGCGGCAGGCCTAACACATGCAAGTCGAGCGGTAACAGAAAGTAGCTTGCTACTTTGCTGACGAGCGGCGGACGGGTGAGTAATGCTTGGGAACATGCCTTGAGGTGGGGGACAACAGTTGGAAACGACTGCTAATACCGCATAATGTCTACGGACCAAAGGGGGCTTCGGCTCTCGCCTTTAGATTGGCCCAAGTGGGATTAGCTAGTTGGTGAGGTAATGGCTCACCAAGGCGACGATCCCTAGCTGGTTTGAGAGGATGATCAGCCACACTGGGACTGAGACACGGCCCAGACTCCTACGGGAGGCAGCAGTGGGGAATATTGCACAATGGGCGCAAGCCTGATGCAGCCATGCCGCGTGTGTGAAGAAGGCCTTCGGGTTGTAAAGCACTTTCAGTCAGGAGGAAAGGTTAGTAGTTAATACCTGCTAGCTGTGACGTTACTGACAGAAGAAGCACCGGCTAACTCCGTGCCAGCAGCCGCGGTAATACGGAGGGTGCGAGCGTTAATCGGAATTACTGGGCGTAAAGCGTACGCAGGCGGTTTGTTAAGCGAGATGTGAAAGCCCCGGGCTCAACCTGGGAACTGCATTTCGAACTGGCAAACTAGAGTGTGATAGAGGGTGGTAGAATTTCAGGTGTAGCGGTGAAATGCGTAGAGATCTGAAGGAATACCGATGGCGAAGGCAGCCACCTGGGTCAACACTGACGCTCATGTACGAAAGCGTGGGGAGCAAACAGGATTAGATACCCTGGTAGTCCACGCCGTAAACGATGTCTACTAGAAGCTCGGAACCTCGGTTCTGTTTTTCAAAGCTAACGCATTAAGTAGACCGCCTGGGGAGTACGGCCGCAAGGTTAAAACTCAAATGAATTGACGGGGGCCCGCACAAGCGGTGGAGCATGTGGTTTAATTCGATGCAACGCGAAGAACCTTACCTACACTTGACATACAGAGAACTTACCAGAGATGGTTTGGTGCCTTCGGGAACTCTGATACAGGTGCTGCATGGCTGTCGTCAGCTCGTGTTGTGAGATGTTGGGTTAAGTCCCGCAACGAGCGCAACCCCTATCCTTAGTTGCTAGCAGGTAATGCTGAGAACTCTAAGGAGACTGCCGGTGATAAACCGGAGGAAGGTGGGGACGACGTCAAGTCATCATGGCCCTTACGTGTAGGGCTACACACGTGCTACAATGGCGCATACAGAGTGCTGCGAACTCGCGAGAGTAAGCGAATCACTTAAAGTGCGTCGTAGTCCGGATTGGAGTCTGCAACTCGACTCCATGAAGTCGGAATCGCTAGTAATCGCGTATCAGAATGACGCGGTGAATACGTTCCCGGGCCTTGTACACACCGCCCGTCACACCATGGGAGTGGGTTGCTCCAGAAGTAGATAGTCTAACCCTCGGGAGGACGTTTACCACGGAGTGATTCATGACTGGGGTGAAGTCGTAACAAGGTAGCCCTAGGGGAACCTGGGGCTGGATCACCTCCTTATACGATTTAGAACTTATTTGTTCGTAGTGTCCACACAGATGATTGTTAATTGTAAAGAGAACAACACTTATTGTTTGGGTCTGTAGCTCAGCTGGTTAGAGCGCACCCCTGATAAGGGTGAGGTCGGTAGTTCAAATCTACTCAGACCCACCACTTCTTCTTAATACTTCGTTGTAAGCTTCGTTGTTTAGTGAACTAAACGGCCTAAACTTACGCCTTGTCTTAAAAAGAAGTCGGTATACAAACAGTAAGACCAGCATATGTGGGGCTATAGCTCAGCTGGGAGAGCGCCTGCCTTGCACGCAGGAGGTCAGCAGTTCGATCCTGCTTAGCTCCACCACTTTACTTCTTAAAAATAAATATTCTTTTATCGGGTAGCACAATCACCTGAGAATAGAGTGTGTTTAATTTTGAGAAGTTTTTGATTCTCTGCTCTTTAAAAATTTGGAAAAGCTGATAATAAAATTCGTATGAATACATTGTATTTGTACAGAGTTTTCAAAAGTAAAAAAGAATGATAGCAGTATCATTCAGTGCCATTTAATAAACGTTTTACGTTTGTTGATTGGTATCTACTTTAGTATTCAATATTAACTTCTGGCGAAGTTAAACTGTCACAAAACAAAGACCCGTTTGGGTTGTATGGTTAAGTGACTAAGCGTACACGGTGGATGCCTTGGCAGTTGGAGGCGATGAAGGACGTATTAACTTGCGATAAGCCTAGTCAAGCTAGTAAAAAGCACTTGAGACTAGGATTTCCGAATGGGGAAACCCACCTGCTTGCAGGTATCGTTAACTGAATACATAGGTTAACGAGGCGAACGCGGAGAACTGAAACATCTAAGTACCCGTAGGAAAAGAAATCAACCGAGATTCCGATAGTAGCGGCGAGCGAAATCGGAACAGCCCTTAAGCTTATTATGTGTTAATGGAAGGCTCTGGAAAGTGCCACGATACAGGGTGATAGTCCCGTACATGAAAACGCATTTTAAGTGAAATCGAGTAGGTCGGAGCACGTGAAACTTTGACTGAATATAGGTGGACCATCATCTAAGGCTAAATACTCCCAACTGACCGATAGTGAACCAGTACCGTGAGGGAAAGGCGAAAAGAACCCCTGTGAGGGGAGTGAAATAGAACCTGAAACCGTGTACGTACAAGCAGTAGGAGCCCCTCGAGGGTGACTGCGTACCTTTTGTATAATGGGTCAGCGACTTATATTTTGTAGCGAGGTTAACCGATTAGGGTAGCCGTAGGGAAACCGAGTCTTAACTGGGCGAATAGTTGCAAGGTATAGACCCGAAACCCGGTGATCTAGCCATGGGCAGGTTGAAGATTGAGTAACATCAATTGGAGGACCGAACCCACTAACGTTGAAAAGTTAGGGGATGACCTGTGGTTAGGAGTGAAAGGCTAATCAAACCGGGAGATAGCTGGTTCTCCCCGAAATCTATTTAGGTAGAGCCTCGGACGAATACTTACGGGGGTAGAGCACTGTTAAGGCTAGGGGGTCATCCCGACTTACCAACCCTTTGCAAACTCCGAATACCGTAAAGTAATATCCGGGAGACACACGGCGGGTGCTAACGTCCGTCGTGAAGAGGGAAACAACCCAGACCGCCAGCTAAGGTCCCAAAGTCATAGTTAAGTGGGAAACGATGTGGAAAGGCCCAGACAGCCAGGAGGTTGGCTTAGAAGCAGCCATCCTTTAAAGAAAGCGTAATAGCTCACTGGTCGAGTCGGTCTGCGCGGAAGATGTAACGGGGCTAAACTATGCACCGAAGCTGCGGATTCAGAATTTATTCTGAGTGGTAGGGGAGCGTTCTGTAAGCGGTTGAAGGTGTACCGGGAGGTATGCTGGACGTATCAGAAGTGCGAATGCTGACATGAGTAACGATAATGCGGGTGAAAAACCCGCACGCCGGAAGACCAAGGGTTCCTATCCCATGTTAATCAGGGTAGGGTAAGTCGACCCCTAAGGCGAGGCCGAAAGGCGTAGTCGATGGGAAACGGATTAATATTTCCGTACTTGGTATAATTGCGATGGGGGGACGGAGCAGGCTAAGCAAGCATGGCGATGGTAGTCCATGTGAAAGTGTGTAGGCTAGTGACTTAGGTAAATCCGGGTTGCTGTTAGGCTGAGACACGAGACGAGTCACTACGGTGATGAAGTTGCTGATGCCATACTTCCAGGAAAAGCCTCTAAGCTTCAGATTATACCGAATCGTACCCCAAACCGACACAGGTGGTCAGGTAGAGAATACTAAGGCGCTTGAGAGAACTCGGGTGAAGGAACTAGGCAAAATCGTACCGTAACTTCGGGAGAAGGTACGCTCCGATTGGTGATGAGACTTGCTCTCTAAGCTGATTGGAGCCGCAGTGACCAGGTGGCTGGGACTGTTTATTAAAAACACAGCACTGTGCAAAATCGCAAGATGACGTATACGGTGTGACACCTGCCCGGTGCCGGAAGGTTAATTGATGGGGTTATCTTCGGAGAAGCTCTTGATCGAAGCCCCGGTAAACGGCGGCCGTAACTATAACGGTCCTAAGGTAGCGAAATTCCTTGTCGGGTAAGTTCCGACCTGCACGAATGGTGTAACCATGGCCACGCTGTCTCCACCCGAGACTCAGTGAAATTGAAATCGCAGTGAAGATGCTGTGTACCCGCGGCTAGACGGAAAGACCCCGTGAACCTTTACTACAGCTTGGCACTGAACATTGAACCTACATGTGTAGGATAGGTGGGAGACTTTGAAGCAGAGACGCTAGTTTTTGTGGAGTCGTCCTTGAAATACCACCCTTGTAGTTTTGATGTTCTAACGTTGGCCCCTGAATCGGGGTTACGGACAGTGCCTGGTGGGTAGTTTGACTGGGGCGGTCTCCTCCCAAAGAGTAACGGAGGAGCACGAAGGTTGGCTAAGTACGGTCGGACATCGTACGGTTAGTGTAATGGTAGAAGCCAGCTTAACTGCGAGACAGACACGTCGAGCAGGTACGAAAGTAGGTCATAGTGATCCGGTGGTTCTGAATGGAAGGGCCATCGCTCAACGGATAAAAGGTACTCCGGGGATAACAGGCTGATACCGCCCAAGAGTTCATATCGACGGCGGTGTTTGGCACCTCGATGTCGGCTCATCACATCCTGGGGCTGAAGTCGGTCCCAAGGGTATGGCTGTTCGCCATTTAAAGTGGTACGCGAGCTGGGTTTAGAACGTCGTGAGACAGTTCGGTCCCTATCTGCCGTGGGCGTTTGAGAATTGAGAGGGGTTGCTCCTAGTACGAGAGGACCGGAGTGAACGAACCGCTGGTGTTCGGGTTGTCATGCCAATGGCATTGCCCGGTAGCTACGTTCGGAACTGATAAGCGCTGAAAGCATCTAAGCGCGAAGCAGGCCTCGAGATGAGTTCTCACTAGACTTTTAAAGTCTCTGAAGGGCCGTTGAAGACTACAACGTTGATAGGCAAGATGTGGAAGTGGTGTGAGCCATTAAGCTAACTTGTACTAATTACCCGTGAGGCTTAACCATACAACGCCAAACGCGTTTTATGTGATAGTGAAACAAGCGAAGAAGTTAATAGACTAAAGTAGATTACTGAAAACTTTTATTATCAGAAATTCCAAATTTTAGTTAGTGCGTAGCGATACGGACTGACACCAAATTTGCTTGGTGACAATAGCGTTTTGGACCCACCTGACCCCATGCCGAACTCAGTAGTGAAACGAAACAGCGCCGATGATAGTGTAGCATTTGTTATGTGAAAGTAGGTCATTACCAGGCTCCAAATAGTAGAAAGCCCGATTCGAAAGAGTCGGGCTTTTTTACGTCTGAAGAAAAGTGAAAGTATTAGCCGTCAGCCGTCAGCTATCAGTTGCACTGCGTTAATCAGACAACCGTAGCGTGGGTTGAGTATCACGAATCCCAAGGATAAAAGAACACGAAGAACACGACATAGGATGAGAGCGTAGCATTTGTTATGTGGCTCTCTCCATCGCTGTGGGCACTAAGACATTCTACTGCGTTGTCGCTACGAAGTAGCGCACCGACTCCAAATACAAGAAAGCCCGACTCGAAAGAGCCGGGCTTTTTTACGTCTGCAGAAAAGTGAAAAACAAATGTAAAAGGTTAAAGGTATTAGGCTAAAGGAAGATAATTGATCAGAGCCGATTCCAGGACATACTACTTTGCTGTCGCTTCGAAGTAGCACACCGACTCCAAATGTAAGAGAAGTGCAAAGCATTCGGCTTTAGGTAAAATAAGCCCTGCTTTACGCTGACCTCCTATTAACTTCTCTTGTATGGTGATCCTCGTTATATAAAGTTAATAGATCCTTAAATAAAGCCTTATAGATTACATAACTATGTTTTACTTGAAAAAGAATTTATAAAGCCCAAAATGAAATTAGGTATTCTTATTAAATTGAGCTGTTTATGTCATTACTACTAACGTCACCTAAGTACGAGCAATGGACCTATTTGTCAAAACAAATAAAAGGGTATGAAGAACAAGCAGTTCATGCTACCGGCGCAGACCTTTACACGCTGATGCAGCGTGCCGCGGAGGCTGTTTTTTGCTGTTGGAAAACCTTTAATGCAAAACAAACGTTAGTTATTACAGGTAATGGAAATAATGCCGGAGATGGTTATGAGGTAGCTCGGTTAATCAAACAAGCAGATCGGCATGTAGTTGTTTGCGCGATTAATCCGAATAAAGCCTTATCCGGAGATGCAGCAAAAGCACAAAAGCAATGGATTGATGCCGGTGGTGAAATTTGTAACTTTAGCGCTGATGCACTCGATGAGTGTGATGTGATAATTGATGCATTACTCGGTACTGGTCTTGAGAATACGGTACGCGATAATGTTGCTACTATTATTAAAGCGGTAAATGAAAGCACTAAACCAATACTGAGTATTGATGTGCCGTCAGGTATTAATGCAGATACAGGCTGTCCTCAAGGAACAGCCATTATGGCCACCAAAACAATGACATTAGTTGGGATAAAGCAAGGACTCACCACGACTAAAGGAAAGCAGCATGCCGGGCAGTTGTATTTCGACGAGTTAGGTATTGGCGAGCAATTTATGAAACTAGCCACCCCTTCTGCTCAGATTATCAATATAGACAGCTTTAAACCTTTGCCTGAGCGCTCAGTGAGCAGCCATAAAGGTAGTCATGGAAAATTATTATGTATAGGAGGAAACCACGGCTCTGCAGGAGCTATTAGATTAAGTGCTGAAAGTGGATTAAGGTCTGGTGCTGGAATGGTAAAAGTGTATACTCATGAACATGCCGTTTTACCTGTGAGCATCGGGCGACCAGAACTTATGGTAACTAGTGAACACTTGGATGATGCCCTAGCATGGTCAACGTGTGTAGTTATCGGTCCAGGTTTAGGCCAAGATGAATGGGCCCAAAAAACCTTTGAGCAGGCAATCCGTTATTGCCAGCAAAACAATATCCCTACTGTTATTGATGCAGACGCCTTAAACTTATTAGCTAAGCAATCATCTTCTCATAAATTAAATAATACCGTGCTAACGCCTCATCCTGCAGAGGCTGCACGGTTATTAAACTTAACTACCTCTGAGGTTGAGTCTGATCGTTTTTATTATGCTCGACAATGTGCGACCAACTTCGCAGCGACCTCTATTTTAAAGGGCGCAGGTACGCTAATCGATAATACCGAGCATACTTGGATATGTGAAAATGGTAACCCTGGTTTGGCTGTAGGAGGAAGTGGTGATGTGCTTAGTGGTATAATTGGGGCATTAATGGCTCAAGGATTAAATACCAGTGAGGCAGCATGTTATGGCGTTGTGTTACATGCAAAGGCGGGTGATAGAGCCTGTGAACAATCAGGGCAAAGAGGAATGTTAGCCAGTGATTTATTTGCGCATGTAAGAGCACTGATCAATCATAAATAGTAAAAGCAGCAATGACTGGCTGTGCCAGCTAATGTCTTCGCTGCTTGTTTTGGCTACTATCTGTGAAGCTCACCAGCTCTTTCAGGCTGATAAGTAACTTCTTTGATGTTTACTGTTACTAATCCACCGCCAGGCTTTGGCCATTCAATTTGATCACCTTGTGAAAGGCCAAGTAATGCACTACCTACAGGGGCTAAGATTGATATTTTGTCGCCAATTGAATCAATATTTTTTGGGTAAACAAGCGTTAAAGTAAACTCTTCGCCTGTAGATTCAACAACAAAGTTCACAGTTGAATTCATGGTTACCACGGTTGCGGGAACTTCGTGCGGCTCAACTATGCTGGCTCGTGCAAGTTCTGCTTCAAGTTCTTTTTCACCCGCAAAGCTGTTTGCAGGCAACGACTCCATTAGTGTGTACAACCTATCTGCATCCAGCGATGAAATGATAATTTCAGGTTTTGTATTCAACTTAATATCCTTAATCATGTTAAATAAAATTTACTCTGGTATAGCTTGCAGGAACTCAGTTGCATTGGAATACACTGAGTTAATTTTATTGTTGTTTAGTGAATTTATTTTATCTCTATTGCTAAAAACCCAGCCGAAGCTGGGTTTTTATTTGAGCTAAGTGTTTAGGGGATGATTACATCATGCCGCCCATTCCACCCATGCCGCCCATGCCACCCATATCAGGTGCACCAGCTGCTTCTTCTTTAGGAATTTCAGCAACCATAGCCTCTGTAGTGATCATTAGACCAGCAATCGATCCTGCAAATTGTAATGCAGAGCGCGTTACTTTCGTTGGATCTAGGATACCCATTTCAATCATGTCGCTGTATTCGCCAGTGGCTGCATTGTAACCGTAGTTACCTTCTCCGCCTTTAACTGCGTTAATAACAACTGATGCTTCATCGCCTGCGTTTGTAACGATTTGACGAAGTGGTGCTTCCATCGCACGAAGTGCCACTTTAATACCGTGGTTTTGGTCTTCATTGTCGCCAAGTAGCTCAACTAGCTTGCTAGCAGCACGTACTAATGCAACACCACCACCTGGTACTACACCTTCTTCAACCGCTGCGCGAGTTGCATGTAATGCATCTTCAACACGGTCTTTTTTCTCTTTCATTTCAATTTCAGTAGCGGCACCTACTTTGATTACAGCAACACCGCCAGCTAACTTAGCCATGCGCTCTTGTAGCTTTTCTTTATCGTAGTCTGAAGTCGCTTCTTCAATTTGTGCTTTGATTTGAGCAACACGACCGTTGATACCGTCTTCTTCACCAGCACCATCAATGATTGTTGTATCATCTTTAGTGATTACTACGCGCTTAGCTGTACCTAAGTCTTCAACTGTTGCTTTTTCAAGTTCAAGGCCGATTTCTTCAGAAATTACAGTACCGCCAGTTAATACCGCGATATCCTGTAGCATTGCTTTACGACGATCGCCAAAGCCAGGTGCTTTAACCGCTGATACTTTTACAATACCACGCATGTTATTCACTACTAGTGTCGCTAACGCTTCACCTTCAAGGTCTTCTGCGATGATAAGTAGAGGCTTGCTTGCTTTTGCAACCGCTTCTAATGTTGGTAATAATTCACGGATGTTAGATATTTTTTTATCTACAAGTAAGATAAATGGGTTATCTAGTTCAACTGCGCCTTTTTCAGCGTTGTTGATGAAGTATGGAGATAAGTAACCACGGTCAAACTGCATGCCTTCTACAACATCTAGTTCGTTTTCAAGTGATTGACCTTCTTCAACCGTGATAACACCAGTATTACGGCCTACTTTTTCCATTGCATCAGCAATAATTTCACCAATCTCTTTATCAGAGTTAGCTGAAATAGTACCTACTTGTGCAATTGCTTTAGTATCAGAACATGGGACAGAAAGAGCTTTAAGTTCTGCTGTTGCAGCAATGATTGCTTTATCAATACCGCGCTTAAGATCCATTGGGTTCATACCCGCAGCAACTGCTTTAAGACCTTCGTTAACAATAGATTGAGCAAGCACGGTTGCGGTAGTGGTACCGTCACCAGCAGCATCATTTGCTTTAGACGCTACTTCTTTAACCATTTGTGCGCCCATGTTTTCAAACTTGTCTTCAAGTTCGATTTCTTTAGCTACAGATACACCATCTTTAGTGATTACTGGAGAGCCAAATGATTTGTCTAGTACAACGTTACGACCTTTAGGGCCCAATGTTACTTTTACTGCGTTTGCTAAAATGTTTACGCCAGTTAGCATTTTTGCACGTGCGTCGCCTGCAAACAGTACTTCTTTTGCTGCCATGTTTAATTTCCTCTAAATTCTTAAAATGTGTGTTAAACGAAAAGTAGGTTTAGCCTACAATGCCTAAAATATTATCTTCACGCATGATCAGGTATTCTTGACCTTCGATCTTTTCAGTTTTTTCAACATATGAGCCAAATAACACAGTGTCACCGGCTTTCACTTCTAACGCGCGAACGTCACCATTTTCTAAAACGCGACCATTACCTACGGCAACAACTTCTCCACGAGTTGATTTTTCAGCTGCAGAGCCAGTTAATACAATACCGCCAGCAGACTTGGTTTCTTCTTCTAGACGCTTGATGATTACGCGATCTTGTAAAGGACGAATGTTCATGTTTTTAGTTCTCCTAACAGTTTCTGAACAGTACAGAAAAAAGTGTATCTAATTTGCTTTAATTAATGGGGGTAGAGTGAAAAATTCCAAGAGAAAAAATGATAAATTTTTAATCTTTTCGCTCGTATTCACCATCTATAGTATTGGGACGGTTTTCATCTTGCTCATGATGCATTGATTGATGAGGTTGTGAAAATCCTGAAGTACCCGTTTGGTGCATACTAGCGCTCATTCTCACCGTTGCCTGGCTGGCAAGTCCTGCGGCTAATTTATTGCGAATAGCTGGAGTAAGAAGCAGTAAGCCAAATACATCCGTCATAATGCCGGGTGTTAATAAAAGTACGCCAGCAATAATCACGCAAATACCAGTAAACAACTCTTTAGCCGGCATTTGCCCTTGAGCCATTTGCACTTGTACGTTTTGTAGTGCGCCCATTCCTTGCTGTTTCACCATTTTCGCACCCACAATCGCGGTTAGTACTACCAAAGCGATTGTTGCAAAGCTACCTATAACGTCACTAACCTGAATTAGTAAAGCAATTTCAATAATAGGGATGATGATAAACAGTAAAAATAAAATTCTAAACATAAGACTCTCTAAAAATGACACTCATTAAGGTGCTAATGAAATATAAGTGAGGGTTGTCGGGTCTATTTTCAAGCTAATAAGAGTAAGTAATCAACTCTAATGTTAGTAAAATTATAGCTAGTGGGTTTAAGTCACTTGACTGCAAAGACCCAAAATGTTGGCAGAGTTCGTGTCTACACATTATACCCGCTATCAGCTACTATGGGGCTAGACCCCCATAAACAAGTAAAGGTTCACTATGACAACGCAATTTAAACTTATTTTTACCACTTGCAAAGATAACGATGAAGCCCGTTTATTGGCTATGGCGCTAATAGAAAAGAAACTAGCCGCTTGTGTAAATATTTTACCGGCCATGAGTTCTATTTACATATGGGAAGGTGAAGTAGCTGAAGCAACAGAAGTGAAGCTACTAATTAAAACCAAAGCTGACAAAATGAACGATGTATTTTTAACCTTAAAAGATCTTCACAGCTACGAAGTACCAGAAATACAAGTTGTTGATGTGGCAACGGGGAACTTGGCTTACTTTAATTGGATGGATGAGGTACTTCATTAATGCGCTTTATTTTATTTTTTTTATTAAGTGTTTTAATGGCGCCTGCTTGGGCAACACAAAATACCCTTGAAGATTTTCTCAAACCTACTCAGCATATATTTTTACCAGTCAATGAAGCGTTTGTATTTGATTTTGACCAGCAAGGCAGTACGTTATTTGTTGGTTGGGATATCGCTGATGACTATTATCTGTATAAAGACAAAATAGAAATTATTGCCAAAGGTGCCAGCATTGATGTGCCTGAGTTGGGCTCTGGTGAAATAATTGAAGATGAGTTTTTTGGCAAAACTGAGGTGTTTTTTAATTCTCTCAGTATTATCAGCAAGCTGAGTAATATCAGTGAAGATGGCGTTGTTAAGGTGCGTTATCAGGGCTGTGCAAAAGCAGGGCTGTGTTATCCACCTGAAATTATTAGCATTCCATTAAGTGTATTGGCAAGTGAAACTAATACTAATGAAAATACTGCAGCAAGTAGTGCATTTACGGCACTTAGCCAACCTGCAGAAAAACCAGTAACTGCAGCAACACCCGAGAAAAAACTCACTTTTACAGAGCAGTTAGCCAGCCAAAGCTTAATGGTTAATTTAGCTATATTTTTTGCTGTGGGCGTAGGTTTGGCATTTACACCCTGTGTATTTCCGATGTTTCCTATTTTATCTAGCTTAATTGCGGGTCAAAAGAACCTGTCTACCAAAAAAGCATTTGCCCTATCATTCGTTTATATTCAAGGCATGGCGGTTACCTATGCCGCATTAGGGCTTGTGGTTGCTGCGTTAGGTGGGCAAGTGCAAGGCTATTTACAGCATCCATATGTATTAATTAGCTTTAGCTTATTGTTTGTACTGCTGGCTATGTCGATGTTTGGTTGGTACGAAATAAAGTTACCCAGCGGCATGATGAACAAGCTAACCCAAGTGAGCAACAACCAAAAAGGCGGTAACTATATTGGGGTGTTCTTGATGGGGGTTTTATCAGGGCTTATTGCATCTCCTTGCACTACAGCGCCTTTATCAGCCGCATTATTATTTGTGGCACAAAGCGGCGATTACCTAGTAGGCGGGCTAACACTTTATGTACTTAGCCTAGGAATGGGTTTACCGTTGTTACTCCTTGGTACATCGGGAGGTAAGTTATTACCGAAAGCTGGCGGATGGATGGAACAAGTTAAAACCTTATTTGGTTTTATTATGTTAGTTGTGCCACTTATTTTGCTAGAGCGCATTATAGATATTGAAATTATTATGCTTATGGCAGGCTTATTAGCTATCGCCACAGCGCTTTATTTCCATTATTGGCAAAGCGCCCAAACTCAAGGCAAATTAAAAACCTTATTGTGGGTTATGGCTGTTTTATTGATGCTTACTGGCTTTAATTTAACCAAAAACTATTTTTGGCCAACACAAGCTGTGAGTTTACAAACAACCTCGCAAAGCAATGAGTTTAAACACGTTGCCAATTTAGCCGAGCTTAAACAAGCCGTATCACAAGCAAATAGCGAAGGGCGCATGGTTATGGTGGACTTATACGCTGACTGGTGTGTAGCGTGTAAAGAGTTTGAGCATTACACATTTCCTGACCCGCAAGTGCAAAGTGAGTTTAGCCATTATCAACTGATTCAAATTGACTTAACCCAAAGTGATAATGAAACAATTGAGCTAATGGAAGCATATTCAGTGTTTGGTTTACCGAGTATTTTATTCTTCAATACTGAAGGTGAAGAGTTAAGTACACAACGTGTAACTGGCTTTTTAAATGCAGATGATTTTGCTAAGCACCTAGCTGCAGTGCGTGCCAGCGCTGAATAACCATTCTTTATGGCACAACATGATTGGTAATGTTGTGCCACTATTCTCCCCTTAAGATAGTCCCCGAAATAGAGATTAGACCAGTATTTTGCTGCTATTTACTTCGAAATCACTATAATAGTTGGTTAACGTGAGAAATTGTTGCTATCTTACTTTTTTCTGCTTACTTTTTAGAGAAAAACTAGTTGGTAACCGCTTAACTCATTACTTATAGGATATATCGCGTATTATGGCTGCAAAATTAAAGATTTTAGTTATAAATGGCCCAAATTTAAACATGCTAGGAAAGCGTGAACCTGATAAGTACGGTTCGCATTCTTTAGAGCATATTATGAGCGAGTTAAACAGCGCTGCTAATAGTTTAGGTGTGGAGTTAACGCATCTTCAAAGTAATAGTGAACAAGCGCTCATTGAACGCATTCATGATGCTTGGCAAGCGGTTGATTACATAATAATTAACCCTGCAGCATTTACGCACACAAGCGTCGCATTACGTGATGCATTGCTAAGCGTTGATATTCCGTTTTTTGAAGTGCACTTAAGTAATGTGCATGCACGTGAAACGTTTCGCCATCATTCTTATTTTTCTGATGTGGCGCAAGGCGTTATTTGTGGATTAGGTGCAATGGGTTATCACGCTGCTTTAAATGCAGCAGTCAGCCGATTGCAAAACTCAAACTAAATTTAAACTAACAAACTAATAGGCGGGCCGTTTATGGATATTCGCAAGATCAAAAAACTAATTGAATTAGTAGAAGAATCAGGTATTGCAGAACTAGAAATCACTGAAGGTGAAGAATCAGTACGTATTAACCGTAATAACATGAGTGCCGGTCCTGCGTACGCGCAATTCGCACCTCAACAATACGCCCCAGCAGCACCTGCTCCAGCCGCGACTGCACCATCAGCACCTGCAGCCGTAGAGTCTGAAGCATCTGCAGGCCCTACAGGTCATCAAGTTAAATCACCTATGGTAGGTTCTTTTTACGCAGCAGCTTCTCCAGAAGCACCAGCATATGTTGAAGTGGGCTCTCAGGTTAAAGTTGGCGACACGCTATGTATCGTTGAAGCAATGAAAATGATGAACCAAATTGAGTCAGATAAAGCCGGTACAGTAAAAGCTATCTTAGTAGAAAACGGCGAGCCAGTAGAATTTGATCAACCTTTATTCATCATTGAATAATAGCGCAACGTAAAAGGCCAACTCTCATGTTAGATAAAGTAGTCATTGCAAACCGAGGTGAAATTGCACTTCGTATATTGCGCGCCTGCAAAGAGCTTGGGATCAAAACGGTTGCTGTGCATTCAACGGCGGATCGCGATCTTAAGCACGTATTACTAGCAGATGAAACCATCTGTATTGGTAAACCAGCAGCAACTGAAAGTTACTTAGACATCCCACGCATTATTGCCGCAGCAGAAATTACTGATGCAGTCGCTATCCACCCAGGTTATGGTTTTCTTGCTGAAAATGCAGACTTTGCAGACCAAGTTGAGCAAAGTGGCTTTGTATTTATCGGTCCTCGTGGCGATACTATTCGTCTAATGGGCGATAAAGTATCGGCAATCGAAGCGATGCGTAAAGCGGGTGTTCCTTGTGTACCTGGCTCTGATGGTCCGGTATCGGATGATAAAGAACGCAACATGCAAATTGCTAAGCGTATTGGTTACCCGGTAATTATTAAAGCAGCTGGCGGTGGCGGTGGCCGTGGTATGCGTGTTGTTCGCAACGAAGCTGAGTTAATCAATTCAATTGCGCTAACCCAACAAGAAGCGAAACAGTTCTTTGGCAACAGCATGGTTTACATGGAGAAATTCCTTGAAAACCCACGCCACATCGAAGTACAAGTATTGGCCGACGGTCAAGGCAATGCGGTTCACTTAGGTGAGCGTGATTGTTCAATGCAACGTCGCCACCAAAAAGTAGTGGAAGAGGCGCCAGCACCAGGGATTACTGCAGAAGTACGTAAGTTCATTGGTGAGCGTTGTACACGCGCATGTATCGAAATTGGTTATCGTGGTGCGGGGACGTTTGAGTTCTTATACGAGAACGGTGAATTTTACTTCATTGAAATGAACACCCGTATTCAGGTTGAGCACCCAGTAACTGAAATGGTCACCGGTGTTGATTTAATCAAAGAGCAATTAAAAATTGCCGCTGGTCAGCCTTTATCATTCACTCAAGAAGATGTGGTTATTCGTGGCCATGCTATTGAGTGTCGTATTAATGCTGAAGACCCAGAAACCTTTATTCCATCACCTGGTAAAATTACCCGTTTTCATCCAGCTGGTGGTTTAGGTATTCGTTGGGACAGTCATATTTACGCTGACTACACCGTTCCTCCACATTACGATTCTATGATTGGTAAGCTGATCACTTACGGTGAAAACCGTGATGTCGCTATCGCCCGAGCACGTAATGCACTTAATGAACTCGTTATCGATGGTATTAAAACCAACACCCCACTGCATAAACGTATTCTTGCAGATGAAAACTTCAAAAATGGTGGCACAAATATCCACTACCTTGAGAAGAAATTAGGACTGTAAAGTCCATGCTAATTAAAAACCGGCTTAAGCCGGTTTTTTTATCTTTAAAAAAGAGGCAGTATCACCTTAAATAAATAATCTGGTATGATTAACAAATATGCGCTTTTCGTAAATTTTGAGGTAATCATGTCGTGTAGTTTTAATTTTCATTTAGTCGATGAAAATGCCACTGTTGCTATGGGAAATAAATTAGCTGCCATAATAGAGCAGGGCGCAGTTATTTATTTGCATGGTGACTTAGGGGCCGGTAAAACGACATTTACTCGCGGTATAGTGCAAGGTTTTGGTCATACAGGTAAGGTTAAAAGTCCCACCTATACACTTGTTGAACCCTACGAGCTTGTACGTGGTAATGTTTATCATTTTGACTTATATCGATTAGGTGACCCAGAAGAGCTTGAATTTATGGGGATTCGCGATTATTTTTCAGAAACGGCAACTTGTATAGTTGAGTGGCCGGAAAAAGGCGGCGAATTTATTCCTGTTCCCGATCTAAATGCTACGCTAAGTTATGTAGGTGATGAGCGTAAAATTGTTATTAACAGTGCGAGTGAGCGTGGTGTAGCAATTGTCAAAAAACTAAATAATAGATAATAAAATAGTTAAGGCAGTGATTATCAAAATGAGTCGTGGTTTAGTTAAACTTTTTATTTACCTCATGGTTTTTACAGTGAGCTTGCCATTGTGGGCGCAAAACACTATTAATAGTGTGCGTGTCTGGCCATCACCTGATAGCACTCGGGTGGTGTTTGATCTCGATGATAAACCCGACTTCAGTTACTTTATGCTAAAAAACCCAAGTCGTTTAGTGGTTGATTTAGAAAACACTGATGAATTAAAAACATTGCCAGGTGTGCCACCAAAACATCAAATTGTTAGCAAGTTACGTTACTCAAAACCTAAAAATAAACGCAGCGTGCGTTTAGTGTTTGAATTAAATGGGCCAGTTAAACCGGTTATATTTGCACTTGCCCCCACAGGCCCTTATAAAAATAGGCTAGTAGTCGATTTATACGGTAAAAGCCAAGCTAAAAGTGCAATTACCCCAGCGCAAACGGCGGCTAAAAAACGCCAGTTAAGCCAAGAGCGCGATATTGTAATTGCTATTGATGCAGGCCATGGTGGTGAAGACCCAGGTTCCATTGGCCCATCAGGTACTTACGAAAAAGACATCACTTTGCAAATTGCCAAGCGTTTAGAGCGCATGATTGATGCTGAGCGCGGTATGATTTCGCGTATGGTTCGCAGTGGCGATTACTTTGTTAAACTTAATACACGAACTAATCGCGCTCGCCAGAAAAAAGCCGATTTTTTTGTCTCTATTCATGCAGATGCGTTTACCAGTCCGGGACCCAATGGTGCTTCTGTATGGGTGTTGTCGCTGCGACGTGCCAATTCGGAAATTGGTAAATGGATTGAGGATAAAGAAAAACACTCAGAGTTACTTGGCGGTGCTGCCGATGTAATTAAAGATGCTGCAAATGAAAAGTACTTAGCACAAGCCTTGCTTGATATGTCGATGGATCATTCCATGAAAACAGGGCTAAGTGTTGCAGATGAAGTGATAAAAGAATTAAAAAAAGTAGCAAAAATGCACAAAAAGGCACCGCAACATGCCAGCCTTGCTGTATTGAAGTCGCCAGATATTCCGTCTATTTTGGTTGAAACTGGGTTTATCTCTAACCCTCGTGAAGAACGACTACTAAAAAGCGCCAATCACCAAGAGCGTTTGGCAAAAGCGATGTTTACCTCAATTAAAAATTACTATTTACGCAACCCGCCTGACGACTCACTGTTTGCGTCATTAAAGTCTCAATACCCAACAAAACACAAGGTACGTCCGGGGGAGTCACTGAGTATGTTGGCTGGTCGATATGGCGTTAGTATTAGTAAAATAAAACAGGTTAATAAGCTCAGTTCAAATACGCTATTTATTGGCCAGGAACTTGATATTCCTCAGAGTTAATTTTAAAAGCGCACAACATTTAAGGTTTTTATGAGTATTGAAATATTACCTGCGCGCTTGGCAAACCAAATTGCGGCGGGTGAAGTTGTTGAGCGTCCCGCGTCGGTGGTTAAAGAGTTAGTAGAAAATAGCCTAGATGCAGGTGCGACACGTATTCAAATAGATATTGAACGCGGTGGTCATAAGCTGATTCGAATTCGTGATAATGGTTCAGGCATTGCAAAAGAGGAGCTCACATTAGCGCTTTCTCGCCATGCTACCAGTAAACTAAAGTCGCTCGATGACTTAGAAAATATTTGCTCTTTAGGCTTTAGAGGCGAAGCTCTCGCGTCTATTAGCTCGGTATCTCGCTTAACCTTAAGCTCTAAGCCCGAACAGCAAGAAGCCGCTTGGCAAGCCTTTGCGCAAGGCAGAGATATGGCCGTAGAGGTAAAGCCTGTGGCACATCCCAGCGGTACCACAATTGAAGTAAAAGATTTATTTTTTAATACCCCAGCACGGCGCAAGTTTTTACGTACCGAAAAAACTGAGTTTAGCCATATTGATGAGCTTATAAAGCGGATTGCACTGAGTCGCTTTGACGTATCAATTACGTTAACCCATAACGCAAAAGTGGTGCGTCAGTACCGTCCTAAAACCGAACCTGCTCAAGCTATTACACGAGTTGCCCAAGTTGCGGGTAAAGCGTTTGCAGAACAGGGACTGCATATTCAATCCGGTGAAGCAGGGCTGCAACTACATGGTTGGGTGCTCCCTGTTGGCTCGGCTAATACTACACAGTACACCTATGTAAATAATCGTATGATGCGCGATAAACTTATTTTGCACGCTATTCGCCAAGCATTTGAAGAAGTCAGCGGTGAGCAAGAGTTACCCGGGTTTGTGATTTATATTGATATAGATCCACGTCAAGTAGATGTGAACGTACATCCTGCTAAACATGAGGTGCGCTTTCATCAAGGGCGCTTAGTACACGACTTTATTTTGCAAGCGATAAAACAAGTTGTTGTGCCCCTGCAAGCTGAGTTTTCAAGCTCCAGTGAAGCTAATGATAATAGCCCACCGGTGGCTGCATTTAATGCACACAATGCTACCAGTAGTGAACCGTTTGATTACCCTAAGTCGTCATTACAGCCTAGTCGGTCATCTTCAGCGCATAGCACTACTTATAGTGGTGCAACTCAAGGTACAGGTAATCAACAACGTGCTGAAAGTCGAAATTACCATGACGTAAATGCGTTTTATCAAGGTGTGAGTGAGCAGCAAGCACATCACTTTGATAATCCAGCACCATTTGTGCAATCAGATGAGACTCAAGTATCAGATACAGCGCTTCGTACTGTCGATATAATAACCATTGAACAGGGTGCTTGTGTGTTTAATGATGAGAACCAACTTTATTGTTCACACTTTAAATATGCGCTAGCGGATGATTGGCTTGCACAAATTAAAGAGCAAGGCAGCCTTGAGGGCAAAGCATTGTTATTACCCGTACGGGTTAATGTCTCAAAACAAGATATCGAACTGCTGGCTACGCAACAATCATGGTTTACTTTGCTTGGCTTTGAACTTTTAATTGAAAAACAATTTGTTATGGTTAAGAAGTTGCCTGTTTGCTTGTACTTACTTGACGTGAGTACCGCGGTAGATGCCTTACTTGATGGGTGTAAAGCTCAGTTAGAAAGTATTGATCAGTGGCTAGCGTGGCAGGTAAATGTAATACCTACACGGTTCTATGCCAGTAAAGCCTTTGCAGTACAGCAAACTCGCTTACAAAATAATGCGCAAACAATTGAACGTTTACGTGAAAAAGCAGTTAAAATAGATCTAAAGTCTTATCTAGCGCAATTTAATTAGGGTATTCGTGTTGAGTAATTTACCGGTCATATTTTTAATGGGCCCCACCGCTGCTGGTAAAACAGCATTGGCAATTTCACTGTGTGAGCATTTAAATACTGAAATTATCAGCGTTGATTCGGCACTGGTTTATAAAGGTATGGATATTGGTACCGCTAAACCGGATGCCGACGAACTAGCACGTGCACCCCATCACCTAATTGACTTACTCGACCCAAGCGAAACCTATTCAGTAGCTGATTTTAGACGCGATGCGATAGAAAAAATTGATAAATTTCATCAACAAGGTAAAGTGCCTGTACTGGTTGGAGGTACAATGATGTACTTTAAAGCCCTTATTGATGGATTATCCCCTCTACCAGAGGCTGATGAGCAGATAAGAGCTGAGCTTGAAGTACAGGCGAAACAGTACGGTTGGCCACATTTATATCAAGAGCTATTAAAAGTAGATCCACAAGCTGCGAAAAAGATGAGTGAAAATGATTCACAACGAATTAATCGCGCTTTAGAGGTTTACCGTATAACAGGTAAAACAATGACTGAATTGCAAAAGCAAAAACAGCCACCTTTACCTTATACTTTTCATCAATTTGCTATTGCTCCAGATGATCGTAAAGAGTTACATCAGCGAATTGCAGAAAGGTTTAAAATAATGATTGAACAGGGGTTTGAAAAAGAAGTTTCGACCCTATATCTACGTGAGGATTTACATCCCAATATGCCTTCTATTCGTTGTGTAGGTTATAGACAGATGTGGGATTACCTTGCGGGTGAAATAGACCATGATGAAATGGTTTTTCGCGGTATTGCTGCCACTCGTCAATTGGCTAAGCGTCAATTAACGTGGTTAAGAAGTTGGCCTGACGTTACGTGGTTAACAACCGGTGATGAAGAAAACTTGCATCGTGTAGTAAGTTCGCTAAGCTAGTAGTAGCTGGACAAAATTTAGCTTTATTAAATTAGTTCAGCCACTTAATTATAATAACACCTAGAACGAAGGAATAATAACATGGCAAAAGGCCAATCGTTACAAGACCCATTTTTAAATGCATTACGCCGCGAGCGCATTCCAGTATCAATCTTTTTGGTAAATGGCATAAAATTACAAGGTAAAATTCAGTCATTTGACCAATTTGTAATTTTACTGGAAAACACTGTTAATCAAATGGTGTATAAACATGCAATTTCAACAGTTGTACCTGCACGCGCAGTCAACTTCCAAGGTGTACAGGGAAATGAAGACACTGAAGAAACTGAACCAGGAAACTTTTAAATTAGGAGCGTAATGCTTGTTTGACCGCTATGAATCTGGCGAACAGGCAATTTTAGTCCATATCGACCTACCTAAAGATGGGGATCGCGAAGATCTTCATGAATTAGAAATGTTGGTATCTTCTGCTGGTGTTAGTAGTTTGGCGGTTGTGCAAGGCAGCCGTCAAGCACCACATCCCAAGCTATTTGTCGGTACCGGCAAAGCGGAAGAAATAGCTGAAATTGTCAAAATCCACAATGCCGATGTTGTCATTTTTAACCATCAGTTGAGTCCGTCTCAAGAACGCAATTTAGAGCGTGTTTGCCAATGTCGGGTACTTGATAGAACAACACTTATTCTTGATATTTTTGCTCAGCGTGCCCGTACTCATGAAGGTAAGCTTCAGGTTGAGTTGGCGCAGCTTCGTCACATGTCTACACGTTTAATTCGTGGTTGGACCCACCTTGAGCGCCAAAAAGGGGGGATAGGCTTACGTGGTCCGGGTGAAACGCAGCTAGAAACCGATCGACGTTTATTGCGCGCACGTATTAAAAATATTCGTGCACGACTAGCGAAAGTGGCTGTACAGCGTGAGCAAGGTCGACGTGCTCGTACGCGCAATGAAATTCCAACAGTGTCGCTGGTGGGTTACACTAATGCCGGAAAATCAACACTGTTTAATTATATTACCGATTCAGATGTATATGCAGCCGATCAGCTATTCGCCACACTAGATCCAACACTGCGTAAACTCGATATTGGTGATGTAGGTTCTGTTATTTTAGCCGATACTGTAGGGTTTATTCGACACTTACCGCATGATTTGGTAGCTGCATTTAAAGCAACTCTGACCGAGACGCGTGAAGCCGATTTACAACTGCATGTGATAGATGTAGCTGATCCTCGCCGAAAAGAAAATATTGAACAGGTACAAGAAGTCCTCAAAGAAATTGAAGCTGACGAGGTACCGCAGTTATTAGTTTATAACAAAATTGATGCGCTGGATGAGGTAACGCCACGTATTGATCGTGATGACGAGGGCCAACCTATAAGGGTATGGCTATCTGCAAAAACTGGCGAAGGCTGTGAATTACTTAGTGAAGCTATTAGCGATTTACTCGCTAAGCAAATGCTTAATGAAACGTTATTACTCGCACCACAATATGGGCGTTTAAGAGCATCACTATTTAATTTAAGTGCAGTACACAATGAGCGGTTTGATGAACAAGGTAATTGGTTGCTTGATGTACGATTGCCTATGATTGAGTGGAACCGTTTAATTAAAGATTTTGGTCCTGAAATTGAAAGTTTTATTAGCTGAGATTAAAAACTGCAAGATTAATGTCGGTTTTAGTATAAGAAACGCAGAAGATTTGTTAGATTTAACACAATTTCCGAATTTATTTAGATAACAATGGAGTATAGCTATGGCCTGGAATGAACCGGGTAATAATGGCAATGACAAAGATCCGTGGAATAACAAAGGCGGACGTGATCAAGGCCCACCTGATTTAGACGAGGTGTTCCGTAAATTCAGTAACAAGTTTAACGGCTTATTTGGCGGTAAAAAATCCGGCAATGGTAGCGGCGGTGGACTTGGCGGAGCCGGTATTTCATTTGTACTTATTATCGCTGCAATTGTATGGGCGTTAAGCGGTATTTATACGGTGAAAGAAGCTGAGCGCGGCGTCGTTCTTCAATTTGGTAAGTTTGACCGAATTGCAGATCCTGGCTTGCGTTGGAAAATGACCTTTGTTGAAACGGTTATTCCAGTCGATATCGAAGCTGTTCGCTCGTTATCAGCATCAGGTTTTATGCTAACCGAAGATGAAAACGTAGTAAGCGTTGAATTTGAAGTACAGTATCGAGTAATCGACCCTTACTTGTACAAGTTTAGTGTCACTAACGCTGACAGCAGCCTTGAAGAAGCATTAGATAGTGCGCTGCGTTATGTTGTTGGCCATTCAAAAATGGACCAAGTACTGACAAACGGCCGTGAAGTTGTACGTCAAAATACTTGGGATGAGCTAAATCAAATCATCGAACCTTACAACTTAGGTTTAATCGTAACTGACGTTAACTTCAAGGACTCTCGTCCACCAATGGAAGTTAAAGATGCGTTTGATGATGCAATTGCGGCCCAAGAGGATGAGCAACGCTTTATTCGTGAAGCAGAAGCGTATGCCCGTGAAATTGAACCGCGTGCGCGTGGTCAAGTGACTCGTATGACGCAAGAAGCTGAAGGTTACCAAGAACGTATTACTTTAGAAGCGCAAGGTGAAGTGGCCCGTTTTGAGAAATTACTTCCAGAATACCAAGCAGCTAAAGAAGTAACACGTGAGCGTTTATACATAGACACGATGCAAGAAGTGCTAGGTAATAGCTCTAAAGTGTTGGTTGATGTTAAAGGTGGCAACAACATGATGTACCTACCACTTGATAAAATCATGGAAAAACAGGGTTCATCAACACGTATTGCTTTACCTAGCTCAAGCGATATAAACGATTTACGTAACAAGGTAAATACGTCACGCAACAGCACTGTTAATAGTGGTAACGATCGCTTTAACAATGATCGCTTTAACGACGGGAGATAAGCGCAATGAAAAACTTTAGTTTAGTAATCCTATTAGCCGCCATTGTGATGTCTTTTTCGTCGGTGTTCGTGGTCTCTGAAGGGCAAAAGGCGATTGTACTTTTATTTAGTAAAGTGCAAAAAGACAGCGATGATGAAGCTGTAGTTTATGGCCCGGGTTTACACTTAAAAGTCCCATTTTTTAGCCAAGTACGTCGTATTGATGCACGTATTCAAACACTAGATGGCACACCAGATCGCTTTGTAACTAGCGAGAAAAAAGACTTAATCGTTGATTCGTTTGTAAAATGGCGCGTAAACGATTTTAGTTCTTTTTACCTGCGTGCACGTGGTGACAAGCAATATGCTGAAACACTGCTTAAGCAAAAAGTAAATAATGGCCTACGTACTAACTTTGGTACGCGTACTATTCGTGAAATTGTATCTGGTGAGCGTAGCGAGCTGATGGAAGAAGCGTTAGTACAAGCATCTGAAAGTGCTAGTGAGCTGGGTATTGAAGTACTTGATGTGCGTGTTAAGCAAATTAACTTACCACAAGAGGTGAGTAGCTCTATTTACCAACGTATGCGCGCTGAGCGTACTGCAGTTGCTAAAGAACACCGCTCTGAAGGTCAGGAAAAAGCAGAAACAATTCGTGCAGGCGTTGACCGTCGCGTAACAGTAATGCTTGCCGACGCCGAACGTAATGCTCGTTCTGTTCGTGGTCAAGGTGATGCTGACGCTGCTGCGATTTACGCTAGTGCTTATAATAAAGACCCTGAGTTCTTTAGCTTTGTTCGCTCTTTAGAAGCTTACAAGCAAACTTTCAAAGGAAAGCAAGACGTGATGGTGTTATCACCGGATAGCGACTTCTTCCAATACATGAAAGGCGCGAAAGCTCAGTAATCATAGCTTTAGTTAAACTTGAAAGCCCTGCAATTGCAGGGCTTTTTGTTATCTGATTTTTAAGTTTATAAATGACTGTTATTTATGTGATTATTAACGAAACACTGATGTTTACTACCCGCACGAGGAAAAAATAAGCTAAACGGGGTGAACATTGCTTTAGTTTTCTGGTAAAATCTCGTCCTAATTTTCTCTAAGTGAATTTGCAATGGGTAAAAACGTTGTTGTACTAGGCACCCAATGGGGTGACGAAGGTAAGGGTAAGGTAGTTGACCTCCTTACAGATAAAGCATCTTTAGTAGTTCGTTATCAAGGTGGTCATAACGCAGGCCATACTTTAGTGATCGACGGTGAAAAGACAGTTCTACACCTTATTCCATCGGGTGTATTACGTGACAATGTTAAATGTGTGATTGGTAATGGTGTTGTTTTATCACCAGAAGCGCTAATGAAAGAAATTGGCATGCTTGAAGAGCGTGGCGTACCTGTACGTGAACGTCTTTTAATCAGTGAAGCATGTCCGCTAATATTGCCTTTCCATGTTGCATTAGATGTAGCTCGCGAAACTGCGCGTGGCGATAAACCAATCGGTACAACGGGTCGTGGTATCGGTCCAGCGTACGAAGATAAAGTAGCTCGTCGTGGTTTACGTGTTGGTGATTTATTCAATCCTGAATTATTTGCTACTAAGTTAAAAGAAGTATTGGAATACCACAACTTCACATTAGTTAACTACTACAAAGTAGACGCTGTTGACTTCCAAAAAACGTTTGATGATGCAATGGCTGTTGCTGATATTTTAAAAGCAATGGTAGTTGATGTAACTGAGCTTTTAGATCAAACGCGTAACGCCGGTGACAACATCTTATTTGAAGGTGCTCAAGGTACATTACTTGATATCGATCATGGTACTTACCCTTATGTAACATCTTCAAACACCACCGCTGGTGGCGTTGCTACAGGTGCGGGTTTTGGCCCATTACACCTTGATTATGTGCTAGGTATCATTAAAGCGTACACAACACGTGTAGGTTCAGGTCCTTTCCCTACAGAGCTTTACGACGGTCTTGATAAGCAAGACCCAGTCGGTAAGCATTTAGGTGACAAAGGCCATGAGTTTGGTGCTACTACAGGTCGTTTACGTCGTACAGGTTGGTTAGATGCAGTGGCTATGCGCCGTGCAGTCCAAATCAACAGCATTTCAGGATTTTGTTTAACTAAACTTGACGTTTTAGATGGTTTAGAAACACTTAAAATCTGTACTGGTTATAAGCTTGAAGATGGTACTGTGACTAACGTGACGCCATTAGCAGCTGAAGGTTACGATAAAGTAACGCCAGTATACGAAGAAATGCCTGGCTGGTCTGAAAATACAGTGGGTGTAACATCGCTTGAAGGCTTACCTAAAGCGGCAATTGATTACATTAAACGTATTGAAGAAATCACTGGCGTACCTGTTGATATTATCTCTACAGGTCCTGATCGTGTTGAAACGATGATACTTCGTAGCCCATTTGCATAATTGGGTTTATGTTGAAAAAAGCTGCCATGTGCAGCTTTTTTTATGTCTGCAGAAAAGTGACGCTATTAATAGTGGAACGATCTTTGTATATTATTTGGTAAGTTTATTTTTAAAGTGGTTAATATGCGTTTATCTTCTCGTTGCTCAGTGTGGTCATTATCACTACTTACACTTTCTTTATTTAATATAAGCAATAGCTTAGCTGAAGAAAGCCCTGCAGCTGTGCCGCTGTATACTGAATCTGAGTTAATAGCTTTAATTAATGAGAACACTCATCTAGCGCGCGTAAAGGCAGATAATTGCCAGTTAGTGCAAGATATAGAAGCGCGAGCCAATAAAATGGCATTGCCATCATATCAATTCCTATACGGTGATATGCTCGCTTATAAAGTGTGTGTTGAGCGCGATGTTGCTTTAGGTGTATATTACATGAAAAAAGCGGCTGAGCAGGGTTTAGCGGCTGCATTAGAGCAACTAGGTCGCTACTACGACGTTGGGCGGTTGGTCCAAAAAGACAAAACCATGGCAATAACCTACTTACGTGAGGCGTCAGCGCAAGGCAATTTAAAAGCGCAGTTACGATTAGTTGGTTTGTTTAATCAAGGTTATGGTAGTCCAAGAGATTTTGAAGATGCTTATCGTTGGTTGTTTAACACCACGGTAGCTGATAAAGCGACACATAAAAAAATAGAGCGAGCATTAACTAAACTTGCTGAAAAAATGCCAGCCAGTGTCGTTACCCGCGCGCGCTTACCTATGTAAAAAAGCGAGAGTGCTTTTGCCGCACTCTCGCTTTTTTTAGTTATTACTCGTCTTTTTTATTGTCTTTGACTTTGTTATTGGCAGGATCTTTTAATAGCGATATTTTAGGCGGTTGCAATGCAACTACTCGTTCACCCTCTTGTGGTGGCTTTTCCATATCACTAGTAAAAGGCCTCATTTTCACTGGAGCGTCTTCATCACTGTCTTTATCCCCTTTGAGAATAAACAGTGGAATTGCTTCAGGGTTCATTTCTAAATACTGCTGCCAGCTAAATTCTTCAGATATTCGTGTTGCACTCACTTTACCGCCTTTGGCAATAACGCTGCTTAAGCGTGCATATGCTCCGTTTTCACCAAACAGAATTTGTCGTGATAAGAACGTCGCGCTGTCTTTATTTGCTTTAGCATGTGATGAAGATGAGCGTAGTGAAAATACATTTTTTTCATTCAATAAATGAGAAAAATACTGCACCCCTAATGCGTTATGATGACGATTAGGTGAAAGCGCTAAAACACTGCGAATAGTGGTTAAAGGTAAATAGCGTTCAGCATGCTCAGATTGTGGATTACCGTAATAACAAGGCAAACCATCCATACGTGCCATTTTACAGTTTTCCCAAGCAGGATCTGATAAGTGAACGGGAATGTTTTGTTCCTTTAAACCACGAGCAATAGCACGAGATACATGGTTGGCACCAATAATTAAAATAGTATTAGGGGAGGGCTGGCGCACCCCTAGCAACTTAGCAACAGGGATAGCCGTTAAGCTTTGCAGTACCACAGTGACGATAATAACCGTGAATATCAATGGCACCATTTTCTCAGCATCGGCTACACCGGCTTCTATCATACTTAACGCAAATACAGAGCCTACGGCTGCAGCAACTATACCGCGAGGCGCAATCCAAGCCAGCACCAAGCGAGACTTCATTGGTAAATCGGTGCCAAAGGTTGAAATAGCAATACACAACGGGCGCGCAATAAATAGCACAATAGCTAAAAATATAAACACGTCGCTATCTAGCATCATTAAGTCAGATAATTGTAATCTGGCAGCGAGTAAAATAAACAAGGTTGAGATCAAAATCATCGACAGATCTTCTTTAAACTCAAGCACCGAATCTATTTCTAGGTCATCTTGATTAGCTAACCAAATACCAAATACAGTCACGGCCAATAATCCTGACTCATGACTTAAATGGTTTGAAATCGAAAAGCTAATTAACACTAACGCTAAAATGCCAAATTTATGTAGCTCAAATGGCAACCATTCGCGGCGCATCAGTTGCGTTGTGATCCAACCCGAAACCACACCAATACTTAAACCAACCCCAACGGTTTTAACTAGTGCAATTATAGTGTGACTAAGTACTTCACCTTGGCCAACTAACATCACAGCTTCAAATACTAATACCGCAAATAAAGCGCCAATAGGGTCTATGACTATGCCTTCCCAGCGTAAAATACGGTCAATATCTTGAGTGGGTCGCATTGAGTTAAGCAGTGGCGCAATAACCGTCGGTCCGGTTACAACAAGCACAGCGCCAAGCACTGCTGCGACTCGCCAATTTAACTCTAATAACCAATAGGCACTTAAGCTAATAACGACACAGGTCATAAGCATACCAATAGAGCAGAGGTTTCTTACGACTTTACTGATCCCTTTAAGCTCCCGAAAATGCAGTGTTAAAGACCCTTCAAATAAAATCACAGCAACGCTTAAAGACACCACAGGAAAAAGTAAATCGCCTAATAAGGCATCTGGGTCTAATACGCCACTAAATGGCCCTAATAAAAGCCCAGTAAGCAACAAAAACAGAATAGCGGGTACTCTGAACGCCCAGGCGACCCATTGGGCTAGCACCGAACACAATGCAATACCGGCTATATAAATTGCTGACATAGAGTAAAAACTCCTTAATATTAATAATGTTTAAAAGTATAACTGTTACCTACCAGTAGTACAGTGGGTATACACGTGTAAATTCAATTTAGCTAATAAATAATACTTATTTATTTAGTGTTAACGTCATTTTCTAAAATGTTATCAAATTTATAGTCTATATAATTCATATTTATAGTAGTCTAACCACATGATACTTAATACAAAAAACACTAGCTTTAGTAGTGTCGACCTATTCAGCTTGAATTTTAGCCTTGATCTAAGCAGCTACTTTAACGTATTATACTTCGTGTTCGAATAATTAGTTATCTAATCAAGTTTGTAGTTTAAATACTAGATTATGTTAGATATAAACATCTTAACTCTCTTACTGATTGTTTTTGCTTTGTTTTGTTATATTTGAACACACAATATCATTTACCGTACTCTTTGGTATGGTTTTGCTCAAAGTGTTTATTTGCTCAATGCAGATAAATAAAAGTTTGAGTTGAACTATTACCTTTCAATATTTAATCCCCATCGTGGCGATTAAATCTCGGTCCTTAAGTCATCACCCTATCTGTTGGTGTACCAGACTTAAGAGGCTCTATGTATGTTGTTAATAAAAAGGCCGCACACAGCTTTTTACAGCGATACATAAACAACACTTTATATTTTTTTAGTTAGTACGATCCGATTTATTTATTGGGTTAATACTATTTATTTTTTGCATCTCAATTTAAAACGCTAGTTTTAGAGACGGTGTACGTGTGTGTAAAAAGTGTGGGCAATGATAAATAAATTCGACGCTGTGTTTATAAACATGGCGACCTGGTTTCATTCATCTATGTGATGAATACAAATTAAATGGAAAGTTGAGCACTTATGCAAAAGTTAAATTGGCGACGTATCGTACTTAAAGTGGGCAGTGCCTTAATTGCACCCGATCAAGATGGCTGTCGTTCACGTTATTTATTAACCATCGCACAGTTTATTGTCCGCTGTCGCGCACGTGGAATTGAGGTTATTTTAGTTTCATCTGGTTCTGTAGCGGCTGGCTCACATTTATTTCCATCAGACCAACCTCGTTCAGTGGTAATGAAAAAAGCGATGGCTGCAGCAGGGCAAACAGAAATGATGGCCATGTGGGATCGTTTCTTTGATTTTCCATCAGCACAGCTATTATTAACTCATGGTGATTTACGTGACCGTGAGCGTTACCAGAGTATCCGTGAAACCGTATTTACATTGCTAGAACACGGCGTGCTACCTATCATTAATGAAAATGATGCAGTAACAACAGATGATTTAAAAGTGGGTGATAACGATAATTTATCAGCCATGGTTGCAGCAGCCGCTGATGCAGATGCATTAATGATTTTCTCTGATGTAGATGGCTTGTATGATAAAAACCCAAATCTGCATGACGATGCCGTATTATTGCCTGAAATAAAATCAATTGATGATTCTATTTATGCTATGGCAGGATGTGCTACCAGTGCGGTAGGTACAGGTGGTATGAAAACCAAGATTGAAGCGGCAGAGAAAGCCACTTCACATGGTATTGCAACTTACATTATTAATGGCTTTAAAGAAGAAACCTTTACTCGCTTGTTAGCCGGTGAAAACCCAGGTAGCGTATTCTTGCCTTATGAAAAACCAATGCAAGATTCTATTCACTGGATGACACATACCGCCAATGAGCAGGGGGAAGTCGTTGTTGAAGGGTCATTTGATGACTCATTAGAAGGTGAAGACGGTTGCTTACGTGGCGATGAGATCAGAGAAGTACATGGCGAGTTTGCTGTGGGCGATACTATCTTAGTTCGCAGTGAAGATGGTACGCGTTTAGCTAAAGCCACAGCAAATTACAGTAGCTGCTTGTTAAACTTTATTGCAGATAACGAGCAGAGTGAATTCAGCGAAAAAATGCAGGATTCGATTGGACCAATTATTTCAGAAAAAGATATCGCATTATTGGAGAAGTCATGAGTTTAATTACGGATATATCACGCCAGGCAGCAAAGGCTGCACATACACTTGCTTTACTCGATACCGAGACTAAAAACAAAGTGTTAACCGATATGGCAGCGGCATTAAGAGAGCAAAAAGAATTTATAATCAAAGAAAATGAAAGTGACCTAAGCGCAGCACGCGACAATAATTTAGCAGCATCAATGATTGACCGTTTAACATTGAATGATGAGCGTATTGAAGCCATGGCTGAGGGTATCGAAGTGATTGTTTCATTAGATGATCCTGTTGGCCAGTTACGTGACATTACTGAACGCCCAAATGGTATTAAAATTCGTAAAATGCGTGTACCACTTGGCGTAGTATGTATGATTTATGAAGCGCGTCCTAATGTAACGGCTGACGCAGGTGCATTGTGCTTTAAGTCAGGTAACGGTGTTATTTTACGCGGTGGTAAAGAAGCGCTGAAAAGCTCACAAGCCATTGCCAGTGTAATGCATAGCGTGCTTACAAAACATGGTCTACCAACTGCGCTAATTTCAGTGATTCCTGATCCTGACCGTGCTTTACTAATGGAATTGATGCAACAACGCGATAGCATTGACTTAATCATCCCTCGTGGTGGTGAAGGCCTAATTAACTATGTTACTGAAAACAGCACAATCCCAGTTATTCAGCATTTTAAAGGCGTTTGTCATTTATATGTAGATAAAGATGCTGATTTAGAAGTAGCACTAAATTTACTGCTTAATGGTAAGACTCAGCGTACTGGTGTATGTAATGCACTTGAGGGTTTAGTGGTACACCAAGATGTAGCTGATGAGTTTTTAAATCTGTGTGCAGTTGTACTTCGTCAAGAAGGTGTAAAAATTAATGCTGACGCCAAAGCGGCTGAATATTTTGATAATGCCACTGTACTTGCTGATAACGAATTTGGTGAAGAGTACTTAGACTTAGAGTTAGCAATTCGTATTGTGCCAAGTTTTGATGCAGCCGTTGAGCACATTGCTCAATTCGGTTCAAATCATACTGAAGTTATCTGTACTAAGGACGATGCGGCGGCAGAGTTATTCCAACGTAGTGTTGATGCGTCGGTTGTTATGGTTAATGCGTCATCACGCTTTTCTGATGGCTCACAACTAGGCTTAGGTGCAGAGATTGGTATTGCAACGACTAAGTTACATGCTTATGGCCCTATGGGACTTGAGTCATTAACCACTGAAAAATATTTAGTTAATGGTGTTGGTCAAGTTCGCGAATAACTAACCCAACTCAATAAATAATAAAAATGCCGGGCTTTGCTCGGCATTTTTGATCTCGATTTAGCAAAATTAAACACTTAAGCAAACAAAGAGATTAAAAAATACAAAGCATTATTAACAGAGAGGTTTATTTAGAATATAAAAATAAGGATATTACTTAAAGGAGAGGGTAGGAAAGTGGTGGAGCTAAGCAGGATCGAACTGCTGACCTCCTGCGTGCAAGGCAGGCGCTCTCCCAGCTGAGCTATAGCCCCACATTCCTAATTTACATGTACTGTAAATGCTTAAGTGCTGAGTCTTAAGCGGGGTGAACTTTAAATATTTTTACGTTTTCGGTCAAGTATTTTTTCACAAATTTTTCCGTTTTAACTAATTTTTGTTAAACTCAGCCTCAATATTTACTAAAACGACAATACATAATGAAAAAATACGCTTTAGTTTTCATGATTTTCCTTTTTGGCTGTGCCAGCTCGGTAGATGAGCCTCCCTATGAAATTAATAATCAACAATTTTATGACACTGTTGATGATCAAGGTAACAAGCTTTTTGCCTATGTGGTCTCTGTAAAGGCTAAGAGCCGTGAGCAAATTAATATTAATAAAAAGCTAACCCGAAGCGATGTAAAGCGTTTTGCCGAACAAGAGCACTTTGAAGAGTCGAGCGTGCTTAAGTTACAATTAGAAGATCAAGCGGTAGAGTTTCTTAATAAAGAGCTTGCACAACGTAACTATTGTGCAGATAAGCATGAAATAAACGAAGTGCTATGGCGAGATTTAAGTGTGCAATTAAGAGGGCGTTGTTTGTAGTATGTTAGCGGATAAACAAAAATTAGCGACGGTGTTAGCCCAACTTGATATTAACTATGACGTGATTGAGCATCCAGCGTTGCATGGTAGCTTAGATGCTGACGAGCTGATGGTGAATCGCCCAGGAACACGTTTAAAAAATCTTTTTTTGCGAGATAACGAAGGTAAGCGCCATTTTTTAGTGATCACCGCGCATGATAAACAACTCGATTTAAAATCGTTGTCTAAACAGCAAGGGCTATCGCGTTTAGGGTTTGCCTCTAATGAGCGCTTGGCTAAGTACTTAAAAGTTGCACCAGGTTGTGTGTCAATGCTCAGCTTAATGAACGATAAGCAACGAGATGTAACGCTTTGGCTTGATCAGGATATTTGGTTTGGCGATTTATTTCATTGCCATCCATTTGAAAACACCCAAACGTGGTTATTAACTAAGCCTGATTTACTGCGTTTTTTTGATTTTACTGAACATCAGCCGCGGGTGATGTTTTTACCCTCGCGCTGAGCCCACAAAATAAGACCCAGCCCACATAAGCAAACCGCAAGAAGTGTTGCCATAAATGCGGTTTGCCCGTGTGCTTGATAAACCACCCCAGGTAATAACGATCCTAGTGCGCCACCGCTATAATAAAATGACACGTAACAACCATTAGTAACACTCGGTGGAGCGTGACTAATTTTATTAACCAATGGTGCCGCTGTTGAATGAATTACAAACATAGCGCCACAAAAGAGTGTGAATGCAATTAAAAACAACATCAGTGAATGACTCATTAATAACACAATACTGAGGTTATAAAACAGGAATACCAATGCCAATAAGCGCCAAGCTGAGGTCATTTTTTTTAATAACCACGGGGTAAAAATAGAGGCTAACGCGCCAATTAAATAACCACTATAAACTAAGCCAATGTCGCGGGTGTTATTAATTAAAAAGGTATTTTTTAAAATAAAAGGCAAGTAGTTTAATAATGCGGCAAAGCAAAAAAACATACAAAATATGGCACCATAAAGTTTAAGTACCGAGCCTTCTTTAAGTTGTTTCATATAATCTAAAGGTGATAACACCTCACTAGAGCTACTCAGGACAAAGCGTTTATGGGGGATGCTAAGCGAGAGTATTATCAACATGGCAGCAATTAAGTAATAAAAACTTTGCCATGACCACAAGTCGCTAAAGAGCGCAGCCAATATTCGGCCAAAATAACCACCGACAATAGTACTACCAATATAAAGAGTCATATTTTTTTGTAATGTATCGGCTTGATAGCTCATACCAATATAACTGGTCATTGCGGTTAAAGCGGCAGGTAAAGTCAGCCCTTGTAAAAACCGAACAAGTAACAGTAGCTCAAAACTAGGGGCATAAATAAATAATAAACAGCCGACACCGAGTAATAACATTGCGATGCGTAAAATTAATAATGGGTTTCGCTTGGCTAGAAACAACCCATACACCAAAGGGGCAATGGCTAAAGGCAGCATAGTGGCAGTCATTAAGCTGCCTGCAATGGCAGGCGCTACATTAAATTCGGTGGCAAATAAACTTAATAATGGCTGTGGTGCGTATAAGACAAAAAAAATAAAAACAGAACAAAGGAGTAAGTGAGATAAGCGCATTGACTGCCGTTAACATTGCTTATTAGTTGAGTCGCATTATATACAAAACTGCTAGGGTTTTCATAAATTAACCTTTATTGCGCTAAATCATGCTTTGTTTTCAGTAGTTTGTTAGATTAATACCAATAGCGCTGTTATTTACGCTCGTTGGTGATTAAAATAGCATTAATATTCGTTTTTAGTGGGAACACGCCATGGGGTCACTACAAGAGCAATTGCTCCAAGCTGGTTTAACAACATCACATAAAGCCAAAGTTGCTAAATCAGAAAAGCGCAAGCAACAGAAAAAGCAAAAGAAGGGAGCGACAAGCAACCCAAATGATTTGCAAAAGCATATTCAGCAAACCAAGCTTGAGCAGCAGCAAAAAGCCGAAGAGCTTAACAAAACGCGCCAAGAAGAATTAAAGCAACGTGAGCAGGTAGCCCGTGTTAAGCAAATTTTAGAGCATCACAATCAAGAGTCAATTCGTGGTGAGCGTACCTTTAACTTTACTTATGAAAATAAAGTAAAGGGCCTTGATGTGAATGAGCAAACGCAAAAGGCGCTCTCGGGCGGACGTTTAGCAATTTGTGTATTAGAAGGCCAGTTTTACGTATTAGAAGACGAGCCTGCACGCAAAGTGGCTGAGGTTGATGAAAAGTATATTGTGTTTCATGTTGAACCTGAGAACAAAGCCAAGGACGAAGACGATCCGTACGCTGATTTTGAAGTACCAGACGATCTTATTTGGTAAGGTGTTATTAAGTATCTGCTCAGCTAAGGCAAGCTAATATTTGTTTTATGAGGGATACACGTATTTGTTCTGATTGATCGTCAAACCTTATCAAGGACGTATGCTTTTTAAAGATTTATTGACTACAATTATCACAACCGTTTTTTTTAACCGTAAAAAAGAAGAGTAAATACAATGAGCAAGATAAAAACACTTTTATTAGGCGCGGGTATTGGTTTAGCCGCAAGTTTTTCATTTTCAGCCGCCGCTGCTGATGGCGCTGCACTTTATACCGCTAAAAACTGTCAAACATGTCATGGTGCAGATGGTAAAGCACCTATCATGGCGATGTACCCTAAGCTAAATGGTCAAAACAAAGAGTATTTAGTAGCGCAAATGAAAGACATTAAGTCAGGCGCTCGTAACAACGGTATGTCTATGGCAATGAAAGCAATGGTTGCGACTGTGACTGATGAAGAGTTTGAAGCGATTGCCGATTACCTATCAAAAGTACAATAATCGCTAACGAAACCTTAAAAGAGCCACACCTTTGTGTGGCTTTTTTATTTGGTGATTGCCATCATGCGAATACTCATTTAGACTTCTAAACATCTACTATTACTAGCGTTATGCTGTGTTTTAAAAGGCTTGTTATGTTTGATTTACCCCAGCTCGATTTAAAAAATAAAGTATCAGAACAAGAGTGGCAACTACGTGTTGATTTAGCCGCATGTTATCGATTAGTTGACCATTTTCGTTGGGGGGATTTAATCTATACGCACCTTTCTGCTCGCCTACCGGGTACGGATCATTATTTAGTAAACGCGTTCGGTTTAACGTTTGATGAGATCACTGCATCTAACTTAGTTAAAGTTGATTTAAATGGCCGCATTATTGACGACACTCCATTTGATATTAACCCTGCGGGGTTCACCATTCACAGTGCCATTCATGAAGTACGCGAGGATGCCCATTGCGTAATACACCTACACACTAAAGAAACCATTGCAGTTGCAACACAAAAAGAAGGGCTGTTACCGTTAAGTCAGTATTCGATGTTTTCATTACCCTCTCTGTCATACCATGGTTATGAAGGCCTAGCGGTGAATGATGATGAGCGTAAACGCCTGCAAACAGATTTAGGTAGCACCAACCATATGCTATTGGTGAATCATGGCGGCTTAACGGTAGGGCCAACAGTTGGTGATGCGTTTATGCGCTTTTATGACCTTCAACGTGCCTGTGAAATACAGTTAGCTATTCAATCAAGTGCACAAGAAGCGATTGCAGTACCACAAGCTATTATTGATAACATTTATAATCAAGCGAACGTTGTTCACAGCGGCAGTACTGGGGGGCAGCTAGCATGGCCTGCCATGTTACGAAAAGCGTATCGTCTTGACCCAAGTTTTGCAAAATAACCGATAAAGGTTAATAAGGAATTTTTTATGAAAGTAAATCGCGTTGAAGTCTTTGACATTCATTGTCCTGAGCGTCCTGCATGGACGCCGGTATTTGTTCGCATTCATACCGATGAAGGGATTAGCGGTGTAGGTGAAGCCGGTCTTGCTTATGACTTAGGTCACAGCGCTGCCGCTGCGATGATCAAAGAAATGGCCGATGCCTTTTTAATTGGCCATGACCCGTTTCAAACTGAAAAACTATGGTCACGTATGTTGCGTGAAAGCTTTTGGGGTTTAGGTGGTGGGCCGGTAGTTTATGCTGCAATGAGTGCGATTGATACTGCGCTTTGGGATATAAAGGGTAAAGCATTGGGTTTACCTGTGTATCAGTTGCTTGGTGGTAAAGTTAACGACAAACTACGTACTTATGCATCGCAGTTACAGTTTGACTGGGACAGTGAGTTTAAAGCGCTGGTACAGCCACAAGAATATGCCGAAGCGGCACTAAAAGCAGTAGCGGAAGGTTACGATGCGGTAAAGGTTGACCCAATTCAATACGATAAAGACGGCAACACCTATTACGATCGCACAAATATTATTTCTCGCCCAGAAATGAAACTATACCGCGCTCGTATGCAGGCTATTCGTGAAGCTGTGGGTGATGAAGTTGACATTATTTTTGAATGCCACAGTTTACCTGGTGCGACATCAGCAATTCAAATTGGTGAGATTGCAGAAGAATTTGATTGTATGTATTTTGAAGAGCCGGTGAATTATTTAAACCACTCATTACATGCCAAAGTGGCTGATAAAGTGGCTGTGCCTATTGCAGGCGGCGAGCGCTTATATAACCGTTGGGGCGTGCGTCCATATTTAGAAGATCAAAGCATTGATGTACTCCAGCCAGATATTGGTTTATGTGGTGGCTTTACTGAAACTAAAAAAGTATGTGATTACGCAGATATTTTTGACGTGCGTATTCAGGCACACGTGTGTGGTGGGCCGGTTGCAACCGCGGCAGCATTACATTTAGAAACAGCAATCCCTAACTTTTTAATTCATGAACATCATACTTATGCGATTAAAAAGTGGAACAGAGAGCTGTGCTTACAAGATCCACAACCTAAAAATGGCTTTTTTGAAGTATCAGAAGAACCAGGCCTTGGGATTGAGCTTAACGATGAAATTGTAATGCGCTCACAACGTGTTGAGATAAAGTAAAAGCGTTTGTGTAATGCCCCGTTAATCGGGGTATTACCTGATTACTTTGAGGCGATTGTTAATGTTTAAGATGGCTTCACATTCGGTAGTATCATTAAATGAAACGAGTACAGCTCTCTCTAGCCATGATTCGCGGTCAATTATTTCTCCCCATTTAACGGAACCAAAAGATAAATAAAACTTAAAAGGTGGTACAGGCCACATAAATGCCAAATTAGGTTGGGTATTAACTAAGAATAACCCTGAACCCGAAAGCCCTATTCCAATACCTGCAGCAATGTGAGGGGATGTAGTTTTTGAGTTAGGTACTTCAGAATCACAGTTGATCGTTATTTGATCATTGTTGCTTTTTTCAAGTTTGCTAAAACAGTAAGTTAGCTGCTTTTTATTATATTGTAATGTCGTACATCCTTTTTCAGGCGGGTTAATGTCAAGACATTGAGATGCAGCGGCGTTTATTTTAATGCTTCGACTTAATGATAAAAAATTAGGTTCCCTAACATCGCAAATAACGCCAGATTGTAAATGTCTTCCAGGTTGTGACCAAATAACATTGAAGATATCGCTCCATGAAAATCTTATCATCGTATTTGGTTCAGCATATTTGACCATCCATGCAAGTGTATAGAATGAACTATTTTGGGCTTGCTCTTCAGGTAAGGCCATAAATACACAAAAACTAGTTGCATTGCTGGAGTTATTTTTAACTTTTAAAGTATAGTTAGTCATTGCTCTGGCACACCTTCCTAAAAGATATCAAGCCCACTTAATTGTAAATAATTCTGCAATATTGATTGGACGTGTTTCAAGGTCACCCTCTGTCGTGATCTGAGTTTGAGTACTCGCTGCAAGATTAACACCATAGGCTGGACTTCCTTTTTCAGGATTAAGCATATTCACAGGCTTAAAAGTAATGGTATGTTGATGCTCTTTAAATATATCGGGCTCTGTTGTACCCACTAGGTCACCAATATTATTCGAATCACCTGACATTTTACGTTGTTTGGCATTTTTATCTCTACCGGCTGAGTTATCCCAAGCACGGCTGAAATATCCTCTAAAATCAGGTAATAAAGAAAATTCACCTTGCTTGCCGAAGCGATAGTTAATAACCGAGTTTAGCCGTGTTTGATCACTGTTCAATGCAATTGGTATAGTACATAGAGGTAGTTCTTCTGCTGGTGCTTGTTCTGTTGCTACGTACTGCTTTCGCTCACCAATGACACCTGCAACAATACAAGGCAGACTAGCTAAAGCTATATAGCCCTTGTTTGCGAATATTTTTTTTACAGAAATAACGACAGACGGGGAAGAGCACGAAAGTTCAACAAAAACAGTTTTTGCATCCATTGCAATTTCTAATTCGGTAGATATATTGAGTTCTTGGCTGTTTTGGATTGTGTATGTTCTTTGGGCATATGTAATACCGTCTGACAAGCAAAAGTGTAGCTCGCCTGTTCCTTTAACATTTAACTGTGCCACACAGCTAATGTGTTCAGAGCATAGAGTTTCTTTCCATCTTGGAAACTCGTGAATATTTTGTCGAAAGCTCATTGTGGCGTTTTCTTCTGTACTGGTAACGATTCGACAGCCGTTATTTTCTGAACTAATTTGTGAACCATTACCTGGATCACTGTATATCCAGCCATCGGGGTGGTTATACTTAATAGGTTGTGTATTCGTTTGATTACTAAAATAACGAAAGTCGTAGTTATACACTAAGTTTTTTTGTTGCATTGCAAATAATAAACTATCTATATCATAAGTATGTTGATTATCTAGAGCAGCCATATCTGATTCCCTCCAATTAATGTGTGCGCCATTAATTAGCGCACACAAATTAGCATTAATTTAGTACTAAAACATTTTGGCTATTTAAGGTTGCGCTCTGCGTTAAAATTCCTTGATATGGAATTTCGAGAGCTCTGCCACTGTTCATGATTGTTTGCGTATCTAAAATTTCGCCAGTTTTGAAGTTACCAGCAACAAGGTAATATTTAGGCTTGGGTGTCCATGTTAAATTCATATTCGGTTGCGTACTGACTAAAAAAGTCCCCGCACCACTCATAGCAATACCAATACCCGCAGCAGCTGATGGAGTGGTGTTTGAATTAGGTACTGTCTCGTCACAATTTGTAAAAATACTGCCACTATTACCTTTTACAGGAGAGCTCATGTTAAAGGCATCATTAACATTGTCGTAGCCTAAAGTGACTGTATTCGCACCATCTAAATCAACTCGTTTTGACTGTGATGTTTTACAGATAACGCCAGGGCGAAGCTCTTGACCTGGTCTTGACCAAATTGCACTGTAGTCAATTTCCCAAGCAAATTCGGCAGTTGTTCCTTGATATGCATACTTGCTAAACCAAGCTAATGTGAATACATTACCGCCAACATCTAATGATGGCTTTTCTTGGAAAATTGCAAATCGTGTTGGGTTAGTTGAGTCGTTTTTAACTAATAATTTATAAATAGACATCCTCGTTTCCTTTTAGTTGTGTTACATCGTGTAAGTAAGTGTGTACTTGGTATGTCAACCAAGTCACCAAAAGATAGGTCTTCTAATTAGAGATTGTTATTACGAAGTATTACCTGCACTGTGTAATACTTTGTTATGGAATATTTCTCCCTAGTATCTAGATTGAGAAAGGAAGAGTGACTTCCTATCAATTTAGATTGCAAAGGAGACAGTAATGAAATTAATTAATTCGGTTATCTATAGCAGCTTTATCAGTTACCTATTTATTTCTGCAACTCAGGCAGCTGCAGACCCAATATGTGATGTAACAGCACAATCTTTTGCTCATATTCAGCAAAGGCATTGCACTGCAGGTGTACAAGCCAGTCAATTTTTGCCTCAGTATTGTGCAACAATTCAAGATGCACAACAATTTTGCGAACAAGTACAAAATGCAACTAATAAATCACGAACAGTACAGCCTGATTCTCGTATTAGGTATGATGCTAACCTAGGGATGGTAGTTGGTACTCAGCAAGAGAAGTGCGCCCGCTTGATAATTAAGCCAAATGGAGAGGTTGTTACTCAGTTCCCTGAACTAAATGGTGCACCGGGAAACTGTTTTTAATGTCAATTTTGGAATAGATAATTATGAGAAAGGTCGTTCTATCATCTACAACATTTCATCTCGATGAGCCTGAATTTCAATGCTCTTTGACAGATGAGCTTTGGCATGATGGTTATGAGTATATAACTATGTTAAATGATGCTCCTATACTACAGCGGTTTTGGAAGCATCAATACGGCGTAGAGGCTGAAAATCCAATATCAGTTAGTATGCTTAATCAGCTTACTGAAGAGCTTGATAAGTGTATTGCTTGTTACCCTATGGAAGAGTCGCTTGTGGCATTTAGCCTTGAATTTAAATCATTGATAAATAAGGCTGTTCGCTACAATTGTTCGCTACAAATAATAGCTCAGTAATCGACCAGTGAATGGCTGTAGCTCAGCTCGTTGCCACAGCCATTTCTTAATTTTTAGGCTCTGTTGATTCACAATTCGCCCCCTTTACAATTGTAAAGCACGTCCCTGCAAAACGAACTTTACCTCGTTTACGTTCAATCAAAATATCAGCAGATAATATATTATTGAAAGAGTCCATAAACTGTTTTCGCGCACGGTGGATCTGAATATTGACATGGCTCTCATTAATACCGAGATCGCGTGCTAATTTCTTAACTTGTACCCAGCCCTGTACATCAGGCTCAAATTTATTTTTGATATCAGTCAATTTATTACGAGCCAGCAATAAAGTAAGATAGTGGTGAGAGCGAACATCTAGGTCAACTAATTTATTATGTTGCCTTATTTTTAATTCGGTTTGCTCTTCATCTAAGCTTAAATTGAACATAAATTTAAGGTTATTAATAGACGTAGGACTTAAATTCAGCGTGTTTTCTTGTGATGCCATTTCTGCTTGAAAAAACTGCCACTGCTGTTCTGCGATTATTATTATTTGGCCATCTTTTAAGAGTGTTAATTGGTGAGTTTCTGTATTTTCATAACACCAAGAGAGTCTCTCAGGGTCGTAATAAATAACAGCTTTGGGGTGTTGGCTATCGGGTAAAAAATGATAAGGTTCGAGCAACATACAATGTGTATTTGTTCCATTGACCGGTAGTAAAAGGTCTCTTGGTGGATCGATAGAAGTTAACTGGTAATCTAAGTTATTTATTTCTGAAAAGCTGATGCGATCATTTAGGGCTAATACGGAATTGGTTTGCTTATCAAGTCGTTTACCGTTTAGCCAAATACCATTTTTGCTTAAGTCACGAATGTACCAGTGTGGTTTAACCCACTCTATTACAGCATGAATACGTGTCACTTCTGGGTAGTTTAATAAGGTGTCAACAGAGTGGGCTAGCCGACCAAAACGATGAAAGTCGCGCAGATAAAAGCTCATATTTGAGTTTAACTTAGTCAGTATAGCCATACAGCTCTCTTTTGGTCTTTTAGTAAATAATATTACACTATCATATTGTATATATTGACTTTGCATTTAATTAACATTAAATACTAGACTAATTATTTACATATGATGGATCGAACAGTTTGTGTTAGAGGATTATTACAAACAAATACAAGTTTTGGCGCAAGGAGGAATGAGTACGATATACCTTGCAACAGATCTAGAGTTGAATAGACAAGTAGCCCTCAAAGTTATGAAATTAGCTGGAAATAATACTGAGCGAGCCATCAGCGAAGCAAAGTTAATTGCAAGCTTAAATCACCCAAATATAGTGCAGCTTTATAAGATAATTCATCGGGATGAACAAATTTTATTAGAAATGGAGTATGTTAAAGGAACGACCTTAGCCCATTTAATGAAAGAACAGAGTCTCACTCTTACTAAAAAATTAGAAATACTTATTCATATCAGCGATGGCCTAGCTGCAATTCATGATAAAGGCATACTACATCTCGATTTGAAACCTGCCAATGTATTAGTTAGTGATGAAGACACAGTTAAAATAACAGATTTTGGTATCTCAAAAATTAAAGGAGCTGAAGCGACAAATATAGGCACTGATTATGGCAGTTTAAAGGCAATGTCGCCTGAACAATTGAATAATCAAACTATGGATTTTCGTAGTGATTTGTTTTCACTAGGGCTAATAGCTTATCAATTATTAACAGGCTACCATGCCTATTCAAAACAAGCATCGAGTAATATAGGGCAAGATTTAGCAAAACAAATAATGTCATTTCCTTGTAGCGCAAGTTATGAATCGATCAAAGAGTTATCTGCTGATTTAGTGCCTTTACTTAAACAATTATTAGCATTCAAAGTTGATAAACGACCTGAAAGCGCTCGTGCCGTAGCATCTCAGTTTAGGCGGATTTTAGACTCACTTAGTTTTGAAAGCCTGACTGTCGATGTTAAAAGCTATCAAAATAATAACAACGTAAGTAAACGTTTTTTCAATAGAAGATTATTTCTTACTGTGGCTCTTTGTCTGTTATTGATCGCGGGGAGCTGGCTTTGGTATTCATCAAAACCGATAGAGAGGATAGCTTTGATGCCAGTAGAATTTACAGTGAGTAGCCAAGTTACGGATACACAAAAGCGCTTACTTAGTCTTGGCGTCAAAGATGCAATAACCGAATATGTACTTGCGGATCGCAAGTTTGCTTTAATTTCGAGCAAGGAAGTTACACAAACACAATTAATACTTGGTAATGATGCAGGCCTAAATAATTTAGCTACTGCGCTAAGAGCTACTAAGCTACTGATTCCTGTATTAGATTGTAGTCTTTTGTCTTGTGACTTTACACTAAACGAATTAGATAAAAACGCCACAATGGTAGGCACAACCCGAAGTGCAACAAATAAAGAAAGCTATCTAAATATTTATAACTCAACACTATCTTCAATACAAAACTTGCTTAGCCCAAGCATCCTGTCAAATAGGGAACTGTTATTGTCAGATGAGTTTATCAGGCAATATGTATCTTTAGTTACCCTAACTGCGAATGATTTAGGTAGTACTCAAAAGCAACGTGCCATGGCTGAAGCCTTGTTATCGCAACAGCCAGATTTTAAGCCTTTATATCCTTTATACCGAAAAATAATTTTACGACTTTATAAGTCTTCCAAAAATGTAGCGCTCATAACAAAGTTACAATTTCAACTTGAACGAGCGCCAACTTCATACAGTGACAGTCCTGCTTATTTAATTGACCTACTTGAAATATATCAACAAACGGGGGAGCACATTAAAGCCGAAAAAATTATTAGCAGAATTCAAAACTCATCATTAGAGGAATACCAAAGAGAAACTATTTTGGCTATTTATTTTAAGCGTATAGGTCGCCTTGAAGAATCTTTAAAGCATGCGAAAATGGCATATAAAATAAGGCCAACTTTATTAGCGACAAGAAACCTTGCAATAGCGTATCTCACATCGGGGAAACGTGCTAACGCATTAAAATATTTAAAGGAGGTATTAAGTTATAACCCTAACGATATTGTAACGCTAAAAACAGTCGCTGATGTATATTTGTTATCGGGTGACTTGAAGGCTGCAGAGAATAACTACCAAAAACTGATAGATTCGGGGCGGCAAAGCGCTTCTATTTATAGTAATTATTCAATTACTCTTTCTCTACAAGGTGAGTTTGTCGATGCATTAAATTTTGCTCAAAAAGCGATGATGTTAGATGCCAAAACAACTACCTTACAACTTAACTATGCCGATTTACTTCATTTTAAGGGCCGCTTTACAGAGGCCGAAAGCTTATATTTAGAAGTCAATAAGCAGCTTGATTCTTCGTCGCAGAACGTTGCAGAACAACTTGAAAAAGCACAAGTGTTGATTCATTTAGATAGAAATCAACAAGCAATGAACCAGATTGAACAGCTGTTAGCTACTAATTCTAATTTGGCAGAGGCATACTTTATTAAAGCAATGCTACAAAGCTTGTTGAATGAAAAATACTCGGCGTTAGCATCAATAGAGCAAAGTATAAATTTGGGGTGGAGCCCAGTTTTTTACCGTTTACAATGGTTTAAGGGGTTATGCTCTGAAAATAAGCTGATGAGCTTAATAGGTAAAGAGCATTATAACTTTTTATGTCCAGTAAAAAATAGCGCAGAGTAAGCTCTGTACTAGTGTGGCTCCATATCTTCAATTATAACGCGTGGGTCTTGCGAAAAATAACGCATAAGAGAGTTAACGTCAGTGCTCTTTTTTGCAATTAATCGAAAATTAATTTCATAATTTGTACGTTGATCCAACTGCCCTGATACTACTTTTTTTGGATTCTCAGCCAATAGTTTGTTCAACTCCTGAGATAAGGCTTGATGCGGTAAAATACTAGAAATTGTAATAATTAATGACTTCCCTTCATTGGCAACAAGGCTATTTAGTTGGTAACTAAAGTTATCTTTAGCATCTGAAAAATAGCTGCCATTTTCAGAAAAAGTCCACTCCGATTCGTTTGCTAACTCATAATATAAGTTCAGGCTTCCACCTGTAGTGAGTTCTTTATAGTTGATTTTAATATCTTCAGCGCTAGAGCCTGATTTAGAAATAAACTCCCAAGAGTCATTTTCGTTTGGGATAACGCGAAAGCTAAGATCGTTCATGATAAAAGTCCTGTTTTAAATTTAAAATTTCTTATTTACTCCATGAGCATTTTAACTATAGATGTAATTAAGTATTCCACCAAAAAATAACAATAATTATTTTTGTTCAGAAAAAGTAAAAAAGCTTAACAGGCTTGAGAAACCACGTTCGGCCAGCGCTCTATAATATATTAGTATATCGCCTTGCAACTAACACCAGGTAGTGGCTCAGTAGCTTTACTATCTAAATGTCGGATAAAACATTGCTTACCTTTAATCATTAGTTCAAACTGATCCGGCATATTAAGCTGCTTGCCCATAATCGGATTTCCCTGAGGATCTTTATGATTAAGTCGCTCAAGCGTAACTGTGCTTGAGGTGACAAAAACATCGTCGGCTAATTGAACCTGTGAGCTATGTAGCAGTTGCGTAATCGCATCGGCTACTTTAGCGCTATTCGGCTCAATTAGTAACGCATGCTGTAGCTTAGGTGTGGGTTCTGAGCTTTGTGCTAAGCAACCCGTTAACCCTAATGTCGCTGCAGCCATGCTTATTGCTAATAATATGTTCATTGCTTATCTCATGTTATCACTAAGAATAATATTTTGTTCTAGCATGGTTTGAACTCGCATATCTTTTACTTCTGGCATATCGGTGGCGATAGTGGGCGCAAAACCAAGAACACTATTTATTGAGCTTGGGGCAGGGCAACTGCCGTTTTCTCTATAGCTCAGCGCTGTACTTAATAAGCTTTCACTAGCATCACCTAAGCGCTTAGTAAAATCATCGGCAACAGCACACCCAGCAATGCGAACCGGTTGTCGTACGTCATCAATGGTATTTTGCGGTGCAAAGCCATCTGAATATTCACCAAAACCTTTGTTATTTTCGCCAGTAAATTGAATAGTAAAATAAGTGGTGTCGCAGTTGTCGGTAGGGTAAAAACCATACGGTTTACCACAGGTGCCTGCGCCTATCTGAATAATTTCAACATCTGCTCCGCGCAGCCCGTTAATGATAGCCTCACTAGCCGAGCAGGTACTGCTGGTGGTAAGTACAAATACCCGTTCTAAGTTTAAGGTGGGTAACGGCGTGCCCGCTACAATTGCAGGATTATTTTCAAAGCCGACAAAACGATTTGTAAAAGGCATCGGCGTCAGTGCTTGGCCTGTGACGGGGTTGGTATTAGGGTATTTATCATTAAATATGGTCCGTTCAAATATTTTACCTTGCGTGTTACTGCCCCCCACCATGTAGCCTACTTGGCTAGCCATTTGTAATAACCCACCCCCGTTATAGCGCACGTCAATGACTAAATCTTTAATGCTACTGGCAGCGAGTTGGTTAAAGGCGTTGTAAAGCTGTGTTTCGGCTATGGCGTTGTGGCTATTAAATTGAAAATAACCAACATCACCAGCGACTAAATCGGTACGAACATTCATTACTGGTTGCGATTCGATGTTTTGAGACGTGAGTGTCACTGTGCGGTTTTCATTAGTGCTGATATCCCTAAATACAAATTCGGTAACTTTACCGGTTTGCTCGGGGAATAAACCTGCATTAATAATACCTACCTCGCTCGATGAGGTGGTGTTAATAAAATCAACGCCATCAACTTCTAAAAGCTCAAAACCACGAATAATATTTTGATTACTAGCTGGGGTATTTGGTTCGGTGTAGCTAACAACTGCTTGGCGTGGCGCGCTACCTGCAATTATTTTTATATTAAAGCCATAACCAAAGCTTAGGCCGGATTGATTTTGTCTTTGCCACTCATCGGTCGGCAAACTAAAGTGAAAGTTATCTTTTTTCGCACCTGAATCAGTCAGTTGCTCCGTTTTTAAAGTATTAAAGTAATCAATAACCCCTGACGTTAATGCAGGGTTGGTATCAATAATTTCGTCATACCATAGGTAGGTTTCGTTACTCCAAGAGCGTAGCCAGTTTTTTTCACTAATTGCTTGGCATTGACCTTTAAATTGCCCTGAACTGGCAAATACACCTGGAGTCCAGCCGCTATTATTAGTTGTTGGGTTGGTCGCATTGTCGCTACCTCCACCGCCACAACCTGTTAATACAGCGGCTAGCGAGCAAGAGAGTAATGTGTATTTAAGAGAAGATGGATTAAAAATGGCCATACGCATGCTCGTTTTTTAAACTGTTGAGCTAAATATAGCGGTTTTCATTTAGAGTTGATAGAGGCTTGCAGCATTTTTGTAACTCAAATATTGCCATGTAAGACCGTCGCTACACAGGCTGCGATAATGTTGCCATAACTCGTTGTAGTTAATATTAATTTGGCACAGGGGGAAGTTGCTAGCAAAGATCACTCTTTGCATACCAAAATGCTTTAAAATATGTTTAAAACATTGGTTTTGCTGCTCGCTATTAAGCATTAGTAATTCAAAACCTGAAAACTTAATCGCAACATTAGGCTGTTTTGCAAGTAGTTCAATTGCAGTTGACCAGTTAGCAAGGTTGTGTGCAAGCCCTGCGTGATTAATGATTATTTGTAAGTCACTAACTTGGTTGGCATAAGAAATGAGCCGCTCGGTGATGTTGAGGTTTTCTACTTCAAATTGGGCTTCAAAATGCAGCTTTAAATGGCTCAAGTGCCGCAGGTTATCGAGACAATGAGGGCTCAATAAGCGCTCGGCATCATGACCTTCAGTGATATCTCTAATGCCTACAAGAGAGTGATGTTCTAGCTGCTGAAGTGCTAGTTTAAATGCGTTATTTGGCTGGTTAATTGTTGCAAAGCTAATTGCTTTATAAGGTATAGTTTTAATATGTCTGGCTAACCAGTTTAATTCTTTAACAGGCTGGTTATTATTAAAGCCTGCCTCTATGTGCACTAAACCTGCGAGTTCAAAGTTAGTACTTTTGATCAGTTCAGCAGCGCTGATGGGCTGCTTTATTTTATCTAAGTTAGACCAAGCTGGTGGGTTCGCACCTTGTAGCCAAGTGTATTGACCCTCCAGCAAATTAAAAAAGTGCAGATGCGGGTCAATAATTTTAGTGCTCATTGTGCTGTGTAGCCGCCATCAATACGTTGTAAGCTACCAGTAATAAAGCTGGCATCTGCACTTAATAAAAAGCTTACCAGTGCAGCAACTTCATCGGCTTGACCTAAACGGTTGAGTGGTTGTAATGCGGCTTCTTCTGCAACAATATCGGCTTTGTTAGCACCACTTCTTTTACAATATGCATCAATTGCATTATGAAATAACGGCGTTTCTATAGTGCCAGGGCACACTGCATTAGCGCGAATATTAAAACTTGCGTAATCTAAGGCGGTGGTTTTAGCCATCGAAGCCAATGCATGTTTAGTCAGGTTATAAGCAAATGAGTTTTGTTTGCCAATAATGGCTTGGTCTGAGGCAATTAACACAATAGCGCCATCTTGTTGTACTTTCATAGCTGGTAATACGCTTTGTATAGCCGCGTACGCACCTTTAACATTCAGTGCCATTAACGCATCGAATGTCGCTTCATCGGTTTGCTCAATTGTGGCACTTAGGTGCTTGCCAGCATTTGAAACAAGTACATCAATGCGTTGTGTTTTTTCAATAATAGCTTGTATGCACTGGCGTACGGCGGTTACATTACTAACATCACATTGATGAAAAACACCACTCTCACTGGGCTCAATATCTAAGTTATGAACCTGATAGCCGTTAGTTAATAATCGCTGTACCACAGCAAAGCCAATGCCTTTAGAGCCACCGGTTACTATTGCAACTTTTGACATACATGTTCCTTTAATTAGCAATTAATGTGCGTGGCCGCAACCACCTTCAGCATGAACATGGCCATGAGAGATTTCTTCGCTTGTTGCTTCACGAACGGATACAATCTCAACATCAAAGGTCAGTGTTTTACCAGCAAATGGGTGGTTTAAATCACAATCAGCATTAAAGCGGCCTACTTTTACGATAGTCACTTGATGGCGACCCTGATTTGATTGCACCATTGCAGTCATACCTGGCTTCCACACTTTTACATCGCCTTGTAAATGCTTAAGCGGAATGCGCTGAATTAAATCATCAACACGCTCGCCGTATGATTCACTTGGAGATAACGTTACGCTAAATTTATCACCAGCAGTTTTACCTTCAAGTGCGGTTTCTAAACCGGGTAGCATGCCTTCGCTGCCGTGAATGTAACTTAATGGCGCGTCGTTAAGGCTACTTTCTATTTGCTCACCGGCTTCGCTAAGGGTGTAATGAAATTCAACGGCCGAATTTTTACTGATTTGCATGCATGTCTCTTTAAGATTTAAATAAATTAAAAAGCAATTTTACGCGAAATACTGCGCTTTAGAAACTTAACGGGGATGATTTAATGTATTTTGTAAGTCGAGTAACAGATCTTTTTTAGCCGGTGTGGTTTTAGGTGTCGCAGCTTGGGGTATAAATAAAACTAACTGAGTCCCAGGCTTTAATACGCTAGATGCTGATAACTTATTCCAACGTGCTAAATCGCTATGAGCAACGCCATACAACTGACTTATATTCCACAGGTTATCACCGGGCTTAACGTGGTAATCTACCTCGATGGTTGGAATGACGGTCTCTTTTTGTTCCAAGTAAGGGCTTATTTTATAGTTAATAGTGAGTGATTCAGGTAACGTTTGAGGCTCTCCTAAAATAAGTTTTTCGCCAACACCAATAAAGTTATTTTGCTTATTATTGAGCTGTTTTAGTGTCTTTAAAGGCAAGCCAAAATGCCTAGCAATACCGTATAGTGTGTCATTTTTTTTGACTATGTATTCGCCTGCAAAATTGGCTTTAAAAAAACGGTTTTTTAGTAAAGCTTGTTGCTCAATAGGAAGCAACAAAGTATGCGGGCCATGGGGGGAACTTTGGTTTTTTAAATAACCTCGATTGAGGGCATGTAGTTGCTTTACACCCATGCCAGAGAGCTTGGCCATAATTGAAAAGTCGAACTGTTTTGCCACATTTAACGAGGTGGTCAGTGCTTTGTAAGGAAGCTTTGGCCGTTTAAACTTTGCTTTAGGGTGCTTTACTAAATAGCTTAGTGCTAACAGTTTTGGTACATAGTCAGCGGTTTCTTTTGGTAGGGTTAATGCCCAAAAATCAGTTGATTTACCTCTTTTTTTATTGCGCTTTATAGCGCGTTTAACTCGGCCTTCACCGGTGTTATAGGCCGCAAGTGCATGCAACCAATTACCATCAAAACGTTTATGTAAATAGCTTAAGTAATCTAGTGCTGCATCGGTTGAGGCCAACACATCTTGGCGTCCGTCGTACCATTGATCTGATTTAACCCCGAAATGATGTGCAGTTGCTGCAACCAGTTGCCACACACCCACAGCATGTTCACTTGAGCGGGCGGTAGGCCTAAAGCCACTTTCTACAAATGGCAGTAATGCCAGTTCCATGGGGAGTTGCTTTTGCTCTACTTTTTTTACTATATGGTATAAAAAAGGCTCTGCACGGCGAGACACTATTCTTAAATAATTCGGTTGTTTTAAATACCAGTTAATGCGTTTTTTTAACGCTTGATTTTGCTCAACCGGTAAATGTAAGTTATCAGCAATATGTGCCCATAAGTCAGTCGGTTGAGTCGCTTTAAGGGCTTTGGGTATTGTTTTTTTATTAATAACTTTGTTGGTGTTTGTAGAGGTCGGCATGATTGATTGTACGGCTTTTTGCTCTACAGGTGCAGAAACTGCAGGCGCAATGATCTCTGGCTGTGTGGTTTTACAGCTACATAGCAATACAATGGCAAAGCATAAGATCAAGTGACGCATTTTGTTCCTTTTTAAAAAATATATTTCCATATTTTAACACAATCCATTGTGTTCAGTTATTGACTGTTTTTAGCGCGAAGTAATCCCGATTGCAAAAATAAGTGAGTTGATTTTATATCAAGTGAGTCTTGTTGGTAAGGTTTTAGTACTTCACTTGGGAATTTTTTTTGTAATTGCTCAATACTGGCTTCAGGGTTGTTTTTAACCTGCTCCGTAATTGCTTCTAAAAACGTGAGTGACTGTTTTAATTTAACTTTATCGACTAAATTGCCATGGCCAGGAACAAAAAGTGACAGCGAATTATTATTTATATATTTTTTTAATAAACTTTGCCATTGTTTAAGCTCGCCATGCCCAGGGTAGGGAAGCCAGTCAATGATATCTCCACCTATTAAGGTTTTACCCTTGTCAGCAAGTAATGTTAAATCGCCATTAGTATGTGCCTGATGCGGGTTGATAGTTAATACATAATTTCCTAAATCTAATGTTTTAGGCTCACTAATACTCATTTTTGGTGGTGTTAGTTGATAATTCTGCCAGCGAAATAAGCGTGTTTTAGCACGAGTGAGCTTTTCTCGCCATTGAGCTTGCTCAGCATCGGGTAAGGTGGCTAATCGCTGATAGCTCAGCTCAATGCTTTTTTCGAACCCCTCTAGCTTATCTGTTAATGCTTGCTGATAACGCGAAAAGTCGTTAGCGACTTGTTGGTGAGAAATCAGTTTTGCGTCTGGGAAGTAATGCTGCATAACCGCCATGCCCAGTAAGTGATCGTCATGAAAATGAGTGGCAACTAAGTAACATAAAGGCGTCTTTAGCTGTTGTTTTAGTTTGGTAACCAGTTGTTCTACTGCTGCAAAGTTACCACTGGCATCTACCAGTAAGGCACACTCACTGCCCTGAATTAACACTTGGTTAGAGTCGTAAAAACGTAATCTATCTGGCTGCTTGATAAATTGAATATTAGCCGATAACGATTGCCACTCAACTGCTGCATTGCTTTTTGCATGTATAAATAGGCAGATTAAAAGCAGTAAGCACTTACCTATTTTTTGAGCTTTAGTTAAAAGTGGTTGCATCTTTTTCTCTAGCTATATTTTGACGGTAAAAACAATAAAAGCGCAAAATGCGCTTTTATTTAGTGTGTTCAGAGTTTGAGCTTAAGTATTGACTCAACTTATCAATCAATTGATCTTGATGCTCAAGCTCAACTGATTTTTGAGTTTTTGCTTCAAGCAATTCGTGGCTTAAATTCAAAGCAGCCATAAGTAATGCTTTTTGATCGTTTCTGACTGTTGAACGTTGTTTCATTTGTTCAACTAAATCATTCAGATTTTTGGCGGCCGCTTTTAGTGCCTCTTCTTGCCCAGCCGGACAAGCAAATTGCTGCTCTTTACCAAGCAATTCAACAGTGACTCGCTGGTTTTGCAGCTCAGACATTAGCTTGCCTGTTGTGCGCTTTGTAATTTATCTAATAATGATGACAAGGTGGTGCTTGCATCTTTTTGTTTTTCTTCATTTTCAAGGGCCTCTAACTGTAATAACTCATTTTCATCAAGCAGTTTACTGTTTTGCTCTTTAAGCTCTGTAATATCAGTTTGCAACTGATTATTACGGGTAATTAGTTGGTCGATCAGTTGTTCGAGTTGTTGAAGAGTATTGTTGTTCATAAATGCGCTCATATAACTGTAATTAATGTCATGCAAATGTAAAGCAAAGTGTGTTTATTTGCCAGCATTTACGCTGGTTTTAGGTGATTTTTATTCTATGTTAAGGGATAATTCATGCTATTGGCTTTTTCATTCAGAAATGGTTCACGTAAACACCCGCTTTTGCTGTGACGATTGCCAAAGCAGTGTGCTTTATGGTTCACTAATTTTATTAAACAGCGTATGGCGAAAATAAATAATGCTTAGTTACAGACACTCCTTTCATGCGGGTAACCCTGCCGATGTACTTAAACATTTAGTGTTAGCGCAAGTGCTGGGTTATCAAACAATAAAAGATAAGCCGCTTGACTATATCGATACGCATTCGGGTGCTGGTTTTTTTGAGCTGTCAGCACCAGACGCGCAAAAAACCCAAGAGTACCAAGATGGCATAGAAAAACTTTGGCAACATACCAGTCAGCACGGTGCCTTAAATGACTACATTGAGTTAATAAAATCGTTTAATGAAAGTTCGTCTCTGGCGTTTTACCCAGGTTCACCAAAAATCGCCGAACACTTTTTGCGCCGCCAAGATAAGGGCTGGTTTTTTGAGTTGCATCCGCGAGATTTGGTATTACTTGAAGAAAACATGCAAGGTAAGCGCTCTATTCGAGTACGCGGCGAAAATGGGTTTGCGGGCTTAATTGGTTTATTACCGCCAGCTTCGCGCAGAGCCTGTGTGTTAATAGACCCACCTTATGAAATAAAAGACGATTACAATACGGTCGTACAAACCATTGTCAAAGCCCACCAACGCTTTGCGACGGGTACATATATGATCTGGTATCCGGTTGTAGACAGAGAACGTATTGATAATATGGAGCAGGGTTTAATTGACGCGGGAATTAAAAATATTCAATTATTTGAATTAGGTACTGAAGCAGATACCGAAGTACATGGTATGACCGCCTCTGGAATGATAGTGATAAATCCACCATGGAAACTGAAACAAACTATGGATGATGTGTTACCTGAACTAGTAAGCTTGTTGAGTAAGCCAAGTGGTTTTTACCGTAGCGAGCAGTTAGTCGCCGAATAAAAATAAATAAGCCCAGTTTAACTGGGCTTATTTATTTGCTTAGATGTGGGGTATTGTTACGTTCTTAATCAAAAGTAAACAGCGTTAAAGGTAGCAAGTTGGCTGCCTGCCTCATTTTGTAATACTAATTTTTCACCATTAATTTGCCATTGCGTTGCTGCCTGAAGCACAGCCGCCATCGCGCTTTCTTGTTCCATATTGTCATGACACATTTTTTGCGTGGTAGCTAACTGCGTAAAAGTCACTGCTTGCTTCGATACTTCATAACCGCCATTAAAGTTATTACATCCTAAAAAGCCGTATACAGTTTTGTCACTATTAAACTGAATAAATGGCTCTTTGGTATTTACTACAACAGGGTTGCCGTCGATTGAAACTGCTTTGAAGTAGGTGTTTACTAAGTCAACGTCTGGCTTTGGCGCTACTTTTGAAACAATAATCTCTAAAGGCTCTGATGAGGCCGTATTATCAAAAGGCGGGTTACTCGTTGTGCTGGTGTATAGCAAGTTTCCTTGATTATTAATGGTTGCACGCACGCTATAGCGGTGAGTTGGGTCAATCTTTTCAAGGTTATACTCAAGCTCTACTTTATAAGGCGGTGCGCCTACTAAATCAATTACCTGCTCAGAGATAACCGTTGCTGCCACATCCATTTTTGACACATCAACCAAGGTAACGGTTAGCTGTGAATTAGGCGCAATTAGGCTGCGATCTAAGTAACTAACTTGCACAGGTAAGGTGGTCATTGTTTGCGCCACAGCACTATTTTGCTGCGCTGCGTCATCGTTACATGCGCTCAGCATAAGTGTGCCACTTGCTAGAAAACACAAGCCTGCAATCGACTTTAACATTGAATTAGGCTTAGATGAGAACATAAGAGTTCCTTGATGGAGTATGGTATAAGGTCGCTAGCATACGGTTGAATTGCTTAATCATTGCTTAACTAGCAAATAAAGAAAGTCGAGATATAAAAAAAGGCGCTAGGCGCCTTGATTTATTACTTATTTTTTTACGTATTTAGTTAAAATTACAATACGCTGTCCATCAACACGTCCTTCAATATGTTCAGGGTTGCTGGTTAAGCCAATATTGCGCACGGCTGTACCGCGCTTTGCTGTTAAGCTGCTACCTTTCACATCTAAATCTTTTATTAACGTGACGGTGTCGCCAGCTTGTAGTACTACACCATTGCTATCAATGTGTTTAATATCATCATCTTCAGCAAGCGCTTGCTGCGCCCATGTTAATGTGTCTTCTTCAAGGTAAATCATATCTAGCGCGTCTTGTGCCCAGCCGTTATCAGCTGCTAACTGAGTCAGCATGCGATAAGCAACAACTTGTACCGCAGGTGTTTGACTCCACATACTGTCATTTAAGCAATGCCAATGGGTCGGGGTTAAATCGCTATTGCCTTCAATTTGATCTTTACATGTTTGACAGATGTAGATGCATTTATCTGAATGAGCTTCGGTAACAGGAGGAACTTCGTATACAGTTAGGTCGTCTGTTGCTGCGCAGAGTTCACATTGGTTACTGCTACGTTCTATTAAGGCTTGTTCAATGCTCATATAAGGGACTCTTTCTTGTGAGTTTATAAAAAATTAATAATCGCATTATACCTTATAACCATAACCTTTGGGTATGCTTAGAGCAGTTGTAAACTCAAAAACCCTATAAAAAATGAGGATACTAATAATTCTGCTCTAGGGTTATAAATTTAGTCTTATTTGTTTGTTTTTAATCTAATTAAAATTGCAGCAAGTCTTTAAAGTTTCACTATACTGGTTAAATAATAAAAAATAATGATGACATCACTGTTAAGTAGGAAGGTTAATGCCAAATAATCTAGAGGTAAAAAATTCATCTATTTTGGTTACTCAATATATTGCTAGGCAACCAATTTTTGACGGTGATAAAAGTATTTTTGCTTATGAATTGCTCTATCGAGATTCAGTTAATAATGCTTTTCCTGTAGGAACAACTGACGGGCAAGCCACTGGGCGACTTTTTTTTAATGCGTTAATGCTGGTTGGCATAGAAAAGCTAACGCTCAATCAAACTGCGTTTATTAATTTATCGAGCGAGGGGCTTTTAGAGGATTTGCCTAAATTATTACAGCCTGATAATACTGTAATTGAAATTGTTGAGCGTACTGAAAATATAGAGCTTGTTGTTGAGAGAGTGATAGAGTTAAAAAAAGCAGGATATGTATTTGCGTTAGATGACTACGACTCACATGAAAAATGGCAACCATTACTCAGTTTGGTTGATTATATTAAGCTTGAAGTTGAAGAGCCTGTAATAAAAACCAGCATGTTGCTGAAAAAGCTCAAACGCAATTTTCCTAATATTAAAATAGTGGTTGAGCGAATTGAAACCTATGATGAATTTAGGCAGCTTAAAGAGGCTGGATGCGATTATTTTCAAGGGTTCTTTTTTGCACATCCAGAAATGTTAAGTTACAACAGTATCGAACCTCTAAAAATGGCTGTTTTAGACTTACTGCGTTGCACATCCCGCACAGATTTAGACTTTAATGAAATTAATCAACGCATTTCTAAAGATGTCGGTTTGACTGCACGCGTCCTAAAACTAGTGAATGCTCGCTCTGCTAATAAAAATTTAGTGATAACGTCTATTCCTCAGGCGGTTGTGTATTTAGGGGAAGATTCTATTAGAAAGTTTGTACGAGTATTGGCGCTAAGCGAGCTTGGCTCAGACAAGCCCAGTGAACTTACTCGTTTAGGCTTATGTCGAGCGCAGTTCATGCAAATAATTTTAGAACCAGGCGGAAAAGTCATTGCAGAACAAGGTTATTTAGTCGGCTTAATGTCGGTGCTTGATGCTATTTTAGATATGGAGCTGGAAGCTATTGCTAAAGAGTTTAGTTTAGGGGCTGAGTTATCCGGTGCACTATTAAGTTTTGAAGGCATGATGGGTAATTCTTTACATTTAATAAAAGCGGTAGAGGAAGATAATTGGCAATTGGCTAAAAAGTTGTTAGAAACTATTCGCCCAGCCTCGAATATTGAGACCGTATTTAGCGCCATGTTGGATGCACGCCAGTATGCGGATGAACTATTGGCCACTATTATTGAGCAAGACTAACGTATAACGTTTGGGTATGATTGGCACATATTGATTTTACTTAGTATTACACCATGCGTTTATTTTTACCTATTACCACTATTTTAATTGCCTTAGCTTTATTAATTCCCGGGGTGACTCAGCCCGTACTGAGTATGGAAGGTAAAATTGATAAGTCTAAACTTGCTGAGGCGGGCATCGAAATGTTGGCAGATGAAGGGAATCAAAACACCCGTAATATGCTAATGATGATCTCGAGTATGTTGGGGTTAGATAAACTTGAAGGCGAGATCAGCGCTTATCAAAAAACGCGCAGTATTTGGGGCACCGTTAACGAACTGGCCGATAACAAAAACTACTTAGTGGCGATACTAGTGGCGTTTTTTTCAATGGTAATCCCAACAATTAAGCTGCTGCTTCAATTGTTGTATTGTGTGCTGAAGGAGACTTCGTTTAAGCACAATCTTGGTAAGGTGATTATCGGTTTAAGTAAATGGAGTATGGTGGATGTGTTTGTTATTGCATTAATAGTGGCTTACATGGCTGGTAATGCAAACGCGAACTCAGAAGATTTACTTAATATGCATGCTGAGTTTGGTACTGGCTTTTGGTATTTTACCGGCTATTGCTTGTTCGCCATTGCGGCCAGTAGCTTCATAAAACCAGTAGTAAAAACCAGTTAATTATTGAGTTTTAAACACAGTTCCCATAAACTTTAAACGTCTATTTATTTTTAGGTTAATTCATTGCAACGTATTTACTGTATTTTACTCACGCTAACTTTGTTACTCACCTTTGTGGGTCAAGCCGTTGCGTCTGTATCTATGGTATGTGATATGCCGCATACGAACATGGCAACCCATGCATCGATGCAGCATAGTGAGATGGCTATGAGTGACGACGCTGATACAACAACCCTGTCTATGGATTGCTGTAGTGAGCAAAGCACGTTAACCCAAGATTGCAGTTGCCCGATGAGTGCTTGTAGTTCGCATTCAGCCTTGCATGTAAACTCACTATTTATAGCCTCCAAATTACCCTCTGAAAAAGTGCAACATGCTGTAATACAGCATCAAGTTAACTTTGCACGTTCTCTTTACCGTCCTCCTATGCCTGCATAATCGCAGGGTAGGTGTATTTAAAATCTAGTTATTTAGCTTTTTGTCATCTATCTGCTTATAAATTTAATCGTTTTCATTCGTTATTTTTAAATTTAAGTGGAGCAAGTGATGAATCACTTCGCAGTATTAAAATCCTTGTGTATAAGTAGCTTGTTGAGTATTAGTGTCTCTGTACACAGTGCTGAACTAGGTTTAAATGAGGCAATAAACTATGCCTTAAACCATGAGCCTTGGCTTAAAGCCAGTAAGCAAAAACAATCATCAATTGAAGCAAAAAGTATTGCCGCAGGAACCTTACCTGATCCAGTGCTTACATTAGGGTTAATGAACCTACCAACTAATGGTTTTGCTTTTGATCAAGAAAATATGACCCAATTTAAAGTGGGAATTAGCCAATCACTGAGTCGAGGCGATAGCCTAGCACTTCAACAAAAGGCTCTTTCTCAGTCAGCTGCAGCAGAGCCTTGGCTGCGCAAAGATAGACTCGCGCAAGTAAAAACCATAGTTACTGAGTCATGGTTTAATGCTTATAGAGCGCAGCGAAGCATTGCACTAATTGAGCAAGATAAAGCCTTGTTTACTCAGCTCATTGATATTACAGAATCAAGCTATGTAAGCTCGGTGGGTAAAACACGCCAACAAGATATTATTCGAGCGCAATTAGAGTTAACCCTCCTTGAAGATAAATTAATGCAACTGGAGCAACAGCTACAAGGAGCTAAAAAGCGGCTAACACAATGGTTGCCTATCGATATGCTTAGCCAGCCTGTCAGTGATGACTTTTCAGAGCTTACAGCATTAAAAAACTACACCGAGTTAGAGTATCAACAACTGATGGCCATGCTATTAAAGCACCCTGCAATTATGGCAATGGATAATGCAATAGTGGCAAAGCAAACTCAAATAAGTGTGGCTGAGCAAGGCTATAAACCTCAAATTGGCGTTAATATGGGGTACGGTTACCGCGATGATATGCCAATGGGCGGCTCGCGAGCAGACCTTTTCTCTGTGGGTATAAGCATTGATTTGCCGCTGTTTACCGATAACCGCCAAGATCAACTTGTAAATGCTGCCATTGCTGATAGCGAAGAGGCTAAAACACAAAAATTAATTGCCCTTAAAAAGCTACAAGGAATGTATTTTAAGGAAGTTAGCCAGTTAGCAAGGCTTCATCAGCGCGCCGAGCTTTATCAAACCAAGCTGCTACCGCAAATGGCCGAGCAGGCCCAAGCGACCCTGAATGCCTATACCCGCGATGATGGTAACTTCTCAGATGTAATGCAAGCGCGTATTAGTCAATTAAATGCCAAGATAGACGCACTAAATATTCATGTTGATCAAAAGATTATTATTGCAAGGTTAAATTATTATGCCAGTGCTGATGATATCAGCTTAAAAAACACACCACTGCAGGAGTCGACCTATGAATACTAATTTAAAATTATCACTGGTGGCTATATGCAGTGCGGCATTAACTGCGGGGGTTTTATTAAGCTTACCTAGTGAGCACTCTATGCCAACTGACAGTAAAGCCAGTAGCAAAAAAGAGCCGCTTTATTGGGTGGCTCCTATGGATAGTAATTATCGCCGTGACGAACCTGGTTTATCGCCCATGGGCATGGATTTAGTGCCTGTTTACGAAGAGCCAGACAGTGGCGCAAATGAAGGGCCTGGCAGTATTAAAATTTCACCCACTGTGATTAATAATCTAGGTGTGCGCACAGCGCCTGTTGCGTTTGCAGCACTTGAAAATGAAGTTAACACCGTAGGTTATGTGCAATACAACCAAGACCAGCTAATTCATATTCATCCGCGCGTAGAGGGATGGGTCGAAACCTTATACGTTAAAGCCGCGGGCGATCAGGTTAAACAAGATGAGCCACTTTATACCTTATATTCACCACAGCTAGTGAATGCACAAGAAGAGTTTGTGTTAGCGTTAAAGCGCAATAATCCGGTGTTAATTCGTGCCGCTAAAGCCCGTTTAAAATCACTCAATGTGTCTGATGGCTTTATTTCACGTCTGCAAAAAGGTCAGCAAGTACTGCAAAACATAACGTTTTATGCCCGCCAAGGTGGTGTTGTTGATGAGCTTAATATTCGTGAAGGATTTTATGTTAAACCTGATACCTCAATGATGAGTATTGCTCAGCTTGATGAAGTATGGGTTGAGGCTGAGGTATTTGAGCGCCAAGCAGAACTTATTCGTGTTGGTTTGCCTGTAACCATGACACTCGATTATTTAAGTGGCCAACGCTGGCAAGGGCAAGTGGATTATATTTACCCTACCTTAGATGCTAAAAATCGTACTTTAAGAGTACGTTTGCGCTTTGATAACCAAGGCCATCAGTTAAAGCCTAATATGTTTGCTCAAGTCAGTATTCATAGTCAAGTAGCTGAAAAACAGTTAATCGTACCTAAAGAAGCTGTTATTCGCACTGGTAGCCAAAACCGTGTTGTAGTTGCACTTGGGGAAGGTCGTTTTAAATCGGTCGAGGTAACTTTAGGGCGAAGTGATGCGGCTAATACCGAAATTTTATCAGGTGTTATGGCAGGCGATGAAGTGGTTACTTCAGCACAGTTTTTAATTGATTCAGAGTCGAGTAAAAACTCTGACTTTAAACGTATGCAAGCAGTTTCGCATAACAGTATGCAAATGAGTGATGCCAACCCAAATACGGCAACTGTGAATGGAGTAATTAATAGTATTGATGCTAATAATCGTATTGTGAATATCAGCCGTGAGGCAATTGAAAAGTGGGGCCGAGGACCTGCAACAATGGACTTTATACTAGCAAAAAATGTAATGACTGAGATGCTCAAGCCTAACGATGAAGTTACTTTTACCTTTAGCATTGAGCAAGGTGAATTTGTGATTCATACAATAACGCCTGTGCATGCTACGCACAGTCAGCATCACTAGGAGTGGTTATGATTACTGCAATTATTCGCTGGTCTGTTGTTAACCGTTTTTTTGTTTTGTTACTAACCGCAATACTGATTGGTGGTGGCTTGTATGCTGTAAAAAATACGCCTGTAGATGCCTTACCCGATTTATCAGATGTACAGGTTATTGTTAAAACCTCTTATCCTGGGCAAGCGCCGCAAGTAGTGCAAGATCAGGTTACATTTCCTATAACCACGGCAATGCTATCGGTACCTGGGGCGCAAACAGTACGCGGTTTTTCTTTCTTTGGCGACTCCTACGTGTACGTTATTTTTGACGAAGACACTGATTTATACTGGGCACGAAGTCGTGTTCAGGAATATCTAAGTCAAGTATCTGCCCGTTTGCCTAGTACGGCAATTGCAGAGCTTGGCCCCGATGCCACCGGCGTTGGCTGGGTGTATTTATATGCACTCACTGATACCACCGGTAAGCATGGCATCAGCCAATTACGCAGTTTACAAGATTGGTTTTTAAAATTTGAACTGCAAACTGTACCTGGTGTGTCCGAAGTGGCATCGGTAGGCGGCATGGTTAAACAATACCAAGTAAACGTTCAGCCCGATAAGCTTCGTGCTTATGGTATTCCGCTAAGCCTTATTCAAACTGCCATTAAGCAAGGTAATCAAGAAATGGGTGCATCGGTAGTTGAGATGGCAGAAGCTGAATACATGGTCACCAGTACTGGCTACGTAAAAAGTGTTGCTGATTTAGAAGCCATTCCTTTAGGTATAAACGCTAACGGTACTGCGCTACAGTTACGTGATGTTGCTAATGTGCGTTTAGGTCCGCAAATGCGCCGCGGTGTTGCCGAGCTTAATGGCGAAGGCGAGGTGGCAGGTGGCGTAGTGGTTATGCGCTTTGGTGAAAACGCGCAAAAAACCATAGAGCTCGTTAAAGCTAAATTAGAGTCACTTAAAAAAGGGCTACCAGAGGGGGTTGAAATTGTACCTGTGTACGACCGCTCTCATTTAATAAAAGACGCAGTTGATAACCTCACCTCTAAATTAATGGAAGAGCTTATTGTAGTGGCTTTAGTGTGTGTGGTGTTTTTATTTCATGTACGCTCATCTTTGGTGGCTATTATTACCTTACCGTTAGGCATACTCACCGCTTTTATTATTATGTACTGGCAGGGAATTAACGCCAATATCATGTCATTAGGCGGGATTGCTATTGCGATTGGTGCTATGACTGATGGTGCGATTGTGATGATTGAAAACATGCACAAGCATATGGAGAAAAAACCGCTAACAGATGAAAACCGTTGGCAAGTGGTGATTGACTCTGCCAGTGAAGTTGGGCCTGCGTTATTTTTTAGCTTATTAATCATTACCGTGAGCTTTATGCCGGTATTTATTTTAGAAGCTCAGGAAGGGCGAATGTTTGCGCCATTAGCGTACACAAAAACCTATGCAATGGCAGCTTCTGCTGGATTAGCAATTACCTTAGTACCCGTGCTGATGGGTTATTTCATTCGGGGTAAGGTGATCTCTGAAAATAAAAATCCAGTTAACCGTTTACTGGTAAATAGTTATAAGCCGCTGTTAAATCTAGTATTAAAATTTCCGAAAAGTACCTTGCTGATTGCGCTAGTTATTACTTTAATGGGCTTTTATCCGATAAATAAAATAGGCAGTGAATTTATTCCACCTCTTGATGAGGGGGATCTAATGTATATGCCGACTACTTATCCAGGAATTTCAATAGGTAAGGCGCGCGAGCTATTGCAGCAAACCGATAAATTGATTGCCACTGTGCCCGAGGTGAAAACCGTATTTGGTAAAATTGGACGAGCGGAAACGGCAACCGATCCGGCACCGCTGACCATGATTGAAACCTTTATACAGTTTAAGCCTAAGGATCAGTGGCGCGAAGGCATGACCACTGAAAAGCTCAAACAAGAGCTGGATGCTTTAGTTAAGTTTCCTGGGCTGACGAACGCTTGGGTAATGCCAATTAAAACACGGATAGATATGCTGGCTACAGGGATTAAAACCCCTGTGGGTATAAAAGTCGCGGGCCCTAATTTGAATGAAATTCAAAAAATAGGTCAACAAATAGAGGTATTACTTAAAGATCTTCCCGGTACGGCGTCTGTTTACTCAGAGCGTGTAGCGGGTGGGCGTTATATTAAGGTAGATATTAACCGTGAAAAAGCAGCGCGCTACAGTTTAAATATTGCTGATGTGCAACAAGTAGTCGCAACCGCAATTGGTGGCATGAACGTGACTGAAACGGTTGAGGGTCAAGAGCGCTACCCTGTAAATCTTCGTTATCCGCAAGCGTACCGTGACTCCCCTGAAGAACTGATGCTTTTACCTATTGTTACTCCAACGGGTCAACGTATCGCACTTGCTGATGTGGCGGATGTATTTATTAGTGATGGCCCGCCTGGGATAAAAAGTGAAAATGCCCGTTTAAATGGTTGGAGCTTTATTGATATTAAAGATACAGATATTGGTAGCTATGTAGCAAATGCTCAGCAGTTACTAAACGAGCAGCTAATTTTACCTGCTGGATACTCTATAACTTGGGCTGGGCAATACGAATATATGGAGCGTGCCAAAGCCAAACTGAGTTATGTGTTGCCGCTGACCTTAGCCATTATTGTAGTATTGCTTTACCTTAACTTTAGAAGTTTCACCGAGGTATTTATTATTATGGCGACTTTACCACTGGCGATGATAGGAGGTATCTGGCTAATGTACTTAGAAGGCTTTAATTTCTCTGTTGCTGTAGGAGTCGGCTTTATTGCCCTTGCTGGGGTGGCCGTAGAAATAGGCGTTATAATGTTGGTTTATTTAAACCAAGCCTATAAAGCGCAGGTAGAGGCTGCTTCTAAAATGGGTAAAAGCTTGAGTACAGAGCAGCTTAAACAGGTGATACTAGAAGGTGCGGGTCTACGAGTACGTCCGGTAATGATGACAGTGGCAACCATAGTTATTGGCTTATTACCGGTGCTTTATGGTACAGGCACGGGCAGTGAAGTAATGAGTCGAATAGCCGCTCCTATGGTCGGCGGTATGTTTAGCGCCATTGTTTTAACATTGCTGGTATTGCCTGCTGTGTATTTATTGTGGCGAAAGCGCAACCTATAATATTTACACTGATTATGTAACTTGTACTGAAAATATCAGTACAAGTTAGGCAATCTTTTCTTTATCTACTGATTTTATTGCATTTCTTATTGGCATGATTCACGCATCTATTTAATCAATAGTTTTAAAAAGTAAGGAACGCACATGCAAGTTAAAACAATTCAAGAAGTGTTCGATTGGACCGTTCAGTTTCATACACAAATGGCGGCTAATTTTTTTAGCGTAAGGGATTTACTTGGAGAGCATAACAAACAGTTAATTGATTATTGTGTTGAGTATGAAAAAAAACTTGCTGAGGATTTAATCGGGTTTAAAGCAATCACTGAAATAAATACTTTAGATACATACTGTTATGAATATTTTTCAGAGCACTCAGAAATCATTAGCTTTACTGATTTAGATCGCAGTAATGAGCTAGATGAAATAGCGATTCAAGAGTATTTATCTCAGCAGCATCAAAAAGTATTAAATGCATATAGTTATTTGGCAGATAAAGCGCAGTCACCAGAGGCTCAAGAAAAGCTAGAGGAGATCTTACAGCTCGAAGAGCAAGGTCTGAAGCAGATGATGCAAAGTATTAACCGTCATGTAGATATGTAGCACTGGGTGTTATGCATAAAAAAGGCGCTATAATTAGCGCCTTTTTCGTGTTCATACTAGTAGGGCTGATTTAGCTTTGCTCTACATCCACTACTAAGTCACTTGTAATTGACTCAAGTGCATTAATAACTTCTTCTTTATTTAATCCGTTAGGTAGGCTCACGGTGGCAACGGCACTAAATATTGGCACTCCCCAATTTGGCGCACTTTGCTGCCTAGAGTTTAAGTTTGTAATATTCGCGCCTTTATGGCGAATAACACTTGCTAGCTCTTGCACTATACCAGGGCGATCGTTACCAGTGATCACAAAATTAAGCTGCTCAAGCTCTACTGGCTCAATTTCAATGTTGCCCTTTTCAATGCGAACATCTAACTTAGGAAGCCCATTGAGCGCATTTTGAAATGTCTGTAAATGTTCTTCAGCCACTTCAACCTGTATAATGCCTGCAAAGTGACCGAGTAAGTGACTCAAGTTACTACTTAACCAATTGCCGTGGTTTTCTAATATAACCGATGAAATACTTTCTACTAAACCGGGGCGATCTTCCCCTAAAATAGTTATTACCAACTGCTTCATAATAGTTCTCTTTTTAAGCCCAAATGAAAAAATAAATGCATAGGCATTAAGTGATGCGATCTAATGTATTTGATTCTAAATGTATGTAAAAGCTAACCACAAAAGGATTGTTACATCTTAGGAGGTTACTTTATTATTGTTATATTAGATGCCCATTGAGTATTGTCTTGGATAAATAGTTTGTCCAATTAATAATTGATTTAGTTCATTAATAACGCAAAAATAAATATAACCACTAAAATAAATAATTCTTTAGTATTATTTGAAGTTGTAATTTTGCCTACAACCTGCTCAAAAAGCTGTAAATTTAATCTGCAAAGATGAACAGACTCTCTATAAGTAAAGAATTATTACGACTGTAACATTACTGTCACTTTGATGAAATATAATGCGCCCAACGTTAAGATATAAGGGTGTTTTGATGACTTCAAATCCGAATAAACCGACTTTTAATACGGATCGAAGCCGTCTATTTAAAGACCGGTTTGCTAAGTTTGGTATAACCGCAGGCGGTATAATGGTATTAATAGCGCTGCTATTGATCTTCTTTTACCTTCTTTATGTAGTGCAGCCCATTTTCGAGTCAGCCAAAGTTGAAAAGCGCGCTAGCTTTAATGTTGCTAATGCTGAGCAAATAGTAGGGCTTGGTGTCGAGGAGCAAACTGAGGTTGCATATTTACTTGATGATCAAGGTCAAGTTAACTTCTACAGTGTTGATAAAGCACAGTTTGGTAAAAAACTAAAAACACTTAATGCCACTTTATCCGCGCGGGTAAGCAGTTTTGCAAACAGTGCTCCTTTTCAAGGGCATTATGCGTATGGTTTAGAAAATGGCACCGTAACTATTGTCGCGCCTAAGTTTTTAGTCACCTTCCCTAATAATGAGCGTAAGCTAACTCCGCGTTTAGGTTATCCACTAGGAGAAATGGCACTCGAAGTTGATGAGCAAGGTACAGCTATTAAGCGTTTTGCCTTTAGCCATTATGAAGACAAAACAGCCGTTGTGGCACTTACTGCCGATAAACGTGTGGTATTTAGTAGCTTTGTAGCCGAAGAAAATATGTTTACCGGTGAAGTTGAATGGCAAGTGGAACGCACCGAGCTTAACGTTGATGGTCGCGTAGATGAGCTATTAATGTCGCCAGATACCACCCGCACATTTGTTCGTTCTGCCAATCAAATTTACGTATTCGATACCCGCTACCCAAGTGAAGTTGAGCAAATTCAATTATTATCTGCCAATGAAGAAAACGCGAATATAGTGTCATCGCAACTATTGGCTGGTGCAAACTCACTGATGTTGGCCAATGATAACGGTGAAATATCCCAGTGGTTTGAAATCAATACAGACTCAGGGCGTGAATTTCAAAAAATCCGTTCGTTTGAAACTACCAAACAAAGCAAGCTGAATATTTTTACTGAATTTTATCGTCGTACCTTTTTTACAACGGGTCAAAATGGTGAATTAGGGCTTTATTACACCACCAGTGAAGCAAAGTTATGGCAAGGTAAAGTCAGTGATGGTGAAATTGAACAGTTTGCTATTGCTCCGCGTTCAAATGCGGCGCTAATTTTAGCTGATAACAAGCTGACGGTTTTAGAAATTCATAACGAGCATCCAGAAGTAACGTGGTCAGCGCTTTGGCAAGAAGTATGGTACGAAGGCTACCCAGAGCCGGGTTATATTTGGCAATCTACTTCTGCCAGTGATGATTTTGAATCGAAGTTTTCACTAGTGCCAATTTCATTTGGTACTTTAAAAGCTGCTATGTACGCAATGTTATTTGCTGTACCTATTGCTATTTCAGCCGCTATTTATACTGCTTATTTTATGTCGAGCGAATTGCGCCGTGTGGTAAAGCCAACGGTTGAAATAATGGAAGCTCTGCCTACGGTAATACTCGGCTTTTTAGCTGGCTTGTGGTTAGCGCCTTTAATTGAAGAGCACTTGCCGGCTATTGTTGGTTTGCTGGTGTTACTGCCATTGGGTATTTTAGCAACCGCTTTAGGCTGGAATAAATTACCTGCGGTTATTCGCCATAAAATCCCTGAAGGCTCACATTCAATTTTATTAATACCAGTGGTGTTATTTATTGGTTGGTTGTCGTTTGCGATGAGCGAAAGTATTGAGTTATGGATGTTTGATGGCAATGTGCGTCAATACCTAACTAATGAATTAGGCATGACCTTCGATCAGCGTAATTCATTAGTAGTGGGTATCGCGATGGGCTTTGCGGTTATTCCCACTATTTTCTCAATTGCCGAAGATGCGGTATTTAGTGTGCCTAAACATTTATCAAATGGCTCGTTAGCATTAGGTGCTACGCAGTGGCAAACCCTAATTCGTGTGGTGTTATTAACCGCCAGCCCAGGTATTTTTTCTGCAGTAATGATGGGATTAGGCCGTGCCGTAGGCGAAACTATGATTGTACTTATGGCTACCGGTAATACCCCAATTATGGATTGGAGTATTTTCCAAGGCATGCGTACCTTAGCCGCTAATATCGCCGTCGAAATGCCTGAGTCGGAAGTAGGGAGTTCGCATTACCGAATTCTATTCTTAGCCGCCTTTGTATTATTCATATTCACCTTTATTTTCAACACAGTTGCTGAGTTTGTTCGTCAGCAGCTGCGTGAAAAATACAGCTCAATGTAAGTGGAGAAACACGACATGGTAAAGCAGTGGTTTAGGTCTGGTTCTCCTTGGATTTGGATGACCGGTGGTGCTGTCAGCATCAGTTTAATTTCAGTAATTGGTTTACTCGCCATGATTGCATGGAAGGGACTAAGCTTTTTTTGGCCATCTCAAGTTATGCAGTATGAGCTTGAAGGTTCAATTGCTAAGCAAACCGTTATTGGTGAAATTTATGACCGTGAATTAGTACCTAAGTCGCGCTTAGCGGCAACGGGTATTGATGTTTCTAAATTTGAAAAAGACGAGGTTGAGCGTTTACTGATTAAAACAGGTAACCGTGAGTATGTTGATTTAGATTTTCGCTGGATACTCGAAACCGATATTAAACAAAGTTCAGCGCCCAAAGCGCTCGCGGTGTTTGAGCGTAGTAAAAACGGTAACTTTTATGGGTATGTAGAGAGCGTCATTAAAGATGGCGAAACGGTAACAGCTGATAAAGTTGAAACCTTACATGACCTTGTAGAGCGTGCGGTTGACTTAAACGACGAAGCGCTTGATTTGCAAAATGGCGACATAGGGCATATTAACTATGAGCTAGAGCGTTTACGTTTACAGGAAAAAGCCTATTTGCTTGATAATGAGCTAACCGACGAGCGTGTTGCTGAACTTGCTCAAGCGCGTGCTGATTTACGTACGAAATATGGCGAATTAGAAAAAGAGCTATTTGCACTGCGTAAACAAGCTAAACGTGACCAAGTAATCGTAAAAGATATGCGTGGTGAGGTTGTTACAATCCCGCTATATCAAGTGTTGGACGTATGGTTTCCAAACGACATGGGCTTTTTTGCTAAACTAGGTCATTACTTTGTGCAGTTAGGTAAGTTTGTTTCAGATGACCCACGTGAAGCCAATACCGAAGGTGGCGTATTTCCTGCTATTTTTGGTACGGTATTTATGGTGATGTTAATGGCTGTGATTGTAACGCCATTTGGCGTGGTTGCTGCTATTTACTTACATGAGTATGCGGCTAAAAACGCAATTACTAAAATGATCCGTATTGCGGTTATTAACTTGGCGGGTGTTCCGTCTATTGTATACGGCGTATTTGGCTTAGGTTTCTTTGTTTATATGGTTGGTGGTAGTGTTGACCAATTATTTTATCCTGAGTCATCGCCTACCCCTGTATTTGGTACTCCTGGCGTGATGTGGTCGGCACTTACCTTGGCTATATTAACGTTGCCTGTGGTAATAGTGTCAACCGAAGAAGGTTTATCTCGTATTCCTAGTACAGTACGCGATGGTTCATTAGCACTGGGTGCGACTAAGGTAGAAACGCTATGGCGAATCATTATTCCTATGGCCAGCCCTGCAATTATGACGGGATTAATTTTAGCGGTTGCTCGTGCTGCGGGTGAAGTTGCACCGCTTATGCTGGTGGGTGTGGTAAAAATGGCGCCAACGTTACCGCTTGATGGTAACTTCCCATATATACATTTAGACAGAAAGTTCATGCACTTAGGTTTTCATATTTACGATGTTGGCTTTCAAAGTCCGAACGTTGAAGCGGCGCGTCCGCTGGTATATGCAACGGCCTTTTTGTTAGTGTCGGTTATTATTACCCTTAACATCACAGCCATTGGTATACGTAACCATTTACGTGAAAAATTCAGATCGCTTGAGCATTAATTTAGTATAGGTAACAAACATGATTACAGTCGCTCCAAAAGTAAACCAAGCAAAGCCAAGCTTGAAGTTAGATTTAAATAATTTAACAGACGAACAAAAAGCGCTAGAAATTAAAGATCTCGACCTTTACTACGGTGATAAACAAGCACTGAGTAAAGTAAATATGAATATTCCTAAAGGCCAAGTAACAGCATTTATCGGCCCGTCAGGTTGTGGTAAATCAACCTTATTACGTTGTATTAACCGCATGAACGACTTGGTTGATATTTGTCGTATTGAAGGCGAAATCATGCTGCATGGACAGAATATTTACGATAAAAGCGTTGATGTTGCAGCCCTTCGTCGTAATGTCGGCATGGTGTTTCAGCGTCCAAACCCATTTCCAAAATCAATTTATGAGAATGTGGTTTACGGCCTTCGCCTGCAAGGCATTAAAGAAAAGCGTAAGCTAGATGAAGTGGTAGAGCAATCGCTACGTGGTGCGGCTCTTTGGGATGAAGTAAAAGACCGACTGCACGATAGCGCATTTGGTTTATCGGGTGGTCAGCAGCAACGTTTAGTTATAGCCCGCTCTATTGCGATAGAGCCTGAGGTATTACTACTTGATGAACCAACATCAGCACTCGACCCGATTTCAACCTTAGTAATCGAAGAGCTAATTAATGATTTAAAGAATAAGTTTACCGTGGTTATTGTTACTCACAACATGCAACAAGCGGCTCGTGTTTCTGATCAAACAGCGTTTATGTATATGGGTGAGCTGATTGAGTATTCAGATACTAATACTTTATTTACGACGCCTACGAAGAAAAAAACAGAAGATTATATTACTGGTCGTTACGGCTAGTCGGGTTAAAACGCGAAAGCAATGAATTATTAAAGAAGGTCATTATGGAACACAACATTAATAAACATATTTCTGGTCGTTTTAATCAAGAGCTAGAAGATGTTCGTAACCATGTACTAAGTATGGGTGGATTAGTTGAGCAACAACTTAATAGTGCGCTTGATGCAGTAAGCCAAAACGATGCTGTATTAGCACAAAAAGTACGTGAAAACGACTATAAAGTTAATGCAATGGAAGTCAGTATTGATGAAGATTGCACCCGTATTATTGCAAAGCGCCAACCTGCAGCCAGTGATTTGCGTTTAGTAATTGCAATAGCAAAAACCATTGCTGATTTAGAAAGAATTGGCGATGAAGCTAAGCGAATTGCTAAAGTTGCACTAGACTCATTTACTAAGGATCAACAAGATTTATTAGTAAACATTGAAAATATGGGTCGCCAAGTATCTAAAATGTTGCATGACGTTTTAGATGCATTTGCACGTATGGATGTGCAACGCGCATTTGAAGTGCATAAAGAGGATGCTAAAGTAGATAGAGAGTATGAAGCAATTACTCGTCAAATAATGACCTACATGATGGAAGATCCGCGCTCAATTCCAAAAATTATGGATTTAGTATGGTCTGTTCGCTCATTAGAGCGTATCGGCGATCGTTGTCAAAACATCGCTGAATATGTCATTTATTTTGTAAACGGCAAAGATATTCGTCATACATCTCAAGAAGATATTGAAAAATCACTGTAGTGATACGAATAACCAAAAAATATCAAAGGCAGTAATACACTGCCTTTTTTATTTTTTGTAAATAATTGAATGAGAAAAAGCGTTCACAATCTAGCTTAATGCTGTAAAATTCAGGCTGAACAGCATATTGAATTGATTAAAGGGTCAGTTATGCCAACAAATTTTTTAGGTGTTTTTGCTAAATCCCCTATAAAACCAATAGAAGAACACATCAGGAAGGCTCATCAAGCTAGCGAAAGTTTGATACCTTTTTTTAATCATGTTTTTAAAGAAGAGTGGCAACAAGCAGAAGAGCTACGTTTAACCATTCGTAATTTAGAACGTGAAGCTGATGAAATGAAAAGAACTATACGTTTACAACTACCTGGCGGGCTATTTATGCCAGTAGAGCGTACAGATCTGCTCGAATTAGTAACCCAACAAGACAAAATTGCTAACAAAGCAAAAGATATTGCTGGGCGTGTAATTGGTCGTGAAATGATCATACCAAAAGAGATCCAAGAAGACTTTTTGGCATATGTCACTCGTTGTGTCGATGCAACTAAACAAGCATCTAAAGCGATCAATGAATTAGAAGAATTGTTAGAAACGGGCTTTAAAGGCAGGGAAGTAACTCTGGTTGAAAAAATGCTCGTAGAATTGGATGCCATAGAACAAGACACGGATGAAATGCAAATTAGAATACGCCGCCAGCTACGTAAAGTAGAAAGTGAGCTAAATCCAGTTGATGTGATGTTTTTATACAAAATCATTGAATGGGTCGGTGAGCTTGCAGATATTGCAGAGCGCGTAGGATCACGTCTTGAGCTGATGTTAGCTCGTTAATTTAAAATCAGTTCAAACACGAAAGATTAAGGTTACACAATGGATATCATTGCATCTTACGGCACGGTATTAATTTTAATTGCCGCAGCAGTCGGCTTTTTTATGGCTTATGGTATTGGCGCAAACGACGTTGCCAACGCGATGGGTACATCAGTAGGTTCAAAAGCACTTACTATTAAACAAGCGATTTTTATCGCGATGATTTTTGAATTCGCAGGTGCTTATTTAGCCGGTGGTGAAGTAACATCAACAATTCGTAAAGGAATTATTGATGCTGCCCCATTTGCCGACATTCCTGAACTGATGGTTCTAGGTATGATCGCTTCTTTATTTGCCGCGGGCAGTTGGTTATTAATGGCCTCCTTTTTAGGCTGGCCGGTATCGACTACTCATTCAATCATTGGCGCGATCATTGGTTTTGCTCTTGTTGCTGTGGGCACTGAGGCTATTCAATGGGGTAAAGTTGCTGGTATTGTAGGTAGCTGGATTGTAACGCCGGCGATATCAGGTTTCATAGCTTACTTAATATTTATGAGTGCGCAAAAGCTGATTTTTGATACCGACGCTCCACTTAAAAATGCAAAGCGCTTTGTCCCAATATACATGGGTTTAGCTGGCTTTATTATGGCACTAGTGACCATTAAGAAAGGCTTAAAGCACATTGGTATTAATTTAGGTACCGTTGAAGGTTTTGCTATTTCTATTGGTATAGCGGTACTGGTTGCTGTTATCGGTAAAATTGCTATTTCTCGTTTAAATATCGATCCTAAAGCGGATAGAGAAATGCAGTTTAACAATGTAGAAAAAGTATTTGCGGTACTTATGGTACTAACCGCTTGTTGTATGGCATTTGCCCATGGTTCTAACGACGTTGCTAATGCAATTGGACCTCTAGCAGCAGTTGTAAACATTGTTGAAAACAACGGTGAAATTGCTAAGAAAGCCGCTATTGCTTGGTGGATATTACCACTAGGTGGTTTTGGTATTGTTGCCGGTCTTGCTATTTTAGGCAAAAAAGTAATTAAAACCATTGGTGAAGGTATTACTCATTTAACACCAAGCCGTGGTTTTGCTGCTGAATTAGCCGCTGCCTCTACCGTTGTTATTGCATCGGGCACAGGCTTACCTATTTCAACCACACAAACCCTAGTAGGTGCTGTGTTGGGTGTAGGTATGGCACGTGGGATTGCCGCACTTAACATGGGTGTAATAAGAAATATTGTAGTTTCTTGGGTAATTACATTGCCAGTTGGTGCTGCCCTTGCTATTGTTATTTTCTACGTACTAAGAACCGCCTTTGGGGTTTAATAAAAAGTACTTAAAAGACTTTTAGCTTGAAAAGATCTCAATGCCCTTGGTGTTGGGGTCTTTTTATTTGTGGAAAGAAACATGACCAATCTCCCTAGTATTAAACAGCTGCAGTATTTATTAGCAGTACATCAACATCAACATTTTGGCCGAGCAGCAAGTGCCTGTTTTATTGGTCAGTCAACGCTCAGTACTGCGATTCAAAACCTAGAGGAAACTTTAGGATGTCAGCTTATAGAGCGAGAAAATCGCAGCCTAATGTTTACCACTATTGGTGAAGAGGTGGTTGAGCGTTCAAGAAAAATAATCAACGATACTATTAGTTTAAAAGAGTTAACTAAAAGCTTTTTAACACCGCTTAGTGGTACATTAACGGTTGGTGTTATTCCTACGATTGCGAGCTTTATTGCAGCGCCTTTGTATCACTTTTGTCAGCAAACATTTGTAGATTTAGAGTTGGTATTGATTGAAGACACCAGCGATAAGTTGCTTGATAAGTTAGAGCATGGGCAAATTGATTTAGCATTATTAGCGCTGCCTTACGAAACTGATAAATTTCATACCCAAGTATTAGCACAAGATCACTTTAGTTTAGTGCACCATAAAGATTACACGCCAGCCAAAGGCATTGAAGACTTTAATTTATTACCAGAAGCCAGTGTATTTTTACTTGAGCGAGAGCATTGTATGACAGGGCATGCGCTCAGTGCGTGCCATTTAAATCGCTCTAGCTGTATAAATCCCTTTGAGGCGGCTAGCTTACATACTTTATTGAGTATGGTTGAGTATAAACTTGGCGTGACGTTTTTACCGCAAATGGCGATTAATGCAGGTATTTTAGAAAACAAAAACATGCTAGCTACGCCATCGCAAGGTGATGCCTATCGCGATATTGGTGTATTGTGGCGTAAAACAACAGGGCGCATTCGTGACTTTAAATTGTTTAGCCAACAATTAGAGGTCTTTTTGAAAAAGCAGTGTAGTGTTGATTTTAAATAGGTAAAAAAAGCGTATTTTAATTAATACGCTAAATAACACGGGGAATTATAGAGGCTGCTTATGCTGGCTGTGGTAGCTCTCTAGCGGCGGTAAAAATAGTAAGTAAACCCATACAACAACATTAAAGTACGGGACCAGCCCAAGCACTGTGAAGGTTTTTACAGGGTAGCCTTTAATCTGGGCATACTTGTAACATTGAAGCGCAATAGCAAAGTGTATAAACAATAATAACGTGATTAGTTGCGTCATAAACGTCCTCCTCATGCCCCTATGTCCACCTTTAACAGTATAGACATCTAGACGATAAGAAATAAAGATGTCACGTAAAATCAAGGTAATCACTTAATTTTCATGACATTGTGCTGCCGATAAGCAAAGTATAGGTTAGATGGGCAAATTTGAAAGTAATAAATTGCTTAAATTTGTTTATTAATGTTTATAGTGACGTGAGGGTGTCTTGATAAAAAATAGGGTTGTTTTTAATTTTTTCTAACTCAATCAGTACCTTGTCAATTGGTACAGGGCGAGCAATAAAGTAGCCTTGCCCATAGTCGATACCAATTTCTTTAAGTGCAAAAAACACTTCTGCAGTTTCTACATATTCAGCAACAGAGCGCTTATTTAGTGAGCGACTGATGTCATTTATGGCCTTTACTAGCGCTAAATCAATGGAGTCATTAAGCATATCGCGTACAAAGGAGCCGTCAATTTTTACGTGTTGAGCTGGTAATTGTTTAAGGTAATTAAAGGTACTAAATCCTGTGCCAAAGTCATCAATTGAAAAGTGGCAACCTAAATTATTTAGTCGTTCAATCATTTTTCGTGTCGCCGCTAAATTATTAATACTGGCCGATTCGGTTATTTCAAAAATAATTTTCGCAGGAGACACTTGATACTTCTCAAGGGTCGATTCTATTAATGGCAGTAAACGTTCATCTAAAAATGATTGTGCCGATAAGTTTATTGCAATCTGAAGAAGCTCTGGATGTGCAGCAACACTCGCAATGCTGTTACGAATAACACATTGGTCCATTAAAAAGGTATCGTTGAGCATTTCCAATGAGGGAATAAATTGATTAGGGTAAATAAGTTCGTCGTCTAGCTTTAACCTTAGCAGTACTTCAAAGTAGGCAACCTGATTTGTTTTAAAATCCCAAATGGGTTGATAATGAAGCTCTATACTGTCTTGTTGGAGTGCTTGACGTACCCCATGGCCCCACTCTAAACCCGTTTGCAGCGCATTATTCTCACCATCTTGTTTTGAATAACAGTGTACTAAGTTACGGCCTAAATTTTTAGCAATATATAACGCAATATCTGACTGCTTTAAGCATTCATTTGGATCGCAGTTATCAGCGGTAATTTGGGTTAAACCAATCGAGCAACTAATTGAATAGATTTGCTCTTCAGATTTAAATTGGTTGCCTTCAATGGCACTACAAATCCCTTCTGCAATTAAATGTGCATCCAATAAATTGGTATTTTTAAGTATCACCGCAAACTCATCGCCACCGACACGGCAGATTAGATGCTCATTACTAATATTGGCAATAAATAGCTGCGCCACTTCTTTTAAAACAATGTCACCTTGTTGGTGGCCTTTGCTGTCGTTTATTATTTTAAAGTGGTCAAGGTCAATATAAATAAGCGCGTGTTCAATATTTGTATGGGTGTTTTCGCTCTGGCAAATATAGTTAAGCTGTTGGTCAAAATAATAACGATTGTGTAGCCCTGTTAAGGTGTCATGCAGGGCTAAATGGCGCAATTGCAACTCTGCTTGTTTGCGCTCATGAATGTTATCGAGTGTGGCGGTGATAGTGGCGTTGTTGCTGCTATTTTTTATTAACTGAAGCCGACATTCTACCCACACTGAGTTACCATTTTTTTGGCTCAGTTTAACTTCTATTTTTTGTTTGTTCGCGCCACCTTGTAAAATATCATCAATGGTTGATTGTAATGACTGTTTATATTCTGTGGTACAAAACGCAGTGAGTGGTTGTTGTAAGGACGACTTAACTCCAAAACCACTTAGAGATTCCCACGCCGGGTTTATAAAGCGAATACTTCCTTGTTGGTCTAGTTCAAGTACAACCGTGTTCAGGTGCAATAAAATACGCTGATGCGCTGAAAATAGGTCACGATATTTTACTTCACTAATGCTTAATTGCTGCACTTTGTTAGCAAACTCAGCATAGCTCACCATAAAATCTTCACGACGCGCTGCATGATCACAGACTTTATTTAAAAATGAGGGATCGTAAGGGGCGCGAATAAAGTCGGTAACGCCAGAAAGTAATAACTGCTCAGCGTAATCAGCATCGTTTTTATCAATAATAGTAACAATGGCTTGCTGAGGGTTATGCTGCAAAATCTTTTCTACTAATTGATTTGAACTCTCAGCTTGTGCTGCAGTGGCATCGAGTAGCACGATAGCAAACGGCTGTTGATTATAGGCACTGAGCGCGGCTTTTTCGTTAGTAACATGAGTAATTGCAAAGTTAAGCTTTAATTGTTCACTCATGTCGTATGCTCTGCTGGTAAAGGGTTCTAATAACAACAGGTTTAAGCGACTGCTTTTTTCTAAATGACTCGACAGCACATTTGCTAGTATTTGCGGCAATATATCTTGGCGTTCAAAAGGCAGTACTGCATCTATGCCATAGCTACGTGCGGTAGTTTCGGCGATACGCTCACAATAAATGGGCGGAATAAGTAAAATAGGCGTATTTTTCGGCGTGTTAAGTAAACCAGAGCGGATCATACGTGAAAACCGCCAGCCATCAATTTTACCTACATCTAATCCGGTTATGATTATATTTACGCTTTGGTTCTTTAAGATTTTTAACGCATCTTGGCTGTCTGAGGCTTCAATAAACTCAAACACACTAAGCCTCTCCAGCGTGGCACGTATAGTCTGGCGCTCATCATTACTTGCATTTAATATTAGCAATTTAAGCTGTTTTGCCACTTAGGTACCACTCCGAGAAATGCAGATCGTAAAACTATAAGAGTAATGATATTTAGTGCTAAGAACAAGCGTATTTATTATAGAGCGGCCTTAAATCTAACGATCAATCTTAAATCTATTTGTAGTAATAATTGACTTAATTTAATAAATAAGTTTATTGAGCAATACCATTATAGTGTAATTTAGCACGTACCTTGTGGTTGTTTAAGTATAGATATACACTTGGCGCGATTTTAAATGATGTGGAATTCTAACAATGCGCGTAGCTGATTTTAGCTTTGACTTACCTGATGAATTAATTGCTCGTTTTCCAAAAGCAGACAGAACTAGTAGCCGTTTATTAAGCTTAGACGGGCCGAGCGGTGCTGTTGAGCATAAAATATTTAGTGACATTCTTGAACTGGTTAACGAAAACGACTTATTGGTTTTTAACAACACCAAAGTAATACCTGCGCGTATGTTTGGTCAAAAAGAATCAGGAGGTAAGGTTGAGGTGCTGGTAGAGCGTGTATTAGACGAACACCGGGTTCTTGCGCACATTCGTGCTAGTAAATCGCCAAAACCGGGCAATGTACTCATTTTAGAGGGCAAAGCAAAAGCCATTATGGTGGCACGCCACGATACGTTATTTGAGCTTGAGTTTGACCGCAGTGAAAATGTGCTCGACATTTTAAATGATGTTGGCCATATGCCGCTTCCTCCTTACATTGATCGCCCAGATAATGAAGCGGACCGAGAGCGATACCAAACAGTATATGGTGAAAAGCCAGGCGCCGTAGCTGCACCAACCGCAGGCCTTCATTTTGACGATAAACTCATGGCTGCGCTTGAAAATAAAGGCGTACAAATGGCGTTTGTTACCTTGCATGTTGGTGCAGGTACATTCCAGCCAGTTAGGGTTGAAAGTGTTGATGAGCACATCATGCACTCTGAATATATTGAAGTACCGCAAGCTGTGGTGGATGCGGTTGCAAACACTAAAGCTAAAGGCGGGCGTGTGATTGCGGTAGGTACAACTTCAGTTCGCTCACTAGAGTCGGCAGCAAAAATACATGGCGGCAAGTTAGATACTTACTTTGGTGATACCGATATTTTTATTTTCCCAGGTTATCAATTTAACGTTGTTGATGCCATGGTCACCAACTTCCATTTACCTGAATCAACCCTAATTATGCTGGTCAGTGCCTTTGCAGGGCAAGACAATATTATGGGTGCTTACAATACTGCGATTGAACAACAGTATCGCTTTTTTAGCTATGGCGATGCGATGTTTTTGACCCGTAAATAATTTACAGCGTTATCGGTTTTTATTTTACTCCTAAGCACAGTGAATTTATCACTGCTAATAGTAATAGGGTGGTAAAAAGGGTAGAATCGAGCGGTTAAATTATAGCTTGTTGGACTGTTTTTCCGACACAGAGGATATTATGAAATTTGAATTAGACTGCACCGATGGCAAAGCACGCCGCGGTCGCTTGATTTTTGACCGAGGTGTAATAGAAACACCAGCGTTTATGCCTGTAGGCACTTATGGCACGGTTAAAGGCATGACACCTGATGAAGTTAAAGCAACGGGTGCACAAATCTGTTTAGGCAATACATTTCACTTAATGTTGCGTCCAGGTACTGAAATCATCAAACAGCATGGTGATTTACACGATTTTATGAACTGGGACTTCCCAATTCTTACTGACTCAGGCGGTTTCCAAGTATTTAGCCTTGGCGCAATGCGTAAAATCACTGAAGAAGGCGTAATGTTCCAATCGCCAGTTAATGGTGATCAAATTATGATGTCGCCAGAGAAATCAATGGAAGTGCAGCGTGATCTTGGCTCAGATATCGTGATGATATTTGACGAATGTACGCCATATCCTGCCACTGAAAAAGAAGCCAAAGACTCTATGGAGCTTTCTCTTCGTTGGGCTAAGCGCTCAAAAGAAGGGCATGGCGACAACCCGTCAGCATTGTTTGGTATTATTCAAGGCGGTATGTATCCTGAGCTTCGTGCACAATCACAAGCGGGCCTTGAAGAGATTGGTTTTGATGGCTATGCACTTGGTGGTTTATCGGTTGGTGAACCTAAAAATGAAATGATTAATATTCTTGATCATTGTGCTTATAAAATGCCAGAAAACAAACCACGTTATTTAATGGGTGTAGGCAAGCCAGAAGACTTAGTTGAGTCGGTTCGTCGTGGTATTGATATGTTTGACTGTGTAATGCCAACGCGTAATGCACGTAATGGTCACTTATTTATTACAACGGGTACCATTAAAATCCGTAACGCAGTGCATAAAACAGATACGGGTCCACTTGATCCAGAGTGTGATTGCCATACCTGTAAAAATTATTCGCGCGCCTACTTGCATCATTTAGACAAATGTAACGAAATTTTGGGTGCACGACTAAACACTATCCATAACTTACGATACTATCAACGTGTTATGGAAGGTTTGCGTAATGCTATTAGCGAAGGTCAACTAGAGACATTTGTCCACGATTTTTACGCTCGCCGAGGCCAAGAAGTGCCAGAGCTAGCTGATACAACAAATTAAAATTTAAAAATTAAAGAGGAAGTATTATGAGTTTATTTATTTCAAACGCGCATGCAAGCGCTGGTGCACCTGCAGCAGGCGGTGGTATGGAAATGCTAATTATGTTAGCGATTTTTGGTTTGGTTTTTTACTTTTTAATTTACCGCCCGCAAGCAAAGCGCGTAAAAGAGCATAAAAGCTTAATGAGTGCGATGGCAAAAGGCGATGAAGTGCTAACCCAAGGTGGTTTAGTGGGTAAAATCGTAAAAATTGCTGAAGATAAAGACTTCATCGTGATCTCATTAAATGAGCAAGCAGAAGTAACAGTACAAAAATCAGCAGTATCTGCTGTATTGCCTAAAGGCACAATGAAGTCGCTATAAAAATAATAAGGACGACCCCGTGTTAAACAAGTTTCCAATTTGGAAGTATTTACTTGTTTTAGCTGTGTTAGCCATTGGCCTTTTATATGCTTCACCAAACCTGTATGGCCGCGATCCGGCCATACAGGTTTCTGGCGCTAAAGGCACCGATGTTGACCTCAGTGTTGTAGACAAAGTAAACGCAATCCTCAAAAAAGACAACGTAAGCGCTAAATCGACAAAGCTTGAAGATGGGCAAATTCTTGTTCGTTTTAAAAATGTTGAAGACCAACTAAAAGCACAAGACTTACTGCGTAACTCGCTAAGTAACGATTATATCTCAGCGATTAATATGGCTCCTGCACAACCGGCTTGGTTAAAGTCGCTGGGCGGTAATCCTATGAAGTTAGGCCTAGATTTAAGTGGTGGTGTACATTTCACCATGGAAATCGATATGGTCACTGCGGTGGATAATCAGTTAGAGCAGATGGAGCAAGATTTCCGTAGCGACCTGCGTGAAGAAAAACTACGTTATCGGAGTGTGCGCCGCGTAGCTGGTTCTGAGCGCATGCGTGTAGAAATGCGTAACGAAGAAGATAAAGACGCTGCAGAGCGCTTTTTAGAAAGCCGTTACCCATTAAACGTTTACATTGATGATAGCAGTAACGATAACGCATTCTTTGCCACTATGAGTGAGCTAAAGCTAAAAGAAATTCGTGACTATGCTATCAAGCAAAACGAAACTATTATTCGTAACCGTATCAACCAAATTGGGGTTGCAGAGCCAAACGTACAGCGTCAAGGTGCTGAACGTATTATTGTGCAATTACCAGGGATTCAAGATACCGCTCGCGCTAAAGAAATTTTAGGTGCTACGGCAACGCTTGAGTTTCGTGAGGTTGACGAAAATGCTGACATAAGCGCCGCTGCTCAAGGTCGTATCCCACCGGGTACTGAAATGATCATGAGCCGTGATGGTTATCCTGTGGTACTAAAAAAACGCATTATTCTTGAAGGCAGCCATATTACTGGTGCGCAGTCAGGTGCAGATGAGTACCAGCGTCCACAAGTAAGCATTAAACTCGATAGTAAAGGTGGGGCAAAAATGAATGCCTTTACCAAGCGTGCTATCGGTAAACGTATGGCTACCGTGTTTATTGAATACAAGCCATCAGGTAAAAAAGACAGTGACGGTAAAGCACTTCCGCCAATTAAAGTGGAAGAAGTTATTAACGTAGCAACCATTCAAGCGCGTCTTGACCGTTCATTCCGCATTACCGGTATTGATAACCCAGCTGAAGCACATAACTTAAGTTTACTACTACGTGCGGGTGCACTGGTTGCGCCTATTCAAATTGTAGAAGAACGTACGGTTGGGCCAAGCCTAGGTCAAGAAAACATTGAAGCAGGTATGACCGCTGTAGCTCTTGGCTTTGCGTTTGTACTGGCCTTTATGCTTATTTACTACAAAGGTTTTGGCCTTGTTGCGAATATTGCACTGGCTGCCAACTTAGTACTTATTATTGGTGTTATGTCATTAATTCCTGGTGCAACGCTTACCTTACCGGGTATAGCTGGTATTGTACTGACTGTTGGTATGGCAGTTGATGCGAACGTACTTATATTTGAACGTATTCGTGAAGAGCTAGCCGATGGCCGCAGCCCTCAACAAGCAGTTCATTTTGGTTATGATAGCGCCTTTAGTACTATTTTTGATGCCAATATCACCACATTAATTGCGGCGATTATCTTGTTTGCTGTTGGTACCGGTCCTGTTGCTGGTTTTGCGGTAACCCTAGCAATTGGTATTTTAACCTCTATGTTTACAGCAATTATAGGTACCCGTGCGGTTATCAACCTATTTATTGGCGGTAAACGTGTTGATAAACTTTCAATTTAAGGAGCAGACATGCAAATTTTAAGATTGGGCGGAAAAACCCTTCGTTTCATGTCTCTTCGAAAAGTGGCAATGGGCTTTTCTACGCTATTAATTATAGCGTCGCTGACGTCACTTTTTGTTAAAGGCTTAAATTTCGGCTTAGATTTTACCGGCGGTACAGCGGTTGAGGTGGGGTTTTCGCAACCAGCCGATCTGAAAAAAGTACGTAATGTACTAGCTGAAAATGATTTTGCTGATGCATCGGTACAGCTTTTTGGCTCAAGCCAAGAAATACTGGTCCGTTTAGCCCCTCGCGGTGATGATGTAAAAGCAGAAGTAATTGGTAACCAAGTAATTGCTGCCCTTAAACAAGCTGATGATAGCGTAGTAATGCGCCGCATTGAGTTTGTAGGTCCAAGCGTAGGTGAAGACTTAAAAGAGCAGGGTGGCCTTGCCATGTTAACTGCACTTATTTGTATCTTAATTTATGTGGCGTTTCGCTTTGAATGGCGTTTTGCTGTGGGCGCAGTTGGCGCGCTTTTACACGATGTAATCATTACGATTGGTTTATTCTCGGTGCTTGGTTTAGAGTTTGACTTAACTATTTTGGCAGCAATACTTGCCGTGATAGGTTACTCACTAAACGATACCATTGTTGTATCAGACCGTATTCGTGAAAACTTCCGCAAAGTGCGCATTGACGACACGATTGAAATTATTGATATCTCGCTTACGCAAACACTTAACCGTACCTTAGTAACCTCAATCACTACTATTTTAGTACTGATTGCGTTATTTGTATGGGGCGGTCAAACCATTCATGGCTTTGCTACTGCACTACTATTTGGTGTGTTTATTGGTACTTACTCTTCAGTTTACGTTGCCAGCTCGGTGGCTATTGCCATGGGCGTAAGTAAAGAAGATTTAATACCAGAAGTGATTGAAAAAGAAGGCGCTGATTTAGATCCAATACCTTAATTGAGATTAAATTATTCTTAAAACAAAACCGCTCCTAGTGAGCGGTTTTTTATTGCCTCCTATATAAGTCACATAATAGTCATACTCAGTTGGTATTTTATTGCTCTTATTAAATTTTTATTTGAGCTAGTAGTGACTGAGCAACGACAAGTCTTAGAATCAATTTTACAACAAGGAGCAATAACAACCTTGTTCCAACCTATCTTCGATATAGCTAAGCAATCTATTATTGGGTATGAAGCGCTTAGCCGTGGCCCTAAAAATGGTCCATTAGCCATGCCAAATAAGCTATTCGAAGCGGCTCATAAATACCAATTGATTTCAGAGCTTGAGCTTTTATGCCGTTCTCGCGCCATTGAAAATTTTGTAAAACTCAGTCTGCAAGGGAAGTTATTTTTAAATGTCAGCCCAAAAATTCTACTCGATCCGAGCCACCCTAAAGGCGAAACCTTACATTTAATTGAACAGTTTGGTCTTGCTGCCAATCGAGTGGTGATTGAAGTAACTGAACAAGAAAAAGTAGATGATGGCTTTTTACTGTTAAAAACCATCGCTCATTATCGAGAGCTAGGCTTTACTATTGCTATTGACGATCTCGGTGCAGGTTATTCAGGACTAAAGCAATGGTCGCAGTTATGCCCAGATATTGTAAAAATTGATCGTTACTTTATTGATCATTGCGATCAAAGCGAAGTTAAAAAAGAATTTCTAAAATCAATTATGGTGTTAGCACGGGCAACAAATACAGCGGTGATTGCAGAGGGAATCGAACGTTCCGAAGAGCTAGATTTAGTTAAAAGTATAGGCATAAGTCATGTTCAGGGGTTCTTGTTAGAAAGACCGAGTCAACAGCCAAGTTATGACTACAACTGTAAACAGTTACAATCGCTCACTTCGACCCAAGCCGCCTCAAAGTTTGAACAATCAATGGCAATAGGTGTGCTTGCTGTTGCTCAGCCTGCTATTAGCAGTCATACGCGTTGTAAAGAAGCTCATGCACTTTTTGAGCAAGACAAAAGCATAATCAGCTTACCGGTATTAAATAGCAGTCAGCAGCCAATAGGGCTGTTACACAAAGATCAGCTAACAGAAGTGTTTGCCGCGCCTTATGGGCATGCACTTTATGATAAATGTGAAGTCACTGAGTTAATGGATAAACAACCTTTGGTGGTTGATGAAAATCAAATGCTTGATATTGTCTCCCAGCAAATAACAGAGCAAGACTTTGATATTCGTCGCCATATTGTTATCACCTGCAACAATAAATATTTAGGCTTGGCACCGCTCAGAGACATACTAAAGCACATTACAGCAGAAAAAATCCGCCACGCTCAACATGCTAACCCTTTGACCATGTTACCGGGTAATGTAGCAATTAGTGAGGTAATAGAGCAGCGTCTGCAACATAAACAGCCATTTTCACTAGCCTACATCGATTTAAATCACTTTAAACAATTTAACGATTTGTATGGCTATGCCAGTGGGGATAGCGTAATAAAACTTCTGGCCGATGTGACTGTAAAAGCGTGTGCGCACAGCGCTAATTTTGTCGGGCATATTGGCGGCGATGACTTTATGGTGGTGTTTGAAAAAAAAGATGCGGTGGAGATTTGTAATACTATTATCTCGCAATTTGAACTACAGTCACGCGTGTTTTTTACGCCAGAGCATATTGCTGGAAAAGGGTATTGGGCAACTAATCGAGAGGGCGAAAAGCAGTTTGTACCTTTACTTACATTATCGATAGGTTTAGTTGAGCCTGATCTGCAGCAGTGTAAAAATAGTCATCAAGTAGCGGCATTAGCGACAGATGCTAAAAAAGAAGCAAAACGTTATCGTCACAGCTACTTATTTATATGTAATCGAAGAAGGCCTGCTCCCGCTATTGTACGTTTATCCAATAGTAAAAAAAGTGGCTAACAAAAAGCAAAAAAGGAGCCTAGGCTCCTTTTTTTAGTACGTAATTACGATTAACGTAATAACGACTCAGATAATACTGGGCGCATTTCGCGAACAATCGCCTGTGTTAGCTTAGGTGCACCACAGATTACGTTACCGCTCACGTTGTAGTTATTACCGCCAGCAAAATCAACAATCATGCCGCCAGCTTCTTTAACTAATAGCTCGCCTGCTGCTGTATCCCAAGGTTTTAAACCAATTTCAAAGAAGCCATCAACACGACCTGCTGCAACATACGCCATATCTAGCGAAGCAGAGCCTGCACGACGAATATCAGCCGTGTGAACAAATAACGCTTTAAACGCTTCAGAGTATGCATCTAAGTGATGCTTTTGTTTGAAAGGAAAGCCTGTAGCAAGAACAGAACCAGCAAGTTCAACAGTTTTAGATACACGTAAACGTTTGCTGTTTAACTGTGCGCCTTGACCGCGAGAAGCAGTGAAAAGCTCGCCACGAATTGGATCGTAAATTACGGCTTGGTCTAAACGACCTTTAACTTTAAGTGCAATAGATACTGCGAAATGAGGGATACCCTTGATGAAGTTAGTTGTGCCATCAAGTGGGTCAACAATCCATTGGTAATCAGCATCCTTACCTTTGTGTTCGCCTAACTCTTCACCAACTATGCAGTGATCAGGGTAAGAACGTAAAATAGTGTCACGAATTACGGCTTCGGCTTCTTTATCAATGTTAGTAACTAAATCATTGGTGCCTTTTTGTTGCACTTCAACTTTTGATAAGTCTTCACTTGCACGAAGAATAAGTTTGCCTGCGTTACGCGCAGCGCGAACCGCAATGTTTAACATTGGATGCATGGTATTACCTTTGGGTTGTAAAAGAACGTTTATATATTTAAGCCGGCGTATTTTAGCGGTTTTTGCCATAAAGTAAACCATAAAGCCTAAATACTTATGAGTGTTTTTTGTACAGCTATGATCTTTCGATATATTTATTGAAATAAAAACAAGCAATAAATTTGTAAATTAGCGCTTTACCTAAAGTGAGCTTGAGGTTTTATGATGTTCTATATTCAATTAACAGGAAGAAAATTATGAAATTAGAACACGTAAATTTAGTTGTCAGTGATATAAACGCCATGCTTAAGTTTTACCAAGCAGCGTTTCCCTATTGGTCAATTAGAAGTGAGGGAGAAGGAACCTGGTATGGTAAAGCAAGGCGCTGGGTACATTTTGGTGATAACGATCAATATATTGCTATAAGTGATCACGGTGAAGGGAAAAACCGTGACTTATCAGGGCATCAAATTGGTTTGGCACACTTTGCTTATATAACCAATAACTTAAATGCAGTAATAGCGCGCCTAAAGCATGCGGGCTTTGAAATAAGTAAGCAAGGCGCTGTAAATCCATTTAGAAAGAACATTTATTATATTGATCCCGCAGGGTTTGAGGTTGAGTTTGTAGAGTACATGAGTGATGTACCTAGTGAGCGAAATAACGACTTATAATATGAATGAAGCCAACAATTTTGGCTTCATTAAATGTTTAGCATATTTAATAATGTTTACCATTCATGCCAAGTTGAGTTTTCAGATCATTTGCAAAGCTAATAAATTTTTCTTTAATAGTGCGTTTAACTTTAACTTCCACAGAGCCTAAAACAGTTTTTCCTTCAATTTGAATCGTTGGCCCTTGGCGTTTATTGAGTGAAACTGTTTTATTTTCAAAACTGCCTAAAATACAAAACATTTTAGAAACTACATTAACGTGCTCAGGTACATATATTTCTTCGCTGCCGAGGTAACAATTAACGTGAATAGTGACATGTTGGTGGGTAAAAATAGCATCCGTAAAATCAAGATTGATTGACCCCATGTAGTTTTCTATATAAATTTTTTGAGGAACGACCCATTGGCCGCTTCGTTCACTTGAGCCAAGAATGCTTCTTAATGTGAGTGGCTCTTCACTCCCCTTATGCTGCGCACCATAGTTAGGTGAAAACTGCGAGTGCTTTTGCGCCTTATATTGCTGATCAGTATTTAAGGTTAAATCTTCAACAAGGGCCATAAGCGCGTTATTGTTACTCGCTGCCATTGCATCGTCTAAGCGCCTTTCAAATGCTTCTACAGAAATGACACCATGGCTGTAATTATAAATGAGTTGATCAATTACTTGCTCACGAACTTGCTCGATAGGGCGGTCTTCAATTTTAACAGACATTTAAATTATCCTTTTAAGGTTGCTGGCTATTTCAGAGCAAGCCTTATACCAAATATTAATTTATTTAAAATCAGTGCTTTATGTTTTTTGTTTCTTCGTTTTTTATTATATTAACGACAGATTAACCAAATATACAATTATTTAGTAAGTTTCGCTATTCGAGAAAGTTTTACGCAATGGTCTGTAAATGTTTACTTTGTAGGTTTAAGTCAGCATTGGCTTGTTTTGACTAAGTCATTGAAATTAATGCGTAAAAAACATTGGCCCGATGTTCGCATTAGTTAAAGTGTCTTTAATCAAATGGAGAACGATTATGAAAACATTTAATAAGTCTATGATTGCAGCCCTAGTATTAGGAACAACCGCAATGGGCGCTCAAGCAAGCAGTTGGGAAAACGAAAGCAAAGATGCTTGGATTGATGGAAAGGCAGAAACAGTACTGCTGATGAACACCAATCTAAACAACTTTGATATCAACACGGACGTAAAAAACGGCAAGGTAATGCTAACAGGTAAAGTAAACAGCGACGTAGATAAAGAGCTTGCTGAAGAACTCGTGCTAAGCCTAGATGGTGTAACTGACGTTGAAAACAGTCTAACTGTGGTAAAAAACACCGACATGAAGAAGCATGATTCTAAAATGATGGGTAACGACACGGAAAGTGATTTGACCGATGCCAAAATCACAACAGTTATCACAACGCGTTACTTATTTGATTCTGAAGTAGGTGGTACAGACATTGATGTTGATACCGATAATGGTGTAGTAACTCTTAAAGGTTCAGTTGAGTCTGATGCTGAAAAGCAATTAGCGATGGAAATTGCTAAAAACGCAGAAGATGTTCGCGAAGTAGTTGATGAATTAACTGTTATTGCAGAATAATACACTATACTAAAAGCCCAGCCCTGCTGGGCTTTTTGCTTTGCTAACATTATAAGGATTAAATTATGGATATCATCAGAATTATTTTTTCTATTTTATTACCACCACTGGGTGTATTTTTACAGGTGGGGTTAGGGATGCACTTTTGGTTAAATATTTTGCTAACCTTGCTCGGCTATTTCCCAGGACTAATTCATGCGATTTATATTATCGCCAAAAAATAACGCCATATCGCAGTAATACATTTAATACTGAGTTGCTAATTGCCATCGTAAGGTATGTGTATTAGTTACTCAGACTACTATTATTTAATGAGTTCGTTTCCTCGAAGTCACCATCAATAAATCTAAAAGCCTACTATTTGAGCAGTTAGCCCCTTGATTGTTAAAATAAAGCTTTTTGCTAGTGACAAGCCCCTAAAAACTTTTTATACTGCAACCCGCTTTAGTCGCTCTGTGGCTAAACGCTTCAAAAATTAACTGTTTACAGTTATACAAAAATGGCCCCTTAGCTCAGTTGGTTAGAGCACACGACTCATAATCGTTAGGTCCCCAGTTCGAGTCTGGGAGGGGCCACCACTTTTCAAAGCCTTTCAAGTAAATAGAAACTCATTTTCCTAGTTTATAAATTCATTTTTGTTATTTCTATCGTATTTTTACCAGTGCACTGATTTTTGTATTAATTCTATTGAATACATTGCAATAAACACAGTTGAATCTACTATTAAAGTGTTATGGGGTTTTATTATAAAAATTTTTACTTAATAACCTTTAATATCGCTACTGTTAATTGTGTGCAGTATATAAAATTTCGCTTAGTTACTTCTTAGGTGCTCTATGTTATTGAAACGAAAAGTATACCTCAGTCTTATTCTGGCTGTTGTTGCTCCTTTAGCAATATCTACTCTAATATTTTCCAATAGTATTCGCTCAAATACAGAAGAAAAGCTAGCTAAAGTAGATCTACCTACAGCGCTTAGTGAAGTGAAAAGCCAAATTGAATTGGAGCTTTCGACACCCATTATTGTAGGCAAGGAAATAGCGCAAAACTTATTTGTTCAACAATGGATGAATAATAATGAAGATGCGCAAAGCCGTGGAAAATTTATTGATTACCTCAAACATATAAAAAATAAAAACCAAGCCAGTAACGCATTTATTATTTCTAAAAACTCCCGCAACTATTACACCGATGAGGGTATTTCCAGACAAATAGACAGCAGTGATACTTGGTTTGATTTTTTTTTAGCATCGGATAGGCCATTTGAAGTTGCGCTCGACATAGATAAAGGCAGCTCTGAGGTAATGGTATTTATTAATTATGCCATTGAGTTTGATGGGCAACGACAAGGAATTGCCGGAATAGGCCGTTCGCTCGATTCTATGGTGGATCTCATAAGCGAATATAGAATAGGTGAGGGCGGTATAGTTTATTTGGCCTCTGGTAGTGGCGAGATTATGCTGCATGGTGATAAAACTAAAATAGGTCAATCAGTTGACTTGGCGCCGATTAAAAATGGGGCAATTCAAAGTAAAGTAATTGATGGTGATGACTATGTTGTTTCAAGTACGCCAGTAAACTCATTAGGCTGGCACTTAGTCGCTGAAATTCCCCAAGAGCAATTATATGGCCCAATTAATAGCGCTATTAGTACTAATATCATTTTTGGTGTAATTATTGCGCTTGTAGGTTTAGCGTTAGCACGCGTGTTGGTAGGGCAAATATTTAGGCCAATCGAAAGCATTACTGCAGCAGTGAATGCGTTAACAGAAAAAGATGGCGATTTAACGGCGCGACTTCCTACTGACGATAATAATGAAATTTCCGATTTAGCGATTAAGTTTAATCTGTTTTTAGAGCAGTTACATTATATGTTTAAACAGGTTTCTGAGTCGGCAATTCATGTTAAAGGTATTTCCCAAGATGTACTTGAGCAAGTACAAGGAGCGGCTAATTTAGCTGAGGTACAGTCATCGAGTACACAAACGGTGGCGGCAGCGGTTAATGAGATGGAAGTTACGGTTCAAGATATTTCTGGCAGTGCCAGCAATGCGGCAGATATTGCTACTAAAACCGAAGAGACTACACATAAAGGCGTTGATTTTGTGCAAAGCACAATTAAACAAATGGAGCAGCTGGAAGCATCGATGGCCAATTCTGTGGCCTCAGTGTTAGAGCTCTCGACAGAGATTAAATCAATTTCTCATGTATTGGATGTTATTAAAGGGATTTCTGAGCAAACTAACTTATTGGCGTTAAATGCGGCAATTGAAGCGGCGAGAGCTGGCGAGCAAGGGCGTGGCTTTGCAGTAGTTGCTGATGAAGTGAGAACGCTTGCACAGCGTACTGCGGAGTCTACAGAGCAAATTAATGAGATGATTGCTTCGTTAAATGCTAAAGCTTCAAGCACGGTAACTGCGATTGAATTGGGTAGCAAAAACACCTTAGAAAATGCCGAGCGATTAAAAGAAACAGGCCATACATTAAATGGTATTTCACAGGAAATTGTACTGTTAAGCGAGTTAAATAACTCAGTGGCTACCGCAACGAGAGAGCAAACGTTAGCAACCTCAGAAATTAGCCAAAATATTGTGATGATTTCCGACTCGGCAGAGCAAACCAAAGAAAATATGAAAAAGTCAGAGCAGCTTTGTAGTGGCTTAAATAAAGAGTCGAATATTTTAAGGGATTTACTAGGTAAGTTTACGCTTTAACCGCGGTTTTATAAAAATTAGCAGAGCGGGGATACCATCATAGTTATAGAGCACTTGCCTATAACTATGATGTTTTAACAGCGGTTAATTTTTACGATAAATCTCGTGATTCATTTCGTAAATATTAACGCTTAAGCTATCAGAAGCTCTACAATATGTTTGTAGGCACGCTAGTAACTGCTCACTTAGTTTTTGTTTTTGCTCAATAGAGCGCCCAGCCATAATATGTACTGCAATATGAATAAACCCCTCTTTACCCACACCTAATTGGTAATGTTGATACGCAATAGCACGAGTTTTTATTGTTTCTAAATCAAATAAGCCACTTTCAAATGTTGTTGTGTGGATTTTTTCCACTAGAACCTGAGGCAATAAAGGCAGATCTTCTGAGTGTTCAATAATAATGTGTGGCATTTAGCGTATCCTCTTAAGATTGGTTTGTTTAATTATACCAAACGGGTTTGTACGCGCTAACCCTAGGAAGCTTAATTTTTTAAATTTGGTTTAAGCTGTTACCCTTATGGCAAATATTGATGGTTGATACGTTTTATATCAATTTGTGGTGACTTATACGAAGAGTACACCAGCCAGTTTGCACTCGTAATATAAGTTAAGCCAGAAGTACGGCTAAATGCGCGCTCAGGAAGCTTTATTACATCATGGTGATCTTTTTTTGAGAGGTCGTAATAACTTAATCGGTAATCACCTTGTTTTACATTAAAATAGTAAATACGTGATGTCGCTAAGGTATCGCCTTCAAAAAAATACCACGAATTATGATTTGATAAATTAATATCGCTAACCAGTAGTTGCTCAGTTTGGCTTTTAGGGCCTTTGATCCATAGTTGATTGGTTGCTTGGTTGGCAAAAATTAAAGCGCCTTGCTTGTTTTCATAAGCGTATAGCGTGGGAGCCTCTACAGCTTGTATAAGCTTATTAGTGCTTAAGTCTAAGCGATACACGTGCTGATCATCAGAAACTAATACGCTTTTACTATCTGCAGCCCAGCTCGGTTTACCATGATCGCTAAAGCCCGTAGGTAATAATCGACTGGTTTGTTTATTAAAGTCATACAGGTATAACGCATGACCACTAGGATGCGAGGCAACAAAAACAATATAATCACCATCTGGCGACCATACCGGGTTGTAAATATTGGCATTGAGATTAGTGAGCTGCTTTCGAGACGTACCGTCTTTTTTTGCGGTCCACAATTCCATTGAGCCCGACTCATTAGAGACAAACGCGAGTTTGTTTCTGGTTTTATTGTAATTAGGAAAGCGGGTACTAAAATGGCTCGATAATACTGGGAAAGGAGAGCTTGCAACCGCATTATTAACCTCTAAACGCATTAAAGCCGAGTCTATATTCCACTGATGAAAATACAAACTGCCATCACTGGCAAATTCTGGGTAGCTTAAGCCATCTATGCGGGCATTAATCATTTGTTGTGTTTTAAGGTTGTAAAAGTACCCTTGGCGTTTACCTTTTTTCACACCAGAAAAAACGAGTTGCGCTTTAGAGGGGTGCCAATCAACGCCTCTCATATCAATGAACCCAGTGGTTAGTTGCTTTGCATTACCTGTTTTTATGTCTATTAAAAATAGTTCTTCAAGCCCCGTTGGTAAGTTACGCGATACTACAAGTTGAGTTGCATCTGGGGAGAATACAACCGACTCATCGGTATATTGGCATGCTGAAATACAAGGTATCTGAGTAACTGTGTATGGCGATGAGGTTAAATCAACAAGGTTAAGTTGAGTCAGAGTATTTGTTTGATCTTCACTAATATAAACCAGTTGTGTGCCCGGGGCATTTATGTCTATATCGGTACTCGCTTTGTTACCACACTTCCCTAAAATCGTGGTATTTCCTGAGGCAATATTTTGCTGAATAACCTCGCAGCCTTGACCAGAGATGCGGCGATAATAATAAATAAAAGTTAAGTCGGGGCTAAATACCGCTCGACCTTCAATGAATGGGGTGTCGGTAAGAGCGATGGCTGCTTGTTCGGGTAAATGTAAATCACGCAAGTATAAATTAGCTTTATGACCAGGGCGGCGCCAAGAATATGCTAAAAAATGACTGTCGCTGGATATAGCGGGGAACAACTCTCGTCCTGGGCTGGTGGTAATGGTTTCAACATGATCGTATAACCGCTCTGCTTGTTGCGATAGCGCAAGTGGCTTATTTTCATCGCTAAAAGCGCTATAACCCCAGACACCAGCGAATAACAAGACCACGATAGCCATGACTACAGCGAAAATATATTTAGGGCGAGTAGAGGATGTATTAATACTGTTCTGCGCGTTTGGCATTATCGGTTTTTGCACTAAGCGATAACCTGTTTTACGCAGTGTTTCTATGTAGGTGTTGTCGGGGTCAAGCTCTTTAAAGCTTTTACGAAGGTGCCATATGGCATTAGTGAGCGCTTTCTCACCCACATATTGATTACCATCCCATACGTTTTCGATTAGTTGTTCGCGACTCACCGCATTTGGATAACACGCTACTAAGTAGGTCAGCAGCTCTATAAATTTAGGTTGTAAAATACAGGCTTTATCAGCACAAAACAGCTTATTTTCAAACGCCGATATTTGGCAATTTCCAATTGAAAAAGGCTGTTGAGTATTCATAGTATGTGTATTTAAACCTCTTCCTAGTATGAGTTATTAGCGATGTTTGTACGTGTTGTTTAATGCAAAGTAACACGATAATTAGTTAATATTCAATTTTACAACATTCTAACACAATAAATATAAGTCCATGATTATAAATAAATAGATATTAAATAGATGTAAAATAGGGATATAAACGAGACACCTCTCATTGTGCTTTTATTCACGATTACTTACAACCTGTTATTAGTAAAACAAACCAATTAGTACAAAACAGATTTAATAACTAAAAAGTTAATAAAAAAGCTACTAATGGGATAATAAAAAATGAGGGAAGTCTGTGAGTAAAATATCAACCAAAAAATGCGCTTTAGCACTGGCTATAACAGCGAGTTTATCTGGACATGCAATAGCAAATGACGAGGCTATTGCTCGTCAATCAACCGCTAAAGCAAGCGAAGAAGTGGTACAAGAAGTACCAGAGAAAATAACAGTAACAGGCTCGCGTTTAAAGCGTGATAGCTTTTCAGTTACGACTCCGCTGGTTACCATGGACAGAGCATCAATTCAGGATACAGGCTTAGGCAATCTTTCAGATGTATTAATCGATAATATGCCTGCACTGAGCCAAAGTATTGGTAACACAACCAGCCAATCAAGCATTTCGGGTACTGGTTTATCAACAGTCCAGCTTCGTGATTTAGGCGCTAATAGAACGCTGACATTGATTGATGGCCGCCGTGTTGTCTCTAATAGTTACGGTGGTAATTATGTCAGTTTAAATACTATTCCTAGTGGCATGGTAGAGCGCGTTGAAATTATCAGTGGTGGTGCATCGGCCACTTATGGTGCTGATGCGGTTGCTGGTGTAGTTAATATTATTACCCAGTCAAAAAAAGAAGGTTTTGAATTTCAAGCCCGAGGCGGTGAAACAACAGATGGTGGCGGTCGCGAGTTTACGCTTGATTTAAACTACGGAACGTCATTTGCTGATGATCGCGGTTATGTATTTGTTAGCTCAAACTGGGATCGTGATTTTGGTATGACCTTTTACGATCGCGACCGAGCGCAAATAGAAGCGGCGCATAGTTACGATGATGAGCTGATGTGTAATCAAATGTACACTGCTGATGGCTATCAGTGTATGAGCGGTATTACACAAGCTGATTGGGCAAGCAAAAGCGATGGTACCTTAGGTGGTGTATTTTTAGAGAATAATAATAACGACACTCAGTTTTGGTACGACGGTCAAACGCTACGTGATGATTGGAAAGGCAATGAAGAAATTTATGGTATTAATTCACAGCAATACGTCATGCTTGATGTGCCGAGTGATAACTTTTCGACTGCAATAAAAGTCGATTATGATGTAACAGACGACATCATGAGTTATTTCCAAATTCAATACAGTAAGAGTGGCTCGTTCAACGATAAGTCACCAGAAGATGAATACGAAGGGGCTTACGTACCTCGCTACGACCCAGTGACAGGGGATCCTATCGATGATATTGCGCCAGGTTATATTCCTATTGATAACCCATATGTGCCACAAGAAATTATTGACAGTAACCCATACAAAGACCGTATTTATTGGGATCGCCGTTTTGGTGAAGTAGGTAATATCAGCACTGATAACGACCGTACGACTATTCGTACCTGGGCTGGCCTGCAAGGTATGATGTTTGATGATACATGGGATTGGGATATTTCTGCCGGATATGGTCAATTTAAACAGCATCAAATCCGCAGTAACGAGTTAAACACGGTACGTGTTAACCAAGCCCTGCAAGCTGAAAAGCTAGCCGATGGCACTATTCAATGTAAAGACGCCGAAGCGCGAGCGCAAGGATGTGTCCCACTTAATTTATTTGGTGAAGGGTCTATTACCCCTGAAATGGCTGACTGGATCCGTACAAATCCAATTATTGATACGAAGATTCAACAGTATACGGTAATGGGTTATATCACCGGTGATTTATATGAATTACCAGCAGGCAATGTGTCTGCAGTATTTGGCGCAGAGTATCGTAAAGACTCGCAAAGCCTAGATACCAGTGATGATATGAAAGCGGGCGGTATTACGTTTAACGTTGTGCCTTCTTTTTATGGTGAAGTAGAAGTGTATGAGGCGTTTGCAGAGCTTGCAGTGCCACTGCTTAAAGATGCGCCATTTGCTAAAAGCTTATCGGCAGAAACATCGTTGCGTTTAGCAAATTACAGTATTGATAATATCAGCACCGTAGCCAGTTATAAGTTAGGATTATTGTGGCAGCCAATTGATGGATACATGCTACGTGCTAACTATGCGCGTGCACAGCGTGCCCCAACTATTACAGAGCTATTGTCACCTCCTCGTGGCGATTTTGATTCATTTGATGATATTTGTGATGGCTTAACGGCAGCATCAACAAACCCAGGGCACGATAACTGCCGTTTAGAGCCAACCTTGGCACAAAAGCTGGCTGATGATCCTGACTTTGAATTTGAAAGTGAAGACAATAACTATTCACCAAATACGGGTAATCCAAACTTAAAAGAAGAAACAGCCGATACCTATACCTTTGGTATTACTGTTTCACCTGAGTTTTTAGATGGCTTTAACTTAGCGGTTGATTACTACGACATTGCCATTGTTGATGCAATTGATGAAATAAGTAACGAAAACATCATGCGTGAATGTTATGACTCAGAAGCGTCATGGGGTAGTGATAACGAATACTGTAACGATATTACCCGTAACGACGAAGGTAACATTGTAAAAATACTACAGCGTGAATATAACTTAGATGAGTTAACAGCGCGCGGTTACGATGTAGTTGCAACTTACAAATATGACATAGGCAGCTATGGTAACCTGTCATTTAAGCTTGATTACAATCACATTATTGAAAACTCACAAACCTATGAAGGGTTAGATGGTAACAGTGTTACTTCACAGTATGCAGGTTATGGCCGTTCAAAAGATAAAGCCGCTATGTCGATTGTATGGAAAATGGATGACTTACGTATCCGCTGGCGTACGAATTACGTAGGCGCATTTAAAGCAAGCCAAGAAGATGAGAAAGACTACCTTGAGTATGTTGCTGCAAATGATGAGCGCTGTGCTGAGGGCGATGCCGGTTGTATTGCTAACCCTGAGCCACTGGCATACCAAAACTACGGCTCATTTTTAAAGCATAGTTTATCAGCGTCTTACACTATGGCATTGACTGATAAGAGTGACTTACGTGTATTTGGCGGGATTAATAATGTATTTGACGACAAAGGGGCATTTTACCCAAGTGGTCGAGGGAACTTCTATAGCCGTTACGGCGGCGGTGCAGGCCGCTATGTTTATCTAGGTGCACAATATAGCTTTTAATAATTTTTAGCTGTATTTGTTTGCAAAGGCACTCCTTCGGGCGTGCCTTTTTTATTGCTTATAAAATTTGTTTTATCGCAGTGAAAGTGTTTAGTATAAGACATAACTTAATTTTAATATGAACGAAGGACTTGCTATGAAGTATCTCAAAATGGGTAGTCTAATTGCGTGTTTAGCAGGGCTTACAGGGTGTTCTGATGATGTTGCTTCAGTGAGTTTAGGGCTGTTTACCACTAAAGATGTGGTGGTTAACTCACAGCAAGACCCAATTGTTACAGGGGTTACTTGTCATATTAGTCACATTGAGGCTAATTTAGACTTTTCAGACCCATCAGATATGTCGATTGCTTGTCGCCAAACAGGGCCAATTACCGCAGACCAATTACAGTCTATTGACCGTAGTAAGTCGGGTGAAGTCGTGTTTAAATCATCTAAGAGTATTTTGTTTAAGTCGTTAAAAGTTCGTCGCATTTATGATGCTAAAACCCATACGTTATTGTATTTATCGTACTCAACGAAAGAATCTACGGGCAGTCATCATCACGCGCTTTCTACGGTGCCTTTATACAATACACAAGCATGGCAATGGGCGAAGGGGCAAGAATAGTTTATGTTAACCCTATTTAAATCAAAGCCCTTATTGGCAGAACAAGAACAACAGTGGCTAGTTGATACCTTTATTTGGGCAGCAGAAAACTTTGACCTGAATTTTTTTACTAAGCACAGCCAAATTATTTTGCCAACGGTCGAGTTTTTTCCTGATTCTGTTTCAAGCATTGAAGAAATGGCCAGTAAAGTGTTTGCGCGTGTTAAACACTATGCTGGTATGGATGAGTGGCCTATAACACTTGTTGCACCGCAACAATTACAACCTCAGGTGTTTCCACATTTTGAATTTAGTGAGCATCTACGTGGTGAGCACTGCCATTTAATGGTGCCACCAAGCCATACAATTAATGTGTCGTTTAACCCCAACCAAATTAATCAGCCACAAGATTTAGTAGCTAGCTTTGCAGGTACTCTTGCTACTATTTTAATTCATCATGTAGGCGTATTACCTCCAGGTGGTAAAGAGTTCTTACCTCAAGCAACGGATGCTTTAGCGTGCTTTTTAGGTTTTGGGGTGATGATGAGCAATACCGTGTACCAGTTTAAGGGGGGTTGTGGCTCATGTTACAACCCATATGCCAATCGCGAAGCCACGCTCAGTGAAACCCATACTGTATTTATGCATGCTTTAGTAAGCTACTTTAAGCAAGATAAACACTCTAAAAAACATTTAAAACCGCATTTAAGAGGCCAATTTAAAAAAGCGCAAAAAGAAATAAAAGCGTTGGTTAATCAGTCGGCTAACCCATTGTTGTTGGCTTTTTCGCCAGAGCAAGCCAGTTAATTATGATCTATATTGATGAGTTTTTATTAATTGCCATTGCTCACTTTTTTGCAGTGGCCAGCCCCGGACCAGATTTTGCTGTGGTACTTAAGCAAAGCGTACAGTACGGCAGGCATAATGCGCTGTGGACCAGTGCAGGTGTAGGCGCAGCTATTTTATTACACATAGCTTATTGTGTGTTGGGAGTCGCGTTGGTGTTAACTCAATCGCCTTCGCTGTTTATGGCACTTAAATATATAGCTGGTGCTTATTTAGCGTATTTAGGTGTGCAGGCGCTACGCGCTGCTAAACCTTCAAACACCTCATCAGAACAGACTGCAAAACCCAGCCTTGCACCTGAGTCATCATGGCGTGCGTTTCGGCGTGGTTTTTTTACCAATGCATTAAATCCTAAGGCTACGCTATTTTTTATGTCGTTGTTTACCTTGGTGATTAGCCCAACGACACCGGTAATAGTGCAAGTGGGGTATGGTGTTTATATGGCGCTTGCTACCTGGGCTTGGTTTTCTATTTTGTCGCTATTGTTATCAAAAGCACGGGTGCGAAACTTTTTTCAACAAAGTGGCTATTGGTTCGATCGTGGCATTGGCATTATTTTAATCGCACTGGCTGTGCGAGTTGTTATTTGATAGACCCTAAGGAATAGTATGGCGTTATATAATTTTTCGTTTGGCTCCAATATGTCATCTAATCGTTTATTGGCACGTTTACCTAACGCAAAACGTGTGGGTACGGCGCTTTTAAAAGGCTATAAGTTAACTTTTAATATGGCCTTTGCTGATGGTTCAGGTAAATGCACTATTGTGCCCACCAACGAACCCGATGCAGTTGTATATGGGGTGGTGTATCAGCTTAATGAGGCCGAAAAAGAGATCTTAGATAAAATTGAAGGCCCTAATTACGACTGTGTTGATTTAACCGTGAGCCTTTTAGATGACGATGATATTAATGTGCACTGCTATATAGCAAACACACATGACGACACACTGCTACCTTATGATTGGTACGTGCAGCATGTATACCGAGGCGCACTTGAGGCTGGCGTACCCGAACACTACAGTCAACGCATTTTAGCTTACCCGAGTAAGCAAGATACGAATAAAGCGCGCGCCGAAATAGAATTTGCGGTTCATCAAGATTAAACAAAAATAATAACCTAAGGTAACACTATGAAACTAACAAAATTAGCCACAGCCGCATTATTGGTTGGCTGGGCGTTCACGAGCTCTGCAGCGGTTGATACCGATAAAATTTCAGAGGTGATCAACGCTTCAATGACACGGTTTGATGTACCCGGAATGGCCGTTGCTATTGTTGAAAATGACAAAGTTGTATTCGCTAAAGGCTTTGGTGTTGCCAACCTCAATACAAATAGCAAGGTGAATAAAGACACTTTATTTGGCATTGCTTCAAATACCAAGGCATTTACCAGTGCAGCACTGGCTAAGCTGGTGGATGAAGGCAAATTAAGCTGGGATGATCGCGTAATTGATCACCTACCCGAATTTAGATTGTATGACCCATACGTTACCCGTGAAATGCGAATTCGCGATTTGCTAAGCCACCGCAGTGGGTTAGGGCTTGGTCAAGGCGATTTAATGATTTGGCCAAGTACTGATAAATCGGTAGCCGATATTTTATCGGGGCTGAAATATTTAAAACCTGCCAGCAGTTTTCGTAGCCAATATGCGTACAACAATCTAATGTTTGTTACCGCTGGTGAAGTTGTTGCCCGTATATCGGGGATGAGCTGGAACGACTACATTGAAAAAAATATTTTACAGCCGCTCAATATGAGCAACTCACGGGCTGGCTTTTCGCGTATCGCTAAAAATAACAAAAACTGGGCAATTGGGCACATCCCAATGGACGGTAAATTACATCCTTTTTTTGTTAATTACCTTGAAGATTTTAGAGGGGCAGGCGCCATTGCATCAAGCGTAAATGATATGAGCCAATGGCTTCGTACTCAACTTGCTGGTGGCAAAATGCCTAATGGCGAACAGCTATTTAGTGAAAAGCAGCAAGCACAAATGTGGCACCCACATATTACCTCACTGGCATCTAAAAGTGCCTATGAAGCGTATCATCAGCAGTTTAGAGGTTATGGATTAGGCTGGAGTATAGAGGATTACCACGGCGTTAAGAAGCTGGCACATGGTGGTGGCATTTTAGGTATGGTCTCGCAGGTTACTCTTTTGCCAGAGAAAAATGTGGGAATTGTGATATTAAGCAACCAACAAGCGTTTTCTGCATTATCGGCGGTGACTCATGAAGTACTTGAAGATGTACTAGAGCTTGAAGATAAAGACTGGGTTGAAGATTTAGCTAAAAAGCATTTTGCAGGTAAAGAAAAAGCCTATGCTAACGCGGCTCCATCAGTGCCAGCAGATATCCAGCCGGCATTGCCAACCATTAATTACACCGGTACTTTGCATGATGATTGGTATGGCGATGTAATAGTTGAAGAGTTAGATGGCAAATTACGCATTGATTTTACCCATACAAAGCGCCTCAAAGGTGAATTGGAGCATTACACAGGTAATACCTTTATTGTTAAGTGGGACGAAAAGTTATTAGAGGCAGATGCCTTTATTCGTTTTTCTGTGAGTGCAGATAATCGCGTAGAATCAGCGAAAATGAAGGCGGTTTCAACGCAGGTCACCGATTTTAGCTTTGATTTTAGAAATCTCGACTTAAAAGCTAAATAGCCACTATTTTGGTTAAATAGTCGTTTAGTATCAACCAAAGTCGCAAAGCCACCCTAAGGTGGCTTTGTTATACTCGTCAAGCAACTTATCTTTGGAGTTAGCTATGCGCACTGCGATTATTTCTCACCCCCACTGTCGTAAACATAAAATGATTGACGATCATCCAGAGTGCCCTGAGCGTTTGGATGCGATAAACGACCGTTTACTTGCAAGTGGACTGGATGTCGCTATTGAGCAAAAACAATCGCCTAAGGCCTCACGTCAGCACTATTTATTGGCGCATAGTGAACAACACATTAATCATGTAGAAAGTATGATCCCAACCGAAGGGCTTAGCGATTTGGACGGTGATACTTGGTTGTGCCCTGATTCATTGAAAGCAATTGAACGCGCCGTAGGGGCAGGGTTACTCGCTGTCGATGAGATTTTAGAGGGTAAGTTGGATGCCGCGTTTTGCTCAGTACGCCCGCCAGGGCATCACGCTAATCGCGACAGCTCCTCAGGCTTTTGTGTGTTTAACAACCTTGCGATTGCGGTTAAATATGCACAAAGCAAAGGGGTTAAACGTATTGCCATTATCGATTTTGATGTACACCATGGCAATGGCACCCAAGATATTTTTATGGATGATGAAAATGTGTTGCTGTGCTCGTTATTTCAATATCCATTTTATCCAAATACTGCCATTAAAAATAACGCCACGTTGGTAAATTCACCTTTGCCTATTGCTAGTGATGGTACTGATTTAAAGGTACTTTATGAGCAACAATGGCTACCAAGATTAACAGAATTTAAGCCTGAGCTACTTTTTATAAGCGCTGGATTTGACGCGCACCTTGAAGATGATATGGCCAGTTTAAAGTTTGTTGAAAGTGATTATATATGGCTCACTGAGCAATTAGCGCAATTTAGCCAACAACATGATTGCTTAGGAATTATCTCTTACCTAGAGGGGGGATACTCACTGTCTGCCCTCGGGCGCAGCGCGATTGCACACGTTAAAGCCTTAGTTGATTTCGGCGAGTAACCTAAATGCCTGTTCAGGAGTAAGCTGCTCTATTTTACTGAGGCAACATTGCCCTTCTTTTGCTAAATATTCCTTTACCAATTGCGCTAATTGTATTGCACTGAGTGCATTATGCGCATCGCCATTTAAACCTTGATAGCCACTTACTTTATCTAAAATAACCACGTTTTGCTGCTCATGCTGGTCCATAGTATAAATAAAATCATGTAACTCATCGGCATGCTCTAATAGCTCAATCTCATTATTATAAATAATAATTAATGGGTAACTGATGCTCATATATTGTCCTAAATCAAATTGTTATTTACTGAATAATTTATAATCGTGCATTGGTTTAATTTTGGAAGTAAAAGCAATGCCCCACACTAGCCGCTATCAAAAAGTATGCGATGTTTTTACCAATAAGGTGATCGCCTGTACTAAGGATACCCCTTTAATTGAAGCGGTGAAACTAATGCGTGCGCACAATGTTAGCGCTATTTTTGTTAAACATCAGCAGCAAATAGTGGGGGTGTGGACTGAAACTGATTGCTTAACGCTTAACTTTTCTGATCAGACTCTTAGACAAGTAATGATTGAAAAGGTAATGTCGAGTCCGGTATTGAGTGTACCCAGGCAGCAATTATTAACCGATACCGCCATGGTGTTTAATAAGCATGGCGTAAGACACTTACTGGTAACAGATGCGAATGATAACCCAAGCGGGGTGATTAGTATTACTGATATTGTGAGTAATCAAGGATTAGAGCATTACCTGCAATTTAGACCGATAAACGAGCAATATAATAAAAATATTAGGGTAGTCCCCAGCTCATTAGCAATTAATGACGCGGTTAACTTAATGCGCGAATACGCTGAAAAAGTGATTTTAGTCTTTAATGAAGATGAAAATGCCCATGGCATTATTACCCAACGTGATTTACTAAAGCTCATCACCGAGCAGCATAACCATCTTGTTTGTTGGGATTTAGCGAGCCGTCCTTTGTATAAAATAAGCCCTCAAGACAGCCTTTTTGATGCTTACAGGTTGATGTCGGAAAGTAATATTCGGCATTTAGTAGTAAGCGAAAATAATCAAATAAACGGTGTATTATCGCTTGAAAACCTAATTAATGAAATTGAAACTGCGTATTGCTGCGAGCTTGAAAAGGTACTTCAGCAGCGAGATATTGCACTGCAGCACTCACAGCGTAATTTATTCTTAGCCAATAAAATTATCGACTCCTCCCTAGATGGCATCATGATCACCGACTCGAATGGAGTGATTATGCAAGTAAACCCTGCATTTACTCATTTAACCGGTTACAAAGAATATGAGGTGATAGGTAAGCGGCCTAATATGTTGAGCTCAGGGCGTCATGATAAAAACTTTTACATAAAAATGTGGGACTCACTGACTAAAACTGGGGTATGGCAGGGGGAAATTCATAATCGTAAAAAATCTGGCGATATTTATATTGAGTGGCTCAGTATTATAGAAATAAAAGAGCCAAGTCATAGTGATGTTATATACGCTGCTATTTTTAGTGACATAACAGAGCGAAAGAGTGCAGAAGAAAAAGTAGTGCAGCTAGCATATTTTGATGAACTAACCGGTTTACCTAATCGGCGCTTATTTAACGATAGGCTCTCTATGGCACTGGCCTCTGCTCACAGAGATAAACAAATGCTAGCGGTAATGTTTATTGACCTTGACCGTTTTAAAGAGGTAAATGACAGCTTGGGCCATAACGCCGGTGATACCTTATTAAAATTAGTCTCTGAGCGCATTATTAACACCCTTAATGAGGGGGATACACTGGCACGATTAGGGGGAGATGAGTTTATTGTTTTGTGTGAGGTTGAAAGCGTAGCAGCTGTTATCAGACTTGCAGAGGGTATTTTAAATCACTTAAATACCCCCTTTAAATTGGAAGGATTTGAAGTGGGTGTTACCGCCTCTATAGGTGCAGCGGTTTATCCAGATGATGGCTTAGACAGTGAAACATTATTAAAGCATGCTGATATTGCCATGTATCGCTCAAAAGATGTGGGGCGTAATTCGTTTCAGTTGTTTCAACCCTCAATGAATGCCCGCTCCCTTGAGCGCTTAGCGATGATGAGCCGCTTTCAACATGCGCTTGAAAATGATGAGTTTGAGCTTTATTTTCAGCCTAAACAGTGTTTAAAAACAGGGGCGATTATGGGGGCTGAAGCACTACTGCGTTGGCAAGACCCTGATTTAGGCACTATTTCGCCAGCTCAGTTTATCCCGCTTGCTGAAGAGTTAGGTTTAGTTGTTCGTCTCGATTTATGGGTTATTAACCAAGCCGGTAAGGAGTTAACTCTTTGGCAAGCACAAGGAATGAATCCCGGACGTTTAGCGATTAATGTATCTGCTTGCCACCTAAGCCAAGGTAAGCTAGCTGATAACATTAAGGCCATGCTTACTCGCTATCAATTACCTGGGAGTTTACTTGAAATAGAGCTGACTGAAAGTAGCTTTATAGGTTCTTTTTCACAGGCAAAAGAACAGTTACAACAGCTTAAAATGTTAGGTGTACATATTGCGCTTGATGATTTTGGCACGGGGTATTCGGCATTAAGCTATTTAACCAAACTGCCCTTTAACACGTTAAAAATTGATGCCAGTTTTATTGCTAAAATTCCTGATGAATACGGCAATAGCCAAATTGTAGCGGCTATTATAGCCATGGCGACAAGTTTAGGGTTAGATGTGGTTGCTGAGGGAGTTGAGCATGCCTCGCAAGAGACACACTTAGCAACAATAGGCTGCAATATTATTCAGGGTTACCATTATTGCTATCCATTAACACGACAGCAATGGATAGCATTTTATAACCAAGCAGCAAAAGGTTATTCTGAGTCTACGCTCACTTCATAAGAGGTGAATTTTCGAATATTAATCACACCGGTATCAAAAATTAAGTACTGACCTTTTATACCTTGTAAAATACCGCTAACAACAGGGTTTTTATCAAAGTTAAATGAGCTAATTTTAGTTGGGTATTCACTAACTGGAAAATCAAGGTTTACTACGTCTTCATCAAGTTGTTCAATGGCGGTTGCGCCAAACAGCTCACTCAGCTCTGTAAGCTTTTCGCTTATTTGTGGAATAAGTTCAGCGGCCGCGGCTTTTAAATCAAGCGTGTCGTTTTGCCCTTTAAGCATATTACGCCAATTAGTTTTATCAGCAATAAACTGTGCCAGCGCTACTTCAACTAAGCCCGATTGCAAACGAGTCTGCACTTTAAAAATAGGTAAAGCTTGGGTTGCCCCTTGGTCAATCCAACGGGTAGGAATTTGTGTATGGCGAGTAATACCTACTTTTAATCCTGAGGTATTTGCTAGGTAAACATAATGCGGGATCATGCAATTTTCTTCGCCCCACTCTGGCTCGCGGCAGGTGCCTTGGTCGTAATGGCAGGTTTCCGGTTTCATGATACACATATCGCAACTGGCAAGTTTGCGCATACATACAAAGCAATGCCCCTGAGAGTAGCTCTTTTTGGTTTTTTTACCACAGTTAGAGCACAAAATTGTGCCACTAAAAGTAAGGGTCAGCTGTTTGCCAATTAAGGCATTTAAATCAACCAGCTGCTCACCTACAGGTAGATGATATTGAACTGGCTCTGTTAAGCTCGACTTTAATTTACGCAGTGTACCTTGCATCTTTTCTTGGCCCCAAAGATGTTAAAAAGGGGAGTTTAACATTTTTAGGCTGTATTGGCTTTTTAAGAAGTCTAAATAATTATCATAAGAGAGTGCTTTGGCATACAGGTAGCCTTGAGTACGGTCGGCGTTCATAGCTGTAAGTAGCTGATGAACCTCTTGAGTCTCTACGCCCTCAATCGTGATAGTTAGGCCCAGATTATGTGCCATATCTATGGCTGTTTGCACAATAACCTGATGCGCACGGTTATCAGTTAAATCAAACACGAATGACTTATCTACTTTAAGTTCGCTAAAGTGATAGTTAACCAAGTAGCTAAGCGATGAATAACCAGTGCCAAAGTCGTCGAGTACCACTTTAACGCCCAAGGTGGCAAGCTCCTCAACCAAGGTGACTAATGCATCTTGGTTTTCGACAAAAGCAGATTCAGTCAGTTCAAACTTTAATAAGTGAGGGGCAACTTGATATTTAATTAAAATATTCTCTACTTTTTCAGTCAAATTAGTAATGGCTAGATTTTTTGCACTTAAATTAATACTAATACTATGATTGCTTATGTCATCGGATGCCAGCTTTGCAATGTCTTTACAGGCTTGTTCAATAACCCAAATTGTTAATTCATTAATAATACCAGTGTGTTCGGCGAGTATAATTAGCTTTTCTATCGAAATATTTTTAAAGTCAGCATCTGGCCAGCGTAGTAGGGCTTCCGCGCCGTGTATACTGCACTCCTCTAAGCTCACTTGTGGTTGATAATAAAGTGCAAGTTGATCCTCTCTTATCGCTTGCTGTAGCTTGGCTGCAAGAGCAACGTCCATGGTAAAGTTGTCATGCGCAAGTGATGAGCTTACTTTGCTTAGGTTATGTTTAGCGTCGTGTAATGCTAAATAGCCTCGTTTTAACCAAAACTCAAAATCATCACGTTTACCGTAACCACTAATGCCAACACTGTAATTAAGTTGTAAGTCTAGACCTTTAATTTGATATGTTTTTGGTAACTTATTTAAGATCTGTTTGAGTAATTCTTCGAACGTGTGCTGACTCTGTTTTTTAGTAGAAATGCAGGCAAATACGCCACTGCCCAAATCAGCAATTTTAGCTGGCTGATTAATACCATTGTTGAGATGAAAAAACTCTCGTTCAAAGCTTAATTTGCATTCAAGCTCGTGAGCAACATGCTTAATTAGCTCATATCCTTGCGAAGAGGTAATAATGGTATTTAGCGAGTTAAAATGACGTATTTTCACCAAACATAAAGTGGTAGAGCGCTGCTGCGCCTTGAGTGCCATAAAGGCATATTTTAGCTTGGCGCTATTGAGTAGCTTGGTTTGTTGGGTATGTGTTGCATGATAAAGAACTTGCTCACGCTGGTAACGAATCCGATCAGCAAGTGCCATTGCCATTAGGACAATTTCACACAAAATGGCAACTAAAAATGCATGGCGTATTGAAAAACTATAGGAAATAACACCTGTGAGCTCTAGAGGTTGGATAGCTGCGCCAATGATCAGTGGTACCCACGAAAATACGTAAAACTTAGCCCAACGAAAACCACTTCTTAATTTGTTATAAATTAAAATGAAGCAGACAATATATTGCGATCCTAGAATTACAAAAAATATCGGCGCAGCTATGTTTTCGGGAATGAAAAAGCTCAATATACCGAGAACTAGCATCAGCCTTAATAAGCCGATGCTTAGTTTATAACGCCAGCAGCCGTCTTTGTGATAACGCAAAAATAGTGTACAAAAGGCGAGGGTAAAAATCGCCATGGTGTAGTTGACCACAATGACTTTTTCGTGAATAAATAATTGCCATTCAAGCGGCCATAAGTAAAAACCAAATCCGAGCACGGTTCCCATTAATGCAATAGCGCTAATAATGTAGCCAATATAAACCAAGTAAACACGCTCTTTAATACCAAAATAGAGCAATAAGTTGTACAGCGAAGCCATTAGTAGTACGCCAGCAAAAATACCCCAAATGCCTGTTTGAGAGCGCACTAAGTCAACAAATACAGTATGGCGATATAAGTGAATTGGGGTTTTACTAATCCCCACGGTATCTATTTTTATGACTAATTGTTGTTTAGATTGGCCATCAAGCTTAAAACGGATATGGGGAACGCTGTACTTAAATAAAGTAAGGCGCGGCTCTTTATCACCAAGCTTATAAGTTTCGAGTAGCTGGTTATTACTATTGAGCCTATATATAGTGAGGTGATCCACCATAGGATTATCAAAGTGCGCCACCACATCTTCTTCTTTGCTGCTTTTGTTTTCTAAATCAAGGCGTAACCAATAATTTTGCTGTTGAAAACTCCAAGGAATATCGTTAAATTCTTGCTCTGTAAATTGCGCTTTATTACTCATTACTTCTGCGAAGTTTTGTGTTTTACTCTTGTCTATGTAATATGCATGATCGAGGTAAACAGGAGTTATTTTATCTATGGTATAGCGAGATGGCATCACAAAGTTTGTTGCCAATGTGCTGATAATAAAAAAGATAAAAATTAGTATTACGACCGCTATCGCATGATAGCGCAAGGTTTTAAATTCCAATATTAACCTGTGCCCTGATTGTTTTTTTATAGTGTAGCAGTAAAAAGCGCAGATAATCTGCGCTTATAAAGTTTAATGAGTAAAACTCAATAATTATTTTTCACGAGCAATTGCACGATAGGCTATATCTGTACGGTATTCCATGCCGTCCCAGCTGATTTCATCAACCAGTTTATAGGCACGTTGTTGCGCTTCGGTAACGGTATTACCTAGTGCCGTTGCACATAATACTCTACCACCGGCAGTTACTACGTTATCGCCATCTTGCTTAGTCCCTGCGTGAAAAACTTTTTCGCCTTCAGGGTAAGTTACTTTCAGGCCACTAATCGCATCGCCTTTCGGGTAGCTATCTGGGTAGCCTTTGGCAGCTAAAACAACACCTACAGCAGCGCGTGAATCAAACTCAATGGTAGTTTTATCAAGCTCTACACGGTTAGCAGCTTCAATCAGCTCAACTAAATCTGATTGCAAACGTAGCATCATAGGTTGTGTTTCAGGGTCGCCAAAACGACAGTTATATTCAATTACTTTTGGTGTGCCGGTGTCATCTATCATTAAGCCTGCATATAAAAAGCCAGTGTACGGGTGGCCTTCGCTAGCCATACCTTCTACCGTAGGGTAAATCACTTCATTCATAATGCGTTGATGAATTTCATCAGTCACTACCGGTGCCGGAGAATAAGCGCCCATACCGCCAGTATTTGGGCCAGCATCGCCATTGTAAGCACGTTTATGATCTTGGCTAGTTGCAAATGGCAGTACGTTTTCACCATCAACCATTACGATAAACGACGCTTCTTCACCTTCTAAAAACTCTTCGATGACAACGCGGCTGCCAGCTTCACCAAAGGCATTACCCGCAAGCATATCGCGAATGGCTTCTTCAGCCTCGTGCTCGTTCATGGCTACAATCACGCCTTTACCGGCCGCTAAACCATCAGCTTTTATAACAATCGGTGCGCCTTTCTCTTTTAAATAGGCAAGCGCAGGGTCGATTTGTTCAAACGTTTGGTAATCAGCAGTTGGGATAGCATGACGTGCTAAAAAGTCTTTAGTGAACGATTTAGACCCTTCAAGCTGGGCTGCACCGGCGGTTGGACCAAAAATAGCTAAGCCGTGTTCACGAAACTTATCAACAACACCTAATACTAGCGGCACTTCTGGACCAACAATGGTTAGCTCAACATTATTTTGTTGTGCAAAGCTAAGTAGCCCATCAAGATCTTCAACGTTAATTGCTACGTTCTCAAGTTTTGGCTCAAGGGCTGTGCCCGCATTACCTGGAGCAACATAAACAGTGTTTACTTTTGTATTTTGAGCGGCCTTAAACGCAAGTGCGTGTTCGCGGCCGCCGCTGCCAATGACTAATACATTCATGGCGAATATCCTATTTAAAGCGGTTTTTTAAATTTCAGCGTCATACGGTCGCTTTCACCTATGGCTTTATATTTAGCGGCATCTTGCTCGCCAAGTCTAAGGCTCGGTGGAAGGGTCCATACCCCTTTAGGGTGATCGGCTGTATCAAGAGGGTTTGCATTAATATCGCTTTTTGCTTCAAGTTCAAAACCTGCTTGTTCAGCAAGTGCAATAACCACACTCTGCTTCATATAACCTGATGACTTTTGCATTTCATCGGCTTGCTCTTCGGGTAGGCGATGTTCAACTACGCCTAAAGTGCCGCCAGGCTTAAGTGCTGTATAAAAAGACTTAAATGCATTGCTTGCTGCGTCTTTGTCTTTACTCATGAACCAGTTATGGACATTACGAAAAGTAAGTACCATATCGGCGCTACTTGCAGGGGCAATATCTAAATGAGTAGAAGGAGCAAACTCAGTAAGTTTAACGTCACTAAAGCGGGCATCTTCAGCGATTTTAGCTTTAAAGCCAGCAAGAGAACGTTGGTAGTAACCTACCGATGAATCAGCAGGAAAATGCGCGGCATAATAGGTGCCTTGCTCTTTTAATGCTGGCGCTAAAATTTCACTATACCAACCACCGCCAGGCGCAATTTCTACAACAGTCATTGTTGGTTTAAAGCCAAAAAACTCGAGGGTTTCTACAGGATTGCGGTATTGGTCGCGTTCACTGCTGCGCTCGCTTGCTTTAACTGCATTTGTTAATGCTGAGTCGTGGCCATGGTTGTGTGCTAATGCCATTGTTGAACTTAATGACAGCGTGGCAACCAGTAGAGATTTTAGTGCAAATTTCATCGTCTAATCCTTCACATTATAATTGTTAGTCATGGTTATAGAATAAGCAGAATACGTGAATTTGATGCAAACAAAAAGAGCTAACTGAAGCAGTTAGCTCTTTAAGCGATTAATGGCGGAAATGGCGCATACCCGTAAACACCATTGCCATACCAGCTTCATCAGCTGCGGCAATTACTTCTTCATCGCGCATTGAACCACCCGGTTGAATAACCGCGGTAATACCTGCTGCGGCTGCAGCATCAATGCCATCACGGAATGGGAAAAATGCATCTGATGCCATAACTGAGCCTTTAACTTCAAGGTTTTCATCAGCGGCTTTAATACCGGCAATTTTAGCTGAGTAAACGCGGCTCATTTGGCCTGCACCAACACCAATAGTCATACCGTCGCGGGCATAAACAATGGCGTTTGATTTAACAAATTTAGCCACTTTCCAGCAGAACAGTAAGTCTTTAAGTTCTTGCTCAGAAGGCTGGCGCTTAGAGACAACCGTTAAGTCGCCTTGCGTTACCATACCTAAATCACGGTCTTGAATTAGAACGCCGCCATTAACGCGTTTAATGTCATGGCCTGTGCCTTTAGCAGAGAACTCACCACACTCTAATAAACGCACGTTTTGTTTAGCTGATACTATTTGAGCGGCTTCTGCACTCACGCTTGGTGCGATAATAACTTCAACAAATTGACGTTCAACAATCGCTTGTGCGGTGTTGGCATCAAGCTCTTGGTTAAAAGCAATGATGCCGCCAAACGCTGACGTTGGATCTGTTTTAAAAGCGCGATCGTACGCTTCTAAGATATTGTCGCCAATTGAAACACCACATGGATTAGCATGTTTTACAATAACACACGCAGGTACATCAAATTCTTTAACACACTCAAGTGCGGCATCGGTATCGGCAATATTGTTAAACGATAATGCTTTACCTTGTAGCTGAGTCGCTGTCGCCACAGACGCTTCAGTGATGTCGTTTTCAACATAAAACGCGGCATCTTGATGCGAATTTTCACCGTAACGCATATCTTGCTTTTTAGTGAATTGCATATTAATAGTACGTGGGAACTTAGTATCTTCAGCGGCTTCTTCTGTGTAATCAGGAACCATTTTACCGAAGTAGTTAGCAATCATACCATCGTATTGCGCTGTGTGCTCATAGGCGGCAATAGCTAAATCAAAGCGGGTTTTGTAGGTGGTTGAGGCGTTATTATTTTGCATTTCGCTGATAACACGGTCGTAGTCGCTTGCGTTAACAACAATCGTCACATCTTTGTGATTTTTAGCTGCTGCACGCACCATGGTTGGGCCACCAATATCGATGTTTTCAATAGCATCTTCAAGGCTGCAGTTTTCTTGAGCGACAGTGTTCGCAAAGGGGTATAAGTTAACTACAACGATGTCGATAGCAGCAATGTTGTTATCTGCCATTACGTCTTCATCTTGGCCACGACGAGCAAGGATACCGCCATGAATTTTTGGGTGAAGGGTTTTTACGCGACCATCCATGATCTCAGGGTGACCGGTGTGATCTGATACTTCGGTAACTTTAATCGCATTATCAGCAAGTAGTTTACAAGTGCCGCCAGTTGAAAGTATTTCAACACCTTGTGCTTCTAGTGCACGGGCAAATTCAACAATACCGGTTTTGTCTGACACACTCAAAAGTGCGCGACGTATAGGACGATGTGTATCCATTGTAGTTTGATTTCCTCAGTTAATGAGCTAGCTTAGAAGCGCGTATTTTAACTGATTACGACTCAAAAAACGACTTATAACGACCCATAAAGCGTGAGCATTTTGCAATTTCGTTAATAAATGTTGCATATAAAAAAAGCACCCTAAGGTGCTTTTTTAAGAGTGTTTTATAAAACACTCAGTGTATTGAATCAGCAAGCGCGGTAAAGCAATTACGGCATCAATACCTTAGGTATTAGTTCATACCGTATTTTTTAAGCTTTTTACGTAAAGTACCACGGTTGATACCTAGTAGAATTGCCGCACGAGTTTGGTTACCACGTGTGTAAGTCATTACTTCTTCAAGCAATGGCGCTTCTAGCTCAGAAAGAACAAGGTCGTAAACGTCTTGCACATCTTGACCGTTAAGCTGTTTTAAGTAGTGGTGAACAGCTTTTTTTACTGCATCACGCAATGGCTGCGGTTTCTCGTGTGACTGAACATGAGGGTTTGTGATAAATGGAGAAGTCACGTTTTGTTCGAACATTATAAAGTCTCTTTCTTTCTTAGTTAGCTGCTAGTGTTTTAAAGTATTGCTCTAATGCGACGACCTGTTCCTCGGAATTGTCGAGCGCATTAAATACTCGCCTAAACTGACCGTCACTGTCATGGGTTTGCAAATACCAAGATACATGTTTGCGAGCGATTCGTGCTCCCATTGGCTCACCGTAAAACATATGGAGGTTGGTTAAATGCTCCATTAAAATACTGCGCACCTCTGCAATAGCAGGTGGCTGCATATGTTCACCAGTTCGCAAATAGTGGTCTATCTCCCTAAATATCCAAGGGCGACCTTGGGCGGCTCGACCAATCATGATGGCATCTGCACCCGTATAGTCCAAAACCTGCTTTGCTTTTTCAGGTGATGTAATATCACCATTAGCAACCACAGGTATCGACACTGAACGTTTTATATCCCTAATTGTGGCGTACTCAGCATCACCTTTGTACATACATGCGCGCGTGCGCCCATGTACAGCCAGTGATGCAATGCCATAACGTTCAGCTATTCTTGCAATCTCTACACCATTACGGTTGTCCTGATCCCATCCAGTACGGATTTTAAGTGTTACAGGTATATCAACCGCATTAACGACGGCATCAATAATCTCTTCCACGAGTTCTGGAAACTGTAATAAGGCTGAGCCTGCAAGTTTCTTGTTCACTTTTTTTGCTGGGCACCCCATATTGATATCTATGATCTGTGCACCGTTTGCAACATTGAATTGTGCGGCCTGTGCCATAAGCTCAGGGTCTGCTCCTGCAATTTGCACCGCACGTATACCCGACTCACCAGAATGATCCATTCGGTTCATCGACTTTTCGGTTTTCCAAACCTTCGGATTAGACGACAGCATTTCAGACACAGCAAGGCCAGCGCCTAAACGACGACATAACTGTCTAAATGGTCTGTCTGTTATGCCCGCCATAGGCGCGACAATGACATTATTCTCAAGTTGGTATGAACCGATACGCACGATATTCAATAGGCCTCTTTTCAAGGGGCGCTAAGTTTACGGCTTTTTGCGCAAAAATCAAAGGCTATAAATTGAACAAAAGTGACTTTTTTTTGCTCTTTTCGTATTGACATTTGATAACCGTATGACGAAGCGGTTTATTTGTGTGAATTTTGAACGGTCGTTGTTTTTATAATAAAAAATCTTTATTTTTTATTATGTAAAAAAATAGTAAAGCCTGTTAAATACAGGCTCTAGAAACGACTTTTGAGTTAATACTCTAAACTTTTAAAAACGCACTATTATGCTTTTTTAATGCCACTGACTCGGGTCCAGTCGCCTTCAATGGCAATCTCATCAAGTTCAATAAAGGGCGCATATATATCGGCAACCGATTTTGCTTGCTCTTCTAAAATGCCCGACATGGCAATTTTACCGCCTGGTTTTAATAAGCCTAAAATCACACTATGAAGCTCACGCAGAGGTTGCGCTAAAATATTTGCCACAACAATATCGGCTGTAAATTCAGGTTGGTTTTCTGGTAGATAAACTTCAAGCTTGTCAGCAACGCCATTACGGTTAGCGTTATCTAAGCTTGCTTCTAGCGCTTGCGGGTCAATGTCTATTCCTATCATGCGCTCTGCACCTAGTTTAATTGCTGCAATGCCTAATATGCCTGAACCACAACCAAAATCGACTACCGTTTTGCCGCTTAAGTCTTGGCTTTCAAGCCACTTTAAACACAGCGCGGTAGTGGCGTGCGTGCCAGTACCAAATGCAAGGCCTGGATCAAGTAGCACATTGACTGCGTCTGGATCTGGAATATCGCGCCAGCTAGGGCAAATCCATAGTTTTTCGCCAAATTGAATAGGGTGGAAGTTATCCATCCACTCACGTTCCCAATCTTTGTCTTCGAGTTGCTCGATTTTGTAAACTAAATTGTCTTTGAGCTCATCATGGCGCTTTAATAACGCAACCACGGCGTTCATATCGTGATTAGCTTCGAACAGACCAATTACTGTGGTATCAGCCCAAAAAACGACTGTGCCAATTTTGGGTTCGTAAATAGGGGTGTCTTTAGCATCAATAAAAGTAACAGAAGCACTACCAGCTTCCATTAATAAGTCACTAACTGCATCTGCGGTTGCAGCATTGGCATTGATACGGATTTGGATCCAAGCCATGTTTATTTCCTTGAAATAGAAAAAAGGCCGCTACAGCGGCCTTTTGAGTTAACTCATAATGTAACGCTAGATTATTTAGCGTCTAAAAAGCTTTTCAGTAAATCAGAGCGAGAAGGGTGACGTAATTTACGTAGTGCCTTCGCTTCAATTTGACGAATACGCTCACGTGTTACATCAAACTGCTTACCTACTTCTTCTAACGTGTGGTCGGTATTCATATCAATACCAAAACGCATACGTAGTACTTTCGCTTCACGGGCAGTTAAGCCAGCGAGCACATCGTTAGTTGCGCCACGAAGAGACTCCATTGTTGCCGAATCGATAGGCGAATCAATAGTAGTATCTTCAATGAAGTCGCCTAAGTGCGAATCTTCATCATCACCAATTGGTGTTTCCATTGAAATTGGCTCTTTTGCAATCTTAAGTACCTTACGGATTTTATCCTCAGGCATCATCATGCGTTCAGCTAATTCTTCTGGATTTGGCTCACGACCCATTTCTTGTAACATTTGACGTGAAATACGGTTCAATTTATTGATCGTTTCAATCATATGTACTGGAATACGGATCGTTCTTGCTTGGTCAGCAATAGAGCGAGTAATTGCTTGGCGAATCCACCACGTAGCATAAGTAGAGAACTTATAACCACGACGGTATTCAAACTTATCAACCGCTTTCATCAAACCAATATTACCTTCTTGAATTAAATCCAAGAACTGTAAGCCACGGTTGGTGTATTTTTTAGCGATTGAAATTACCAGACGTAAGTTCGCTTCTACCATCTCTTTTTTAGCACGGCGCGCTTTCGCTTCACCAATACTCATGCGACGGTTTATATCTTTAATACGTTCAATGCTTAAGCCAGTGCTTTCTTCCATTGAAGAAAGTTTGCTAATACAGCGAAGTATTTCAGGCTTCACTTCTTCAAGTTTAGCTGAATGCTTTTCGTTAGCTGCAATTTCAATATCAAGCCATGCTGTGTCAGTTTCGTTGTTTGCAAAGTGCTTAACAAAGGTTTTCTTTGGAAGCTTTGAAACTTGTACTGCATGCTTCATGATAAGACGTTCTTGAACGCGAACTCGGTCCATCATTTCACGCATGTTATTAACCATGCGGTCAAATTGTTTAGGCACAAGTTTAAAGGTTCTGAACAACTCACCAATTTCTAAAATAGCGGCTTGAGATTCTGGATGAGAGCGACCTTTCTTATCGAATGTTTCACGTGCTTTAGTGTATAAATCACGTAAGTTTTCGAAATGGATGCGCGCTTCTTCAGGATCTGGACCTGTATCTACTTCTTCTTCGTCTTCATCATCGCTGTCATCATCATCGTCGCTGTCATCAAGCTGTTTTTCGCTTAATTCAGAACCAATGTTAGTGGCAGCAATTGGTGGTGCTTCGTCTGCATCAGGATCGAAAAAGCCAGAGATAATGTCGCTAAGGCGCATCTCTTCTGCTTCAAATTTATCCCACTGTTCAAGTAGGTAAGTGATCGCTTCTGGGTATTCAGCAACCGAAATCTGTACTTGGTTAATGCCTTCTTCAATACGTTTAGCGATAACAATTTCGCCTTCACGGGTAAGAAGTTCAACAGTACCCATTTCACGCATATACATGCGAACAGGGTCTGTTGTACGGCCGATTTCTTTTTCTACAGTAGCAAGGGCTGCAGCGGCAGCTTCCGCTGCGTCTTCGTCTGTCGTGGTTTCTTGCATCATTAATTCATCAGCATCAGGCGCGTTTTCGCTAACCTTGATACCCATGTCATTAATCATGCTAATGATATCTTCTACTTGATCTGAGTCGATAATATCTTGTGGAAGGTGATCATTAACTTCTGCAAAAGTTAAATAACCTTGCTCTTTACCTTTTTGAATCAGAAGTTTTAATTGTGACTGAGGAGTTGGATCCATAGAGATTGTTTCTTCCACTCTGATAAGTTGATACAACAGGCGCCATCATGGAGTTTGCTCAAAGGCTAACCAGAATAATGTGACGCAGTGAATAGCACAGTATAACAGCCTAAATCAAATCTGACTAGCTGTTCGTTGCTTTTAACGCTGTCATTAGCAAATGACATTCTAGTCGTTCATCGCTATTTAAGCCCTGTGTCTTGTCTTTTATTAATAGGGTCTCTAGTCGATAATTTAAACACTGATCTTCAATAAATTTAAAAGTATTTTGAAAAACAGTCTCTAAACGCTCTTCATTTATTTGATGTTGCCATGTAGCCAACTTAGTTAGTGGCTCATAGTCATCAGTGTCTCTAAATGATTCGAGAATTTGTGCAGTGGTAATACCATCTTTTTGTAACGCTTGATGTTGTAGGCGTAATAACAAGCCGATTCCTGCAATATTCATTTGTGCTAAATCAGGCAAGTAGGGCACGCTTTTTGCCAAATTAGGGTGCTGAACTAAAATGCCTATCGCTTGGCGCATCGGTGTAATTTTAAATTTACGTTCAATTGCCTGCTGCTGTTTTGGTGTTTTTAAGTGATTATTGAGTTGCTCACGGGTGCGACCAATTAATCTGCCAAGTTGCTCCAAGATATTTTCTTGATAGAACTCACTTGGGATTTTTTCAATTAATGGCAGTGCTGCACTGAGTAACTTAGCCTTACCGGAATCGAGCGTTAAATCAATCTCTTTACTTAGTTTATTAAACAGCACTTTAGTGAAGTCATCGGCGTTTTCTAGGCGCTGCTCAAAAGCCTCTTTACCTTCTTGTTGAACGAGTGAATCAGGGTCTTCACCATCGGGTAAAAATACAAAATGCAGTGCTTTGCCATCGTTTAAGTAAGGAAGTGCATTTTCCAGTGCACGCCACGCGGCATCTTTACCTGCACGGTCACCGTCGTAGCAACAAATAACTTTGTCAGTGGTTCTAAATAAGGTGTGCATATGCTCGCTGGTTGTCGCTGTGCCGAGTGCGGCAACTGCGTATTCTATTCCTTGTTCAGCCAGCGCAACGACGTCCATATAACCTTCGACTATAAGTATATGATCGAGTTTTTTGTGTGCTTGTTTTGCTTCATAAAGGCCATAAAGTTCAAAGCCTTTGTGGAATATTCGTGTTTCAGGAGAGTTTAAATATTTTGGCCCCTGATCTGCTTGCATTACACGGCCACCAAAAGCAATTACGCGACCGCGTTTATCACGAATAGGAAACATTAAACGATCACGGAAAAAATCGAATTGCTTACCTGGCGTTTTTTCAGATGCGAGCTTCAGCTCAACTAATTGCTCTTTTTGTTCTTGATTACGTCCAAGCTGTTGGCAGAGGCCTTCCCATTCGCTGGGCGCATAGCCCATCATAAACTTTTTAACTGTTGCGCCGCTTAAGCCGCGACCTTTTACATAGTCTATTACTGTTTCAGAATTACTATGATGTTTTAACTGGTGTTGATAAAAACGCGCTGCATGGAGCATTAAATCGTAGTCTGAACGTTTTTGTGCTGCGGTGCGTTCTGGGCCATTACTACTTCCTTGTTCGCGAGGAACATCTAGGTTAAGTAAACTGGCTAGCTCTTCAATTGCATCAACAAACTCAAGTTTGTCATATTCCATAACAAAAGAAATAGCATTGCCGTTAGCGCCACAGCCAAAGCAATGATAAAACTGTTTATCTTGCGATACAGTAAACGAAGGCGATTTTTCATTGTGAAAAGGACAGCAAGCTTGATAGTCTTTGCCCGCTTTTTTCAACCCTACCTTTGAGTCAATCAGGTCGACAATATCGGTTCGTGCCAATAAATCATCGATAAAGTTGCGTGGGATCTTTCCAGCCATTGTTTAAAGTACAGCCCTAAGGTAAATATAAAAGTGTTAAAAGCGAATTATAATACGCAGAGATTGGAACACAAATGCATATTTTTTTGAAGTGCTCTAAACGAAGAAACCGAGCTCAAGGCTCGGTTTACTTCAATCATACTTAATGTATGTGGGAGTATTAGGCAGTTAATCGTTGCTTAATTAAACCTGAGATTTTGCCCATATCGGCACGACCTTCGGCTTTGCTTTTGATTATACCCATTACTTTACCCATGTCTTGCATACCTGCTGCGTTAGTATCAGCAATAGCCGCGTCAATGAGAGCAATGATTTCTTCTTCACTCAATTGTTGAGGTAAAAAAGCTTCAAGTGCTGTAATCTCATTGGCTTCAATTTCAGCTAAATCATCACGCCCAGCATCTTTGTACTGAGTGTAAGAGTCGCGACGTTGTTTAACAAGCTTCACTATAACGGAGGTAATATCTGCGTCGTCTAGTGTTATTTGCTCGTCAATTTCACGTTGCTTGATTGCAGCAAGTACCATGCGAATAGGATTAAGACGTTGTTTGTCTTTAGCTCTCATCGCATCTTTTTGCGCATCTTTTAGCGTTATTAAAAGGCTCATTTATACAAGACCTAATATATTAGTATAATTTAACGCGACGAGCGTTATCACGAGAAAGTTTTTTCATGTGACGTTTAACAGCAGCTGCTTTTTTACGCTTACGCTCAGCTGTTGGTTTTTCATAGTGCTCGCGACGACGAACTTCTGAAAGGATACCTGCTTTTTCACATGAACGCTTGAAGCGACGAAGTGCTACGTCAAACGGTTCGTTCTCTCTTACTTTAATTACTGGCATTAAAAATTCACCTACCTAAATTATGAGCGTTGCTCAAGTTGATCAAACATTGATCAAGTGGTTCAAAAATGGTGCGGTATTGTAATCCGAAGCAACACCACATGTAAAGGATAATATTAACAGAAACCCGACCGCTAAAACAGTGTTAATTTATATACCGTTGGTATAGCCTGCAAAAAACTTGCCCAGCTTTTTTCTCTTTTATTAACAACCAGTTACTAGGTGCTTTAAACGAGCTTAACTCCGTTTCTACCTCAACGTATATCAGTGCGTCAGGGTCGAGCCATTGATTATTTTCTAATAAATCACAGCATGATTGGGCTAAATTTTTGCGAAATGGCGGGTCAATAAAAACTAAATTAAATGCCTCACTGGTGTTTTTGCTTTCAAGAAAGGTCAGGGTATTAGTATTGAGTACCTGTGCATTTTGCGCATTAAGGGTGGTAACATTTTGCGTTAGCTGTTTTGCTGCTAACGCATCAAGCTCTAAAAATGTGGTGTTTTTAGCAAAGCGAGATAGCGCTTCAAATCCTAAACCACCAGAGCCGGCAAAGCAATCGAGAGTGCGCGCATCGCGGGTGTCGTGCATTAACCAATTGAATACCGTTTCTTTTATTCTGTCGGTTGTAGGGCGCAAGCCTTGAACGTCTTTTACTGGCAGTTTACGACCGCGAAATTGGCCGCTAATGATTCTAATAAAGCCATCGGCTGATTTATGGGTGGTGTTATTTTGTGTGTTTTTTTTTCTCATTTAACTCACTAAAAATTGGTATCTATGATCTAGCTCAGATAATATTGCAATCATATCACGGCGTGTCATTTTTCAACTGCGCTAAAAGTGTTACTATTATGCACCCTCGAGGATAACGTGTTGCTAAAAAGCAATTATTTAGGCTTAAAAGCACGCTATCATTATCGTTAGTTTATCAGATTTTTATAAGTGGTTATTAGCAAGTATGGCAAAAAAAAGTAAATTCATGTCGTGGCTCGGTTTTGGCAAGTCAGATAAAAAACAAGCAGAAGCTGATAAACAACAAGCATTAGCAAACGAGCAGGCAGAAAAAGCCGAACAGGAGCGCTTAGCAGCAGAGAAGGCCGAGGCAGAGCGTTTGCAAGCTGAAGCCGAACGTTTAGAACAAGCCCGAATTGCAGCTGAACAAGCTGAAGCAGAACGTTTAGCGCAAGAGCAAGCTGAAAAAGCCGAACAACAAATAGCTGCCGAAAAAGCAGAGACAGAGCGTTTAGAGCAAGAAAAACAGGCGCAAGCACAACGCGCTGCGGCAGCAGAAAAACAAGCGATTGAACAAGCTAACGCTGAGCTATTGGCTAAACAACAGGCAGATGCCGAGCAGCAAAGACAAGAGCAAGCTCAACGTTTAGCAGAACAAGAAGCGCAAATGTTGTTAGAGCAAGAGCGTATAGCAGCTGAAAAAGCTGAGAATGATCGCCTAGAACAACAACGTATTGCGGCTGAACAAGCTGAGAATGAGCGTTTAGAGCAACAGCGCATTGAAGCAGAACAAGCTGAGAATGAGCGTTTAGAGCAACAGCGCATAGCAGCAGAACAAGCTGAGAATGAGCGTTTAGAGCAACAGCGTATTGGAGCAGAACAAGCTGAGAATGAGCGCTTAGAACAACAGCGTATTGCGGCTGAGCATGAGCGTTTAGAACAACAGCGTATTGCAACAGAACAAGCTGAAAACGAGCGCTTAGAACAACAGCGTATTGCTGCAGAGCAAGCTGAGAATGAGCGTTTAGAGCAACAGCGTATTGCAGCAGAGCAAGCTGAGAATGAGCGTTTAGAACAACAGCGTATTGCAGCAGAAAAAGCTGAGAATGAGCGTTTAGAGCAACAGCGTATTGCAGCAGAACAAGCAGAGAGTGAGCGTTTAGAACAACAGCGTATTGCAGCTGAAGAAGAGGCTGAACGCCTAGAGCAACAGCGACTGACCGCAGAGCTTGCAGAGGAAGAAGCAAAGAAAGCGGAAAAACCTAAAAAAGAAGGCTTTTTCTCTCGTCTCAAAAAAGGCTTACTTAAAACTCGAGTTAATATTGGCTCTGGTTTTTCGTCAATTTTTAGCGGTAAAAAAATTGACGACGAATTATTTGAAGAGCTAGAGACTCAGTTACTTACTGCTGATCTCGGTGTTGATACCACCATGAAGCTTATTGATAATTTAACTGATGCAGCCGATCGCAAGCAACTTAAAGATGGTGATGCGCTTTATGAGCTTATGAAACAAGAAATGGCAACTATGCTAAAAACAGCAGAGCAGCCTTTAGAAATACCAGCAGATAAAAAACCTTTTGTTATTTTAATGGTAGGGGTAAACGGCGTAGGTAAAACCACCACCATTGGTAAAATGGCCAAGCAATTCCAAAATCAAGGTAAGTCGGTCATGCTTGCTGCCGGTGATACTTTTAGAGCTGCAGCGGTAGAGCAGCTTCAAGTATGGGGTGAACGCAACAGCATTCCGGTAATAGCTCAACATACAGGTGCTGATAGTGCATCGGTAGTATTTGATGCTTTTCAAGCTGCAAAAGCACGTAATGTCGATGTGTTAATTGCTGATACAGCAGGGCGCTTGCAAAATAAAGATAACTTAATGCAAGAGCTTGAAAAAATAGCCCGTGTAATGAAAAAAGTAGACCCTGATGCACCTCATGAAGTGATGCTGACTATTGATGCTGGTACAGGCCAAAATGCAATTAGCCAAGTAAACTTATTTAATCAATGTGTAGGTTTAACAGGTATCACATTATCAAAGCTTGATGGTACTGCTAAAGGTGGGGTTATTTTTGCCGTTGCCGATAAGTTTAATATTCCTATTCGTTACATTGGCGTAGGTGAAAGTATTGATGATTTACGTACCTTCAAGAGCGATGACTTTATTGACGCGCTATTTAGTCAAGATGAGGACGACGCTTAATTTACCAAAAGGGAGCCTGCTCCCTTTTTAATTGCGAGGAATACCATTTTATTTTAGAGCCTAAGGCTAACAATAAATTGGCAATAATAAAAAATGATAAATTTTCAGCAAGTAAGTAAAACCTATGCCGGTGGACACCGTGCGCTTGAAAAAGTGAACTTTCATATAAAGCCTGGCGAATTGGCCTTTCTAACTGGTCACAGTGGGGCTGGTAAAAGTACACTATTAAAGCTTATTAGCTTAATGGAACGTCCTTCTGCAGGAAACGTGTTTATTAATGGCGTGGATTTAAATAAATTAAATTCCCGTCAAATTCCGTATGCACGTCGCGACATTGGTATTATTTTTCAAAATCATCGATTATTAGAGCGATATACGGTATTTGATAACGTTGCTTTGCCCTTAATTATTGAAGGGACTCACCACAAGCAAATTGCCAAACGTGTACATGGAGCGCTTGATAAAGTAGGCTTGTTAGATAAAGTGCGCTGTCACCCTTCTACACTTTCTGGTGGTGAACAACAACGAGTCGGGATTGCACGAGCCATCGTCAATTCGCCACCTATATTGCTAGCCGATGAACCTACCGGTAACTTAGACCCTGAATTATCAATGGAAATATTACGCCTGTTTGAAGACTTTAATAAACATGGCACCACGGTTTTAATTGCCACTCATGATTTGGGCTTAGTGTCACGGATGAAGTACCGCAGTTTAACGCTTCATGATGGACGAATGAGCCAAGATCCACTGGCTGAGGGGGGATTATGAGTTTACTGTTCAAAAGCCGTCAAAATAGTAATGATAAACAAAAAAAGTCAGTATTCTCTGGCGGTTACTTTTTTATTATTAATATTTTTCGCCAAGGTGTGTACAGCCTAGGAGAAATGTGGCGCACGCCATTGGCTTCAATGATGACCATTGCAGTACTCGGTTTGAGTTTAACCTTGCCCGCTACACTATATTTAGTGGTAAAAAATGTGCAGCAAGTGAGTAGTGGTTTTGAGCAAGCCAGCGAAATATCCTTGTTTGTAAAAGAAAATATGAGCGAGAAAGAAACGCAAACCTTAGTTAAACGCTTAGCGCTATATCCCGAAATACAAACTGTGACTTTTATTTCTCGCACTGAGGCTTTGGATGAGTTCAAAGAAATGTCTGGCTTTGGTCAGGCTTTAGAGTATTTAGATACCAACCCGTTACCGAATGTAGTTTTAGTCACACCAACACAACGACATAGCCAACCTAATGCAGCTAAGCAATTGCTTAAAAAACTTGAAGCCGAACGCGAAGTTGACTTTGGCAAGCTTGATATCGCTTGGCTTGAGCGCCTAAATGCATTACTAAGTTTGTTAAAAGAGAGTGTAATCACGATTGCGCTACTATTACTTACCTCAGTGACGCTAATTATAGGCAATACAATTCGTTTATCTATTATGGATAAAAAAGAAGAAATACAGGTGATGAAGCTAGTTGGGGCAACTAATACCTTTATACACGCTCCCTTTTTATGGACTGGCATTTGGTATGGTGTGATTGGCGGATTGTTTGCTTTTATATGCGTAGCATTAATGATGTGGTGGCTATCTGCTGCAGTAAGCAGTGTTGCAGGGGTGTATCAAACCAGTTTTACGCTAATAGGGCTTAGTCTTAATGAGTTTGGCGCGTTGGTATTACTTGCTACTAGTTTGGGTTTTATTGGTTCTTACTTATCGGTTAATCGTTACATCTCAGAAATAGAACCTGATAAGGTTTAGGGCTCTAATATAATTCTTAAAACTGTCATGTTTTAAGTTTAAAATAATAAAAAAGCCAAAGCAAAAAGGTTATTTTTGTTTTGGCTAAATCAATTCATAGGTTATTCAGTCGCCTAGCGTAGACTGACTTAACACTAAAAAAACCACTTGATTTATGATTCAAAAAAGTTTTAAATTCAAGTTAGCACTCTTACTAAAAGAGTGCTAAGATGGTTTCAAATGTTTATCACCGAGGTGAAAAATGAGTAAAGATTTATACGCAATGGCACTTACAGTTGGGCAACAAAGCGCAAGTATGGACGGCTACCTTCAAGCTGTTAGTACTATTCCTATGCTTAAAGTTGAGCAAGAGCAGGAACTTGCAAAAAGACTTCAGGAAGAAGGCGATCTTAGTGCTGCAAAGCAACTCATTATGTCGCATTTGCGCTTTGTAGCGCACATAGCTAAAAGCTACTCGGGTTACGGGTTACCTCAAGCTGATTTAATTCAAGAAGGTAACATCGGACTGATGAAAGCAGTAAAACGTTTTGACCCATCAGTGGGTGTACGTTTGGTTTCATTTGCCGTTCATTGGATTAAAGCCGAAATTCATGAGTTTGTGCTTAAAAACTGGCGTATCGTTAAAGTGGCCACGACCAAAGCACAACGTAAATTGTTTTTTAACTTACGTAAAAATAAAAAGCGTTTAGGTTGGTTTAACCAAGCTGAAGTGAGCACAGTAGCTAGCGAGCTAGGTGTGAGTGAAAAAGAAGTACGTGAAATGGAATCGCGTATGAGCGGCCAAGACATGGGCTTTGATTTAACTGGCGACGATAATGATGACGCGCCAACTAGTACTTACTCACCGGTACAGTACTTAACCGATGGTTCTGCTGATTTAGCTGACGACATTGAACAGCAACAATGGCAAGAACAGTCACATACGCGTTTATTTAGCGCTTTGAAAACTCTTGATGAGCGTTCTCAAGATATTGTTAGTGCTCGTTGGTTGTCAGACGATAAAGCAACACTGCAAGAGCTGGCTGAAAAATACAGCGTATCAGCAGAGCGTGTTCGCCAGCTGGAAAAAACAGCAATGAAAAAATTACAAAGCGCGATGAGTTAGTCGCACTAAAAAACTGATAAAGCCCTGCATGAAAATGCGGGGCTTTTTTTTAACTAAAAAAGCTAACTAAAAAGGTTAATAGAAAGTATCGTTTTTCTTGTTCTGCTTACCTCTAGTCACATCTATGTATCTTTTAATTAAATATACGCTATTTAAAATTAATGAATAAGTTTGGTTTTAATTTAAATACATGATTTTAGTTTGTTTTTAATTTGGGTATATGAAAATATTCGCGCACCTGAGCGACTTATCGCTCAAATCGTAGCCTAAATTAAGTCATTTAATTACTGGTTTGTTGCCTTTCAATTTCATTTAACGCGAGTATTTACACTCAATATGAACTCATATTCACTAAAGAAAAAAATCTTGCTATCGGTCGTTCTTGCCCTAGCCGTTATTATTTTATTGCTGTCGTGGAATAGCTATACCTCTCAAAAAGCGTTACTGCTAAAAAGCAGTATTGATAACGTAAGCCAATCTGGTAAGCAACAGGCTACGAGTATTGAAGATTGGCTAGCTAGTCGTCAGCAGATAATTAAATCGGTTGCGAATAAGGTTGAGGGCAACACGCTCAGCGCACTTCAGCAAGCAGCATTTTCAGGTGGCTTTCAGTTAACTTACTTTGGAGATAGTAGCGGAAAAATGACTGACTCTGATCCCAGTATTGATCGCACCGGCTTCGATCCGCGCACTCGTCCATGGTATAAACAAGCACTGCTTCAAAGTAGCACCGTAATTACCAAACCTTATTTAGATACCGCGTTTAATCAGTTGGTTGTTTCTATTGCTAAAACCACGCAAAGCGGTGTGGTTGCGGGGGATTTGTCGATTGAGACCTTGGTCGATAGCGTCAATACAATGTCTTTACCTGCAGATGGATACGCCATTATGATGCATAAAGATGGCACTGTGATTGCCTATAAAGACGCTAGAAAAGTAATGGCAGATATTACGCGTATTGACTCGAAAATAAATCATCAATTGATTTTATCTAACAGCCAAAACGGTGAATTCACTCCTGTTTATTTTGAGGTTGAAGGCCGAGAGAAGCTAGTTTGGGGTGAAAACATTAACAATACAGATTGGCAGTTGTTGTTTGTATTGGATAAACAAACTTTAGAGGCTCCGCTTATTAGTTTATTGCTGACTCAATTAGTGCTGGTTGCGGTAGCACTTTTACTGAGTGTGTTGGCTATTTCATGGCTATTGGGTGTATTGCTCGCACCTTTGAGCCGAGTATCGCAAGCTTTATCAACAATTGCAGATGGTAACGGTGATTTAACTCAACGTATAACTGTTGATACGCAAGATGAAGTTGGGGTTCTGGCTGATAGTTTTAATCGTTTTGTTAGCAGCCAACATGAACTGATCAGTCATATTCGTCAATTAGCTACTGACTTAGACTTTGATGCAGAGAAAAGCTTAATCACCAACCAAAGCAGTGTCAGTGAGTTGCAGCGTCAGCAACAAGAAGTGGCTATGGTTGCTACCGCGGTCACAGAAATGGCGAGTGCAACCCATGAAATTGCCGCTAATGCAGAAAACACTGCAACCGCATCGCAACAATCGGCACAAAGTAGCCGTGAAGGTAAGTTGTTAGTTGATAAAACCAGAAACACGATTAATTCACTCGCGGGCGAAATAGACCAAACTACCACAGTTATTGGTGAATTAAGTTTGCATGCTCAGGCTATATCGAGCATTTTAACTACCATTCAAGAAATTGCTGAGCAAACAAATCTCTTAGCGCTTAATGCTGCAATAGAGGCCGCCCGTGCGGGAGAGCAGGGGCGTGGTTTTGCAGTGGTTGCCGATGAAGTGCGCGTGTTATCAAGAAGAACACAAAACTCTACAGCCGAAATTTATACCACTATAGAAACCTTACAAAACACCACTAAAAAAGCAGTGAGCTTGATGGACAGCAGTAAGGGCTATGCCAACAATAGTGTGGATGATGTAAATGCTGCCGCACACGCACTAGAAGAAATTACTTTGGCGGTAAATGAGATTTCTGATATGGCGGGTCAAATAGCGGTTGCAGCAGAAGAGCAAACGCAAGTGACCAATGAAATTACTAGAAATACGGTTGCTATTAAAGATGTAACCGATGAAATAACTACCTCAGCTACCGCGCATTTAAGCCAAGCCGAAGTATTAAAAGACAGAGCTACAGATCTAAATGCCAAGGTAGCGACATTTGTTTTATAAATACCATACTTATAATTGAGTTAAATTAACTGTTGGGGTAAGGCGTTCGCTTACTCCATCAGTTTAATGAAATGGCTTGTTGTTGGGCTATTTGTACATACTTACGTTCTACCAGCTGTGATACTGGTACCAGTTCAAATCCTTGCTCGATTAATTGCGGCAAAGCTTGGCGTAAAAAATCGATAGTTTCGGGGTAGGGGTGTGCTATTGCAATGGCAAACTGATATTTAGTTGCTTTTGACTTTAGCTCTTCTAGCCTAAATTGTAGCTGCTCAGGGGTAGTTATATTATCTAAAAATACATGCCGACCAATATTTTCTACCCCCAAAAAGTTAGCTGCATTTTGCGCCTGGCTTAATTCGGTTGTTCGGCTATCGAGAAAATACAACTGACGCTTTTTAAGTACTTCCATGGTCCACTTCATTGCTTGGCTTTGCTGAGTGAGTGCAGAACCCATATGATTATTAACCCCTTTAACTTGTGGCAAACTCGCCAGTGCATTACCGAGTGTTTGTTGAAGTTGTGCTTTATCCATATTTAAAGTAAGTGCCCCAGGGCCTAGCTTTTTACCATTTAAAGCTTGCATAGGCACATGCAACAGGAGCTCTTTATTTGACTGACTAGCAAGGGTTGCAAATATTTGAGAATAGGGGGTATGAGGCAAAATTGAATAAGACAATTGCCCAGGTAAACTTAGGAATTCTAGGTCACGTTGATGATAACCTATGTCATCGATCACTATGGCTATTTGTTTGGCTTTAACACCATAGGGTGCAGCAAATAGGATTAAAAAAAGCCCAGCTAACACCATTAAATTTATAATTTTCACGTTTTATAATTTTTATTATCTTTAAATAGTTTACCGTTTTTATTGCATGCTAAGTAGCTGTTTTGCTTTTACTAACTGGATATCGGCTAATTCTTCAGCGTTAAAAACGGTGTTTTGTTCTGATTGTTCATTTTTTATTATAACGGCTTTATTTGTTTGTGGAAGTGTTGTTTGATTAATCGCCACATTTGGAGTTACGCCAATCCCTTCAATAGACTCTCCCAGTGGCGTAAAGTAACGTGCGGTGGTTAGTTTTAAGGCGGTATCGCCGTCGCCTAATGGAATAAGTGATTGTACTGTTCCTTTACCAAACGACTGACTCCCTACTATTTTTGCACGTAGATTTTCTTTTAACGCTGCAGCCAGTATTTCTGCTGCTGAGGCTGAATTTTCATTAATCAGGACAACAATCGGAGCACCTTTCAAAATATCGCCGCGTTTAGCGTAAAAAGATTGATTCGAATCATAAAAGCGCCCTTTGGTCGTTACAATTAAGCCATCTTGAAGAAACAGGTCTGCTACCGCAACTGCACTCTTTAAAGTGCCTCCCGGGTTATCTCGTAAATCAATAATTAGGCCTTTTAATGAATGGCCATAATGGTTTTGCATGGCGGCTATTTGCAAGGCAACTTCATGCAAAGTGTGATTAGAAAAGTTATTAATAGCGATATAACCGCTACCTGAGTCAAGTAGTTGCTTGTTTACACTCGTTAGCTTAATTTGTTTTCTACTGAGATTAAATATTAGCGGTGTTTGAGTGTTATTACGGGTAATACTTAGCTGTACTTTACCGTTAGCACTGTCTTTGATGTATTGTGCAACTAAATCAATCGGACTATTTTCTACATAGTGCTGATTAACGGCAGTAATTATATCGCCTGAGCGAAGTCCTGCTTGTTTGGCTGGTGAATTATTAATTACTTTAACAATCGTGGTGCGTTGCTCGATGCTTTTTACTTCTATACCTAGGCCGGTATAGCGACCATTCGTGTTATTAAATAATGCATTTAGCTCATTTTTATCTAAATACTTAGAGTAGGCGTCGAGCTTAGAGTATAAGCGTTCAAATTGAGACGAGTTGTATTCAATATACTCACTGTTTTGCAGTGCTAAATCATCAACGTAGTAGGTGTGAATATTAAACAGTATTTCATTTATTTTTTGGCTTTCTAAGTCTTTAACCGAGCTTGCATAGGCTGTATTTATAAAGCCAAAAAACACTAATAAAACAAATAAGATAAAACAAAAGCAGGGTGCACGCTTTTTCACAGAGGTTTTTTGTTGGCAAATGTGTGTGTTTATCATAACTGCCTCTAACAGGATGCAGCTATTTTGATATTAAATACGCCTGCACCATTTTATGGGATTAACAGCACGTCCTTTATGACGTATTTCAAAGTATAGACCAGAATCGGCTTGTCCACCGCTTTGCCCAACTAATGCAACACTTTCACCTTTTCTGACCATATCACCCACGTCTTTTAGCAAGGTTTGTGCGTGTCCGTATAAGCTCATAAAACCTTGACCATGGTCAAGTACGATTACCCAGCCATAGCCTTTTAACCAGTCGGCAAATACTACTTGGCCATTATCAATGCTATTAACTGAAGTCCCTTCAGATGCAGAAATTAATACACCTTTCCAGTTTATTCCGCCGTGCTTACGTTGACCAAACCTATGCGCTAATTTTCCTTTGCTCGGCCAGTTTAATTTTCCTTTATTACGATTTAAGCCAAGTAGTTCAATTTTTGTAACTTTTTCTTCTTCAAGTTCTTTGATAGTGGCGATCAGAGTTTGTTCGTTTTCTTCTAAATAGCTAATGGAATTTTTGGTTTTATTTAACTGCTTTTTTAGGTTTTGTAAGCTTGCTTGGCGCTCATTTTTAGCCCCAAGAAGTGCTGCTTGTCGTCTTTTTTGTTCTTCAAATAAAGCAACGAGCCTCTCTTTTGTTTTCGCAAGCTCAGCTTGATTTTTTGCAATCTCAACTTGCAGTGCTTTAAGATCATCAAGTTGCTTTATACGAGCTTTATTCAGGTAGTTATAGTAGCTAAGTGTGCGTTCAAATTTGGCGGTATCTTCTTGGTTAAGTAGCATTTTTGAATAGTCATCGCTACCTGCCATATAAGCACTTTTTAACTGTGCTGCTAAAATACGTTGAAATTGGGCTTGTTGTTTTTCAAGCTTTGCCGCGCGTTGTTGTTGCTCTGCTTGCTGTTGTTGTGTTTTTTTAACGGATTGCTCAGCCATATTAAGTGCTTTAGCGTTTTTCGCTATAGCTAGCTCATGTGTTTTTAGTTTTTGCTGCTGTTTAGCTATTTCTTTTTGCTGTTGTTGAAACTCAGCTTGGCTTTGCTCTAAAGCAACTTGTACTTGGGATAGGTCTTTTTTGGTACGATCTTCATTAGCCACTGCAACGCCAGTGGCTAATGAGTTTAGTACACATATACACGCAATGATGCGGCATGCGCTTTTATTCATAAATTATTTCAACACCATAATTGGCGAACCGGTCATTTCTGCAGGTTGTTCCAAACCCATTAAATGCAGCATAGTAGGTGCAACATCGCTCAAGGCTTTACCGGTATGCGCTTGTGCGTCACGACCTACATAAATAAAGGGTACTGGCTCGCTAGTATGTGCTGTGTGCGCTTGGCCTGTTTTAAGGTTTGCCATTTGCTCTGCATTACCATGATCAGCAGTTATTAGTGCTTCTCCACCGTATTCTTTAAGGGCATCAACTACACGACCAATACAGCTATCTACTGCTTCACAGGCTTTAACTGCCGCCTCAAATACACCTGAGTGGCCGACCATATCGCCATTAGGGTAGTTACAAATAATGGCATCATACTTTCCACTTTTTATTGCTGCAACGAGTTTATCGGTAAGCATTTGTGAGTTCATTTCTGGCTGTAAATCATACGTTGCTACTTGAGGAGATGGGATTAGCTCGCGAGTTTCGCCGTCAAACTCATTTTCGCGTCCGCCACTAAAGAAAAAGGTAACGTGAGCATATTTTTCAGTTTCTGATATACGTAGCTGAGTTTTACCTTGTTTCTCAAACCATTCGCCAAGTACGTTATTAAGCGGCGTTGGGCCAAAAGCCACTGGCGCATCAATATCAGCAGCGTATTCAGTCATCATCACAAAGGCACTAAGCTCGGGCGATTTTTTCTTATTAAAGCCGTCAAAATCAGGTTCGACAAAGGCGCGAGTGATTTCGCGTGCGCGGTCTGCTCTAAAGTTGGCAAATATAATGGTGTCGCCATCATTTACTTTTACAGATTCGCTACCTTTTGGGGTAATAGTACTTGCTGCTACAAATTCGTCATTTTCATCGCGCTCATAAGCCGCGTTAAGTGCGTTTACGCCATCTTCATAATCAAAGTCGCTTTCACCTAGGGTGATTAAATTATACGCTTTTTCAACACGGTTCCAGCGGTTGTCTCTGTCCATGGCATAGTAACGACCAATTAATGAGGCTAAACGGCCACATTTAAGCTCGCTAAACAAGGCTTCAATACGCTCAATTGATGCTTTAGCGCTGCGCGGGGGAGTATCTCTGCCATCTAAAAAGGCATGAAAGTACACCTCTTTAGCGCCGCGTTTTGCAGCCAATTGTATACTCGCCACAATATGATCTTCGTGACTATGAACGCCACCAGGGCTTAGCAGTCCCATAATATGAACGGCTTTGTTGGCATGAACAGCTTTATCAATGTTTTCAACCAGTGCAGGGGTTGTATCAAATTCGCCATCATCAATGGCTTTTGTGATGCGAGTAAAATCTTGATACACAATACGACCAGCACCTAAATTAACGTGGCCAACCTCAGAATTACCCATTTGACCACCAGGAAGACCCACATCTAAACCCGATGCTGAAATTAATGTATGAGGGCGAGTTGCCCAAAGCTCATCTAATACAGGGGTATTAGCAGCTAAAATGGCATTGCTTTGCTCATCTTCTCTGTATCCCCAGCCATCTAAAATCATTAATACCAGTGGTTTTTTATGCTCTGTCATAGTCACTCCTATTAGGGTCTGTTGACCTTTGCGGATTAAAATTTGTTCAAACTAGGGGCGGTTTAATCGCGGCGCTAGGTTTGTAACCTAGTGAGCTAAGTAAAAACCGAGCAACAAAGAGTAAATCGCCCCTAGGCAGAACCCTTCGGGCAGCACCTGTTTGGCATTGATGCTGCGTTATCGCCTATTTATGGGGAATAACCACACCACATAGGCTCTGCCTTACCTAAATACCAAACAGACTGCTGCAAATTTAACCTTGAAAGATCAACAGACCCTAGCGTTGCTAAAATACACGCTAACATTAATGCCAACATGCCAAGCTTAAGCATACCGTGTTTTATAGCTAGGATCAGCAATGAAAAGAAGATATTAAAAATTTTCAATGAGCTCACTCTCTCAATTGAATATTTTAAAGGGTTAGGTTATTTTTCAGTTAAAAGAGCACTACATTGTGGCTTACAAGCCTGCTTAAACTCGCATTTTTAGCTGATTTGGGTATACTTGCGCGGCTAATCCCTATTTTATTCAAGTATTGAATAGGCTTGTGGGGTAAGCTAAGCCTATGTGTAGGTAAAATTCAGAGTAGCCTAACAGTGCTCTAAATTGAATTACAGGTGAGTGACTGCTCATTGTGTAAGTTCAATAAATATGAATTAAATATCTAAAACACCCTGTTTTAGCATGTAACTTTATAGTGGAAGTCGAATGGATCAATATATTGAATTTGTCTCAAATCATCCAATTCTAAGCCTAGCTTGGGTTGCGATTGCGTTTCTTATTGTTAGTGGCGCAATAAAAAGTAAATTTTCAGCAATTCGTCAGATCAATCCTCAGCAGTTAACGTTACTTATTAACCGCGAAGACGGTCAGGTTGTTGATATGCGCGGGCAAAAAGAGTTTAAAACAGGTCATATTGCCGGTGCTGTGCACTTAAACCCAGAAAAAGCTAAAGAATCTGATTTCTCAACCCTTGAAAAGTATAAGAGCAAACCCATTATAGTGGTATGTGCTGCAGGCATGACTGCCTCAGGTGTTGCAACTGCAATGCATAAATCAGGCTATGAACAGGTTTATGTTTTATCTGGCGGTATGGGTGCGTGGCAATCAGCAAGTCTGCCAACAACAAGCGGTCGCTAATATCTCTTAGCTAAACCGATTAAGGATTAATTATGAGTAACGTTGTTTTATACACCAAAGGATATTGTCCTTTTTGTCATCGCGCATTAGCGCTGTTAGACAGCAAAGGTGTAGAATACACAAACATTGATATTGGCGTTCAGCCAGAGCTTCGCGATGAAATGATCGCCAAAGCCGGTGGCGCAAGCACGGTTCCACAAATTTTTATTAACGATGAACACATCGGTGGCTGTGACGACATGATGGCACTAGAAGCACAAGGTCACCTTGACGCTAAGCTGAGTGCTTAATTTAATTAATTATAATAAATAACAGGTTAGGAATAACAATGAACGAACAAAATCAAAACGCAGCAGCAGAAGCTGATGCAGGCGCACAGTTTACTATTCAACGTATTTACACTAAAGATGTGTCGTTTGAAACGCCAAATTCACCAGCTATTTTTCAAAAAGAGTGGGCTCCAGAAGTAAAATTAGATTTAGATACACGCTCTAATAAGCTTGATGAAGGTGTATACGAAGTTGTTTTAGCATTAACTGTGACGGCATCTATCGGTGAAGAAACTGCGTTTTTGTGTGAAATTCAGCAAGCAGGTATTTTTACTATTGCTGAAGTTGAAGAAATGCAATTAGCACACATGCTGGGTGCATTCTGTCCTAACGTGTTATTCCCATATGCACGTGAAGCGGTATCGAACTTAGTAAATCGTGGTACGTTTCCACAACTTAATCTTGCGCCAGTTAACTTTGACGCATTATTTGCACAGTACATGCAGCAACGCACAGCGCAAGCTGAGCAGGCTTCAGCAGACGCATAATTTATGAATACAGCAACATCAGCTGTTACTGTTTTAGGGGCGGGGTCATATGGCACCGCCCTTGCTATTTGTTTAGCCCGAAATGGTCACAAAGTGACTTTATGGGGACGCAATAGTCAAGACGTTGCGACGCTTGCAGCTGAGCGAAAAAATCAACGTTACTTACCTGATATTCCTTTTCCTGACACCTTAACTCTTGAAGCTGATTTACAGCATGCAACAGCAGCTAGCGATATTGTTTTAGTTGTTGTGCCGAGTCATGCGTTTGCTGACACGTTAAAGCAAATTAAACCGGCTTTGCGCTCTGATGCAAAAATAGCGTGGGCTACTAAAGGACTTGAGCCTGATACTGGGCGTTTATTGCAAGAAGTGGCAGTGCAAGAACTCGGTGAAGAAGTGCCATTAGCGGTGCTTTCGGGGCCAACTTTTGCTAAAGAAATGGCGAAGGGTTCACCAACTGCCATTTCGGTGTCATCAACGTCATCAGCATTTGCGAAACAAATTGCCGATTTATTACATTGCGGTCGATCGTTTAGAGTGTACAACAATGACGACTTTATTGGCATACAGCTTGGTGGTGCGGTTAAAAACGTGATTGCTATTGGTGCAGGGATTTCTGATGGTGTCGGCTTTGGTGCAAATGCACGTACCGCGCTTATTACTCGTGGTTTAGCAGAGTTATCGCGTTTGGGTTGTGCCCTAGGTGCGAAACCAGAGACCTTTATGGGGATGGCTGGTTTAGGCGATTTAATTCTAACCTGTACCGATAATCAGTCGCGCAACCGCCGTTTTGGTTTAGCCTTAGGTCAAGGTGAAAGTGTTGATGATGCGATTGCATCAATCGGCCAAGTAGTTGAAGGCTTCAGAAATACCAAAGAAGTGTATTTACTTGCGCAGCGTGCGGGCGTTGAAATGCCAATCACTGAGCAAATATACAAAGTGCTTTATGAGAATAAAGGCATGAAAGCAGCTGCTATGGCATTACTTGGTAGAGAACAAACTTCTGAGTAATAACACCAAATTTATTAAAATCAATTATTGCCTACCTTAAGTGTTATTCATAGTGAGCAACCTTAAGGTATTGGCAAATGTGCTAATCTTAAGGTTGCTTTAATAAAGCTATTACGACATATACGCTTAATTAGAGTAGTTTGTCATTATTTGATTGACGTTTATTTTGGCTAAACCTTTATTATAAATTTGTTGCCATTTTTGTCCTTCTGCATCGTTTCTAAACGCAATATATAGTTTTTTCTCTTCAAGTAAATTTGCGTTCATCGCAACTTTACTTGCAATGCTGGTAAGGGATTTATCTGTGCTCAGTAAGTACTTTAATGCATTAGCATCAATAACTGCTGCGCCTATTTATGGCCAACCACACTACATAGACTCAATCTTACCTCCAGATCAAACATGCAGCTGTAAACTTAACCTTTAAATGTCACTAGATCTTGAATAAATACAACTTTCAACAGTCTACTTGTCTCAGTTTTAGGTTACGTTTTAAAAACACTGGCAGAATCTTTTAATTGTGCCGCTAGCTCTTGCATATCCCGAGAGTAAGTTTGAACTTGTTCAATTTTAGCCATACTACTTTGTCCAGCCGATACCACTTCATTAATATTTTTACTTAAGTCCTCAGCAACGGTGCTTTGCTCGGTAACTGCACTTGAAATATGGCTCGACATTTGGGTAATTGATCCAATTGCGTCAGAAATATTTGCAATCAGCTCGCTCGCTGCAGTTGCGGCACTCATACTGTCTTGACTCATATTTTTACTAAGTTGCATGACATTTACTGCAGATTGAGAGCCTTTTTGCAAATTTTCAATGGTAGTATGGATCTCCGCTGTGCTTTTTTGTGTTCTACTTGCCAAAGAACGTACTTCATCAGCAACTACGGCAAACCCTCGCCCTTGCTCACCTGCTCGAGCTGCTTCAATAGCGGCGTTTAATGCCAGTAGGTTTGTTTGTTCTGCGATAGCCTGAATAACGTCAAGTACTGATACAATATCCTGAACAGATTCTTCTAAAGTACCTATTACTCTAGATGATTCATCAAGTTGACCGACTAAACTTTCAATAGAGTTAATAGAGTTTAAAAAAGCTTCATGAACTTTTTGTGCATCAATATTTGCAGTTTCTGCAGAGTTCAAAGTATGCTTTGCGTTATTTTCTATTTCGGTTGCAGAGGAAGCCATTTGTGTAATGGCTGTCGCTATTTGGTCTGTTTCTACCTGTTGTGTGGATAAATAGTGCACGCCTTCTGCGCTTAGTGATGAGATATTACCTGCAACACTAAGCGAATCATCTACCGACAATTTAAAACCATTTATAAGCGCTGCAATTTTATGCTCAAACTTATTAAAAGAGGCTGCCAGTTGACCTATTTCGTCATCGCGTCTAACAACGATTTCTTGTGTTAGGTCGCCATCACCACTGGCTATCATTGCCATTTTTTCTGCTACCTCAGATAGAGGCTGCGCAACTAGTTTTTTAAAAATATAAACTAAAACAGCTCCCAAAATACTGGCAAGCAACAGCATCTCAATGACTAAAAATATCGCCAATTCAGTTAATACTTTATCAATATGACTGTATTCAACGTAAAGACTCACTGAGCCGACTTTATTAGGAGTACCTGAATCATCATAAATAAGTTCACTTTGTATAACAGACTGTGTTTTTACACCGTCTGTTTCTGCAAAAACTTGCTCATTAGTATCATAAATTGTTATTTTAGAAATATTATCAGAAGCTACTTCAGCTTTTATTAACTTATTTGCGAGCTCGTCTTGAAAGTTCCACATTGCATTGGGTAACGATAAACCAATACGTTCCTTAGCTAGGCTAATCTCAGTATCAAGTTTTTGCTTTAGTTGCTTACTTTGGGTGGTATAATCATAAATTCCAAAGCACAACAGCACCAATATCATAGCGCTCAACGTGGTAACTACAAGCCTAAATAAAATTGAACGGGTCAAAGGATGTCCTTACTTTAAGTAGTTTGACATTATTGCATTAACATCTATCTTCTCTAACCCTGAGTTGTAGATTTGTTGCCATTTTTTTCCTTCGGCATCGTTTCTAAATGCAATATAAAGGCTTTTATCTTCAAGTAATGTTTCATTCATTGATACTTTACTTTTCATGCTTGCCAGTGATTTATCAGTACTTAGTAAATAATTAAGCACATTGGCATCAATAACTGCTGCATCAATTCTACCAGCTGCAACTTTTTTGATATTTAGTACATCGGAGGGGACTGCATCACCCTTTATCGAACCCGCGGCAATCATATCGTCAAGCTCTTTAGTATTTACATAATCTTGCACCACACCTATACGCTTACCAGCTAAATCACTGGTAGTAGAGAAAGTGATAGGTTTTACATTGTTTTGTACTAACCCAAGTGGACCTGTACCTGTTGGATTTGAAAATACAAAATCAGACGTGTCATGCATATACTCAGGAAAATAACCAACATACTTTGAATTTGCTTGAGCTGCAGAATTAACTGCGCGAGACCATGGGAAAAAGTCTACAACAAGCTCGTGCCCTTCAGCTTTAAATGCGGCTTTTGCTACAGCAACAGATGCACCTTGTTGATCGAGTGATTTATCAGCATAAGGCGGCCAAGCTAATGACGTTAAGTAAACGGTATCGGCACAGACTAAGTTTGAAAAACCTAATAATATTAATAGTAATAATGTTTTCATAGCGTAACCTTAAAAGTTAAATGTTCTTGATACTGAAAGAAGTATAGTCGAGTCACCATAGGTGTCTAAGTCTGTGTCTTCATAGCTGGCCGATAAGTTCCAGTCGTTGATAGTGTAATTAGCACCAACACGCCAATGAATATAGTTATCATCATCAGCTTCCCACTGCCATTTGTCGTCATCATGGCTGAGTGAGTAGTCGGCACCTATATCAATCGAAAAAGCATCATTAATGGGAAAGTTGTGCGTGATCATTACAATGCTGTGGCCAGCACCCGTACCAAAGTAATCCCATGCATGCCAGAAGTTTAGATTAGTATTACCATAATTGAACTTAGCGTACGCTTCAGCATAGTTATAGTCTGAGCTAAAGTCCTCGCCATGGTAGGTGTATTGAGCTATGCCTACGTCAAGGTTTATAGAATCGTTTAGTCTAGTAAAATAACCTAAATAACCGTCTGCTTCTATGTCTGTACCTTCTCCAAAGTCGACATTTGAACCCCAAACACCAGCATAAAAACCAGTGTCTCCAGCCCAGTCAAAACTAGCCTGTAGGGCGGGGTCCTCTTGAGTTTGGCTAACACCATTGAATAAATAATCAGAAACAACAGTTACTGTTGCCGAAGTTGCCGCAAGTGATGAAGTTGAGCAAAGTAGGAATGAGCTAAGTAATAATTTTTTCATAATTTAACGTTTTAAAAAGGAATATTATTATTAGCTTAGTACAAGTTTATAGATTTTGAAAAATAGTCAGTGATAAGGGTCTGTTGACCTTTGTGGATTAAAATTTGTTCAAACTAGGAGCGGTTTAATCGCGGCGCGAGGTTTGTAACCTAGTGGGCTTGATAACTGCTCCTGCGTTATTCTACTGGCTTACATCCATGTAAGAATGAGTAAAAACCGAGCAAAAAAGAGTAAATCGTCCCTAGGCAGAACCCTTTGGGCAGCGCCTGTTTGTTATTGATGCTGCGTTATCGCCTATTTGTGGGGAATACCACACCACCTAGGCTCTGCCTTGCCTAAATACCAAACAAACTGCTGCAAATTCAACTTTGAAAGGTCAACAGATCCTAATACTTAGTGGCGCTTAAAGTTACTAAATTTAAACGCCAGTTTAATTTATTGGGCGTTAGGAAAACCAAGTTGGCGCCAAGATTCATACACAAACACAGCTACTGCATTAGATAGGTTCATACTGCGACTATCGGCTTGCATAGGAATACGAACACGTTGCTCATTGGGTAATGCTTGGATCATTTCATCAGGCAAACCTCGAGTCTCAGGACCAAATACCAAACAGTCACCCGCTTCATACTGTGCTTGGTGATGAAATTGACTACCTTTAGTAGTGCACGCATACACTTTTTTAGGCTGGCACTTTTCTAAGTAAGCTTCAAATGAAGCATGGCGTTGCACATGGCTAAATTCGTGATAATCAAGGCCAGCGCGTTTTACACGTTTGTCATCCCACTCAAACCCCAATGGTTCAATTAAATGAAGTGCAAAGCCTGTATTGGCACATAAACGAATGATATTCCCGGTGTTAGGCGGAATTTCAGGTTGGTATAAAACAATATCCAGCACAATAAGCCCTATAAAATCTTTAATTTGACGAGCTCAGTATACACGAACAATGAATAAAAAATGATATACTGAAAACATTAAATACAGCTTACAGCGGAAAGATACGTGCATAATCGCAGTTATGAATTTTGGGTTAAAGCCTCTAGCATAGTGACCATGGTTATGGTCAGCCTAATGATTGCGACCAAGGCATGGGCGTGGCTAGCGTCGGGTTCTGCGTCAATGCTTGGCTCATTAACCGACTCATTAATGGATATCACAGCAACGTTAATGAGCTTTTTGGTTTTATCGTACGCGCTGCGTCCTGCGGATGACGACCACCGATTTGGCCACGGTAAAGCAGAGGCGCTTGCAGGGTTAGGGCAGGCCGCTTTTATTGCAGGCTCGGGTTGTTTATTGGCGTTTCATGGTATTGAGCGTCTCATTAACCCCGTAGAGCTGACGCATTCATTATTAGGTGTATGGGTGAGTATTTTTGCCATAGTGTGTACATTAGTGATTGTGTATGTGCAAAATAAAGTCGTAAAGTATACAGAATCAATCGCTATAAAAGCAGATTCTGTGCACTACAAAGGCGATTTAATTTTAAATGCAGCGGTGCTACTTGCTATTTTACTTGCTTATTATGGGGTGCTGTATGCTGATCCGTTATTTGCCATAGGTGTGGCAGGATATTTACTTTATAACAGCTGGGATATAGCAACCGAGAGTGCCTCACACTTAATGGATAAAGAGCTACCCGATGAAGAAAAGCAAAGTATTTTTGAAATAGCCCGTAATCATAATGACGTTTATGGGGTGCACGGTATTCGTACTCGACAAGGTGGTAAAGTTAAATTTATTCAGCTGCATTTAGAGCTTGATGACAATTTACCACTTATTCGTGCCCATAAAGTAGCAGACGAAGTGGAAGCCATGATCACTCAGCAGTTTGAATCACAAGTGGATATATTGATTCATCTAGATCCGCTCTCGCTTAGTCGTTAACCTAATCTGAACTCTGCTTGAGATAGATTTATTATCTATAATTGAGGTTAATTTACAGACTCGCAAAATTTATACAGGCTAGTTAGCAGTGATTGGCGGATATCATCACGTTCAAAAAACAGCTCGTGCTTAGCTCCTTTAAACTGCTTGATTAGGGTATTTTTATGCCTACTTGCGAGCTTATGTTGGGCTTGATTATCAACCACTTCGTCATTTTCTGCGCTGGCTATAAATAGTGGGGTGGTTATAGATAGCTTATCGAGTGCTTTAATGAACGAAAAAACGGTATGCAGCCAACCATAAGTCACACCACCTAATTGTAATAGTGGGGTTTGCTGATAAGTTGCCCTAAATTGCTCGTAACGTATTTGACTACTGGTTAAAGTATTAAGCGCAAACTCTTCAGCTGAATAATCGCTTTGCCCTAGTGCATAACATCCTGAGAAACCTAATAATGACGCACTCGCAGCGATAAACTGTGCAATTGGTTTGGGTATTCCTTTGGTATAAATATCAAACATGGGCGCCGATAAAAACGCTCCACTAAAATCATGTGAATAGCGTGCTAAGTAATCAAACGCAATGGCGCCGCCCATTGAATGGCTAAGTAGTAGTTTTTTACCTTGCCAGTGCTGCTGCACCACTTTTTCATTAAACTGGTTAAGATCGTGACTGTAATCTTCAAATTGTTTTACGTAACCTTTGTGGGGGTTTTTTAATAACCGATAAGAGCGACCTTGGCCTTGGTGATCAACAATAAACACAGCAAAATTATTACAATAAAGCTCCCAAAGTAGCTCTTTGTATTTATCGAGTCCTTCAATACGCCCTGAACTAATAACAATGGCTGTATGAGCATTTTTAGGTTTGGCATAAGCATAAAATAATTCCCCAGCTGCTGTGTTTAAATACGCTTTTTTAAGCGTATTAGTATAAAACTCAGTAATTGCAGACAGGTTATTTTCAAGCTCGCTTTCAGTGCTATAAAACATGGTCTCTCTTTTGTATTGGTAAGCTTACTTCAACGCATAATCCGCCAGCGCCTTTGTTTGATAAAACTAAATTTCCGCCATGCGCTATTACCGCATTTTTTGCAATGGCTAACCCTAACCCTGTCCCTCCACTGTGTCGGTCGCGGGCATCTGATTGCCTAAAAAACGGTTCACACAACTTATCGAGTTGCGCTTTAGGTACGCCTGGGCCGTCATCACATATTTGTATGTATATGGTATCACTGTGTTTTAAGCTAATACTAATAGTATGTTGTGCATATTTAATGGCGTTGCGCAGAATGTTCTCTAAGGCACTGGCAATCAACATTTCGTCGCACTCTATATTTACTTCAACATTACCATGTACAATTAAGGTTTTATTGTGCTGTTTTGCTTCAAACTGAGCATCGTTTATTACATGGTCAACAATCACTTGCAGCGACTGTGTTTGCAGCGATAAAGGTTGGCTATTGGCTTCTAAGCGCGATATCTGCAATACATCGGCTATCATTTTATCCAGTTGGTTAGCTTCTTTTTCAATACGCAACAAATAAGATTGATTTTCCTCACTTGCCTGCATTTGTGCAAGTCCTGTAGCCATTTTTAAACGGGTTAGCGGGGAGCGTAATTCATGGGATATATCGGCTAATAAACGTTTTTGAGCGCTAAGCAGTTGCTCTAGTTGATCGGCCATCCGGTTAAAGTCGCGCCCTAAAACTCCAAGTTCATCTTTTCGCTGACTATTTATTGTTGCACGCGCACTTAAATCGCCGTTTGAGAGCCTGATAGCGGCTTGTTTTAAGCTATTTATAGGGGCAATTAAGTTACGGCTAAATAAAAAGCTAAGCGTAAGCGAGGCAATAATTGCCATGGTAATTTTTAACCAAACGGGTAATAATCTTAAGCGAATAAAGAGCGGTCGCTGCTGATTGATATCGATTTCATATAACTCAAATTCCCCTTCAGGAACCCGAATGCGCACAGGGCCAAAAGCTTGGTAATATTCAGTAAAAATAACCTGTGGTGGCATGCCCTTACTAAAGTTAAGTAAGCTTAAATCAATATTGTTCTCAACATTTTTACTGATCAACACTTCATCGCTATTTTGTGAATTTAAATAAAGCAACTTACGTTTCGTTAAACGCGGATGAGTAATAATGTCATTAATAGAGCGCTTGTGTTTATGTGCGCTACGCTCTATACCTCGTGCCAAATATTCTAGATTTTTTTGCATCGGCCCTTGTAGTGGATCATGGCTAATGGCGTTTATTAGTGAAATATTACTCAAGAAAAAGAGCGCTGTAAAAGTGCCAATAATGGTCAGCCAAAACCACGTAAACACTTTAAAAAACAGATAATGTCGTGGGTGGCGTAGCCAACTAAAGCGCAGAGCTTTATTCTCCTTGGATGAAGACATAACCCGTTCCCCTCATTGTTTTAATTTTATCGCCCTCAATATGCTCGGCTATTTTTTTACGAATATTACTCACATGCATATCTATAGAGCGGTCAAAAGATGCTAAGCGTCTGCCTAATACATCTTCGCTTATTTGCTCTTTGCTAATTACATCAGGCGCGTGTTTTATCAATAAAGCGAGTATTTCGTATTCGGTGCCCGTTAATGTGAGGGGGATGTTATTAATACTGGCCTCTCGCGCAGCAAAATTAATAGTAATACCATTTAAAGAGAGCTTTTTATTAGTGTTATTACTTACACTATTAATATGTTCAATGCGGCGAGTAATTGCTTTTACGCGGGCTAGTAGTTCTCTGTGATTAAAAGGCTTTGGTATGTAGTCGTCAGCGCCGAGTTCTAAACCAAAAATACGGTCAAAGTCTTCTCCTTTAGCGGTCAGCATAATCACCGGTGTTAATTTACTTTGCCTGAGTTGTTTCAGTACTTCAAAGCCATCTATAGAGGGCAACATGACGTCTAGTAATATAAGCGCGTAATCGTTTTGCAAGGCAAGCTCTAAGCCTTGTTGACCATCATGTGCGGTTTGAATGCTAAAGCCTTGTGCACTTAGGTATTCGCTTAATAATTCGCATAAACCGGTGTCATCATCAATCATTAATAGTTTCATATATAAAGCCTTACGAGCTGTTAATGGTTTTATTTTACGCGTTTAATGTATCAATAGTTAGTCTTTACATAACCTTTACACTGCTTTGCGTTACTTTTCATTGAACCAGTTATAGTGAACATACTGGTTAGCAGCCAACAACCAATCCAATATTAAGGTGATGATTATGACTAAAGTAAACACGTTATCAAAATTAGTACTCATTTGCGGTTTAACAGCGGCAACGCTCACTACGGGCAGCGTATTTGCAAAAGGCGATGGCTATAAACAAGGTCACTCTCAGGCGCGCTTTTTACTCTCTGAGCGAGCAGCAGATAAGCTGGCACTTACGCAAGAGCAACAAACACAACTAAAAGCGATTTTTACAGCGCAAAAAACGCAAATTAAAGCGCTAAGAAGCCAAGACAAAGACGCGCGCCAGGCACAGCGCCAAGCCTATAAAGAACAAATGGATGCGTTATTGTCAGCGCCAAATTTTGACGAAAATGCAGCGAAAGAGTTATTAACTGCACGCCAAGATAAGAAACAGCAATTGGGGTTAATTAAATTAAAAACCCAGCATCAAGTAATGCAACTACTTAACGCTGAGCAAAAAGAGAAGTTAGCTAAAATTCAGCAGCGAATGACCAAAAAGCACCGCAAGCATAAAGCATAGCGTTTTAACACAAAGCAAAAAGCCAGCTAAATGCTGGCTTTTTTATATTACACGAGTGATTATTTAAAAAAGTCATCTTCATTTTTTGCCATCATTGCTTCAATGTCTTCAATCATGTCTTGATTGAATTCATCTGCAGAGGTGATGGGTGCTGAAATTTTATTATTTTCAAACGACCACTCACCTAAGTCAATAAGTTGGCAACGCTTTGAACAAAAAGGGCGGTGCGGACTTTGTGCTGACCATTCTACTTTTACTTTGCAGGTTGGGCAGTTAACCATAGTTGGCATAATTTACTCTCAAATTAATATAGGCTTGGCTGCTCAATTTATCGTTAAGCAACTAAGCATTTTATTTAAAAACTAGTAACGCGGTTTATCTCAGCCAGCGAGGTCACACCCTCTGCTGCTTTACGAATACCTGATAAACGCAAATTGTTATACCCTGCTTTAAGTGATACCTCAGCAATTTCTAATGAGTTACCACCACGCATTATAATTTGCGCTATTTCGGGGGTGATTTTCATAACCTCGTAAATACCAACACGGCCTTTATAGCCCTCAGTACAGCTTTCACAGCCTTTAGGGGCATACAAAACCATATCCTGTATTTGTTGTTCACTAAAGCCTTGGCGAATAAGCTCTTCACGGGGTAACTGCTCTGGTGTTTTACATTTAGAGCATAATCGGCGCGCTAATCGCTGAGCGATTATTAAGCTAATTGAACTGGCCACATTATACGCGGGTACGCCCATGTTTAATAAACGAGTTATGGTTTCAGGTGCAGAGTTAGTATGTAGCGTTGATAGTACTAAGTGACCGGTTTGTGCCGCTTTAATTGATATTTCAGCGGTTTCTAAATCTCGTATCTCACCTACCATTACTACATCGGGATCTTGGCGTAAGAACGCTCGTAAAGCATTAGCAAAGGTCATGTCGGCTTTAATGTTTATTTGTACCTGATTAACCCCTTCGAGGTTAATTTCTACCGGATCTTCGGCGGTACTGATGTTACGCTCTGGCTGATTGAGTATATTTAAACCCGTATACAGGGAGACGGTTTTACCTGAGCCAGTTGGACCGGTAACTAAAATCATCCCTTGTGGTTGCTCTAATGCATCGAGGTAGAGTTTTTTCTGCTCAGGTTCATAACCTAATACATCAATACCTAACATGGCACTTGATGAATCGAGGATACGCATTACAATTTTTTCGCCCCATAAGGTAGGCATGGTACTAACACGAAAATCAATACTTTTACGTTCTGTCACTTTGAGTTTTATACGGCCATCTTGTGGCTTACGTTTTTCAGCGATATCAAGGCGCGACATAACTTTTATACGGGCAGATAGCTTACTGGCCAAGGTGTTTGGCGGGCTGGCTACCTCATGTAAAATTCCGTCGATACGAAAGCGAATACGGTATTTATGTTCATAAGGTTCAAAGTGAAGATCCGAAGCGCCTTTTTTTATTGCGTCCATTAAAATTTTATTAATGTAGACAATAATAGGGGCGTCGTCTTTGTCATCGTCTTTTGGCGTATGGTCTTTTTGTGGCTCAGAATCTAGTTCAGCAAACTCTTTAAATTCATCCTCACTTAAATTTAAGCTACCTGCAGCATCCAGTAGTTGCTCAATTTTATTATCGAGTTGAATGTAGTCAACTACCACCACTTCACACGATAAACCGGTGCTAAATTCAAAGTTTTCAAAAGCGCCGTAATCGGTAGGATCTGAAGCGGCAATATATACTTTTCTGCCTTTTTGTACCAAAGGTAAAATATGATGCTTACGGATCAGCTTTTCTTTAACTAGCTCGGCAGGAATTTGTGCAACATTAAAATCTTTTAAATCAAAAAAAGGCACTCTAAACAAATCAATACATTGCTCAGCTAAATCGTTGCTATCTATTTTTCCGCATTTAGAAATAAGTTCTGCGGTTGACGCAAAGTCTTGCTGCCTGGCTTTTACGGTATCGGTATCGACACGGCCGAGGGTAATAAATTTTCTTAGTAACGGTGAGTTAATATTCATTGCGCACCTGATTTAATCCTTCTTTACTCAGCAATTTATCAGAAAAAAGAAAGGAATACATTAATCGTACCAATGCAGCAGATAATTTACCGATAAAAAATATCAGTTTATTGCGCTGTGATTGGGTCAGTCACTTTATATTGTAGACTTTGCTTGCTGTAAATAATAACTATGTAGCCTAAGTAAGTCTTGTTTTACATCGTTTAAATCGCGGTTATTATTTAAAATATCATCCGCTTTTTGTTGTTTATGCTCACGAGACATCTGTGCGTCAATAATTTGTTTTGCTTGTTCAGAGCTAATATTGTCACGTTTTGTGGTGCGGGTAATTTGTATTTCTACTGGTACATCAATTAGTAAAGTACGATTACAGTAGCGATCAAGCTCATTTTCAAATAATAGCGGGGCAACTAAAACCACATAGTCGCTTTGCGCGTTTTTTAAATCAATAATAAGCTGAGTGCGTATTAAAGGATGCAACAGCGCATTGAGCCATGTTTTTTGCTCAGGGTTACTAAAAATACGTGCTCTTAGCTCGCTACGGTTTAATGCGCCATGTTCATCGAGTATGTCAGAGCCAAAATGCTTAACAATGGCATTAAGTCCTTCTGAGCCAGGTTCAACCACTTGGCGAGCTACAATATCAGCATCAACAATAGTAATGCCTAGCTCTGCCAACATATCGCTAACTGCGGTTTTACCACAGCCAATCCCACCGGTTAGGCCCAGCACCCAGTTATTTTTATGGTGTTGTGTATTACTCATAGTTAGTAACCAATAAAATTAAAATAGCTGTTTTGTAGTTGTGTACCCCACAGCATAGTTATCCAACCGGCTATTGCTAAATAAGGACCAAAAGGAATAGGCGTTGCTTTGTCTTTACCTTGAATACTCAGCAGGGCAATGCCTATTACTGCGCCTACCACGCTTGAGAGTAAAATAATGGTCAATAACGATTGCCAACCTAGCAGTGCGCCAAATACAGCCAGTAATTTAAAGTCGCCATAACCCATACCTTCTTTGCCAGTAATTAGCTTAAACAGCCAAAACACACTCCACAAGCTTAAATAACCACATGCTGCACCAATAATAGCATCGCTAGGGGCTATGGTATAACCCATAACTGATGCGATTAATGCTAGCCATAAAAGCGGCAAAGTAAGCTGATCTGGCAGTAGCATGTGATCAATATCAATAAAAGTCAGTGCTACCAATGCCCAAGTCACTACAATGTACAATAAAGCCTGCTCAGTTGCGCCAAAAGTGTAAGCAACAACTAGGCTTAAAATAGCGGTAATGGCTTCAACGATTGGGTAACGAATTGAAATTGGGTTATCACAGGTTGCGCATTTACCTTTTAAAAATAACCAACTAATAATGGGGATATTTTGCCACGGTTTAATCGCCGCTTTGCACTTTGGGCAACATGAATTGGGTTTAACTAAGTTAAACGTGTTAGTCGTTTGTTCAGTGGTCTGTTTAGCCTTTGGGCTGGTTAGTTCATCGGCTAATAATAAGCGGCATTCAGTTTGCCATTCTTTTTGCATCATTAGCGGCAAGCGATAAATCACCACATTTAAAAAGCTACCAATACATAAACTCACTAGGCCAATCGTGGTTAAGTAAAACCATAAATGGTTTTGCATCGTGGCGGTGATATCAATAAAAAAACTTTGCATTTATTTTACCTAAAACTAAATTCTGTGTTGATAATACAGTGGTTTTATATAAGTGCAAAGTTAGGGTTTAGGATGTTAGGTTCGAGGTTCAAGGTTCAAGGTTCAAGGTGTAAGGTTTTAGGCCTATAACCCGAAGCTCGTTGCTCGTGAACCTAAAACCGAAATAAAATCTTAAAAGGACGCGGGGTTAAATAACTGAACCTAGTTGGAATATAGGTAAGTACATGGCCACAATTAAGCCACCCACTAATACGCCGAGCACTGCCATTATTAACGGCTCAAGTAAGCTCGATAGACCATCTACCGCGTCATCTACTTCTTGCTCGTAGATAGTGGCAACTTTAGCCAGCATGCCATCAAGCGAACCTGATTCTTCACCAATGGCGACCATTTGCACTACCATATCGGGGAATATTTTTGAATTTCGCATCGCCCAGTTCATTTGATTACCTGAACTTACCTCGGCTTTTATTTCTAAAATAGCATAACGGTAAACCGCATTACCTGAGGCACCGGCTGCAGAATCCAAAGCATCCACCAATGGTACACCCGCAGCAAAAGTGGTCGATAAAGTCCGCGCATAACGTGCCACGGCCGCTTTATTTAAAATCATGCCGACAACCGGAAGCTTCAGTATGGCGCGATCGGTGGCATCACGCAACTTTAAGCTTCTTAAATGGGCTTCTTTAAATAGATAACCAAAGGCAACAACTGCAATGAGCGCTATCCACCAGTTTGTTTGCATAAATTCTGATATACCAATCACAAATAAGGTAAAGGCAGGCAGTTCAGCACCAAAGCCAGCGAAAATATCTTGAAATTGTGGTACTACAAAAATAAGTAATATGGAGGTTACAATCAACGCCACCACCAATACCGCAATAGGGTAAAACATGGCTTTTCTAATTTTTGATTTAAGCGCTTCTGATTTTTCTTTATAAAGGGCTACGCGGTCAAATATTTTATCCAAAGAGCCCGATTGCTCACCTGATGCTACTAAATCGCAATATAAATCATCAAAATAACGGGGATGCTTTCTGAGTGCCATTGATAATGGTTGCCCTGCTTTAACCTCATCACCAATTGTTTCCATGAGTTTACTCACGCTTTTATTGGTAGAACCTGAGCCTATCATCTCAATTGATTGAATCAGTGGTACACCCGCCATCAGCATGGTAGCTATTTGCCGAGTAACTAAAGCAATGTCTTTTGGGGTGATTTTTTGCACACTTTGCAAACCAAACAAGGGTTTGGCTTTGCGTTTTACTTTTGAGGGGGTAATGCCTTGTTTGCGTAACTGGGCTTTGACCAAAGCAATACTAGAACCAATTAGTTCTCCCTCAAGCTTTTTTCCTCGAGCACTAACCCCGATCCATTGAAAAGTATCTTTTTGGTTTGGCTCTTTTTTCATATTTTAATTTACTTGTATTATTTTAATTAAGGCTGAGTACTAGGTATTCAGCCTTGAAATGATGCTATCTACAGCTTGATGGTCTATAGGCCGCAGCTAAAGTACCTGTAGTACAGTCCCAACTTAAAGAGTTTGCAGGAACAGTTCCACTTGTTAAATCTGCACCACCAGCTTGCGGTCTCAATATAATTGTACCGCCGCCTGCTCTAGCTGTGTATGTTATTGTTACATAACCTGTTGCGCCTGCGATTGCTACGCTTGTAACATTATCTGTTGCTGTTGGTGCTGTCCAACCTTGATCTAATGCATTTCCATTCATAGAATTTTCAGCAACAGCTGTCTTAGCTGCTGAAGCCAATGACAATCCATCAGTTACACGTGCTCTGATGGTATAGTCTTGATAAGCAGGTAGTGCAACTGCTGCTAAAATACCGATGATTGCTACTACAATCATTAATTCAATTAGGGTGAAACCCTTTTGGTTTTGTTGTGTCATTGTTTGCATGTTTCCTCTCCTAAAGGATAATGTTGCGGTAAGCCAAACGGGTATAAATTATAAATATAACTTATGTTGTTTACTTAACCTGTTACTACAAAAAATAAAATCATTTTTGCCAAGTGGCATTTTAGCACCATTGGTAATCACTATTTTAAAATTATTACCTTAAAGCAATGACCCAAAAGTAATGCACAGCATGGCGGTTATTCGTTTCTCGTCCCTTATTTGAGTATAAACCTAACCATTAAAAGTTAGTTATAACCCGCTTAAGTTACAAGTTAATTATAAAAATAAACCTTGTCGTTTATTTTTATTCTGTCCCTTACAAATGCTTCTCCATTCTTTTTAACTAATTAAGTATTTAAAACTAGTCAATATGAATGAGTCTAACACTGTTTATTGCGCTTTTGTATTTAAAAACTTTATAAAAAACGCCTTTATTTAATAACTTGTTACAAATAGTCCTTTAGGATTATTTAATGCTCTTTTTTAAAAGCTGTCAATCAATTAGCGCAAGAAACTATAAATAGTTTTTACATTATTTATTCAAATCGCATCGATAAATCGATTGATTGTAAATTTTTTGTAAGCGCTCCACTTGAGATAAAGTCGACCCCAGCTTGTGAGTAGGCTTTGAGCGTTTCCAAGGTCATATTGCCTGATACTTCTAATTTAGCGCGCTTATTTGTAATGGTAACCGCTTGGCGTATTTGCTCAGGATTAAAATTATCTAGCATTATAATGTCGGCGCCTGCGTCAATGGCTTGCTCTAGCTCATCAAACGATTCAACCTCAACCTCTATAAGTTTATCGGCATGATTTAGCTTAGCTTGAGCTACTGCGTTATTAATTCCTCCGCAGGCTGCTATGTGGTTTTCTTTAATTAAAAACGCATCAAACAATCCAATTCGGTGGTTTGCACCGCCGCCACACTTAACTGCATATTTTTGCAATGCTCTTAGCCCCGGAATGGTTTTACGGGTATCGAGTAGTTGCGTGCTAGTGCCACTGAGCTCTTTTACATAATGTGCTGTGGTGGTGGCTGTGCCTGAAAGCGTTTGTACAAAATTAAGTGCAGTTCGCTCAGCCGTTAAAATAGCGCGTGCAGAGCCTGATGCAGTAAATAGGGTGCTATTGGCACTAACTAAGTCGCCGTCGTTCACGCATATATTTACAACTACACTTGGGTCGACTTGTTTAAATACTTCAATAATAAGGTCTTTACCACAAAAAACACAGTCTTCACGGGTGATCACTTTCGCATTGGCTTGCTCTGCTTGAGGAATAAGCTGTGCGGTAATGTCGCCTTGTTCTGCGCTTTGGTTATTTAGGTCTTCATCCAGGGCTAAGGTAACAAGTTGGCTAATTAGGGTATGCGAAATAGACATGAAAAAGCTCATAGTAGATAATTAATTAACTAAATTTTACTCTGTTTAATTACTAAATAGAAGCCGCTAACAACTAAACTAAAAATTAACGCGCTAATCATATTTTATGGTTTGGTATTACGCTATCTTTATGTGGTTAAATCTATTAGCATCTTGATATACATCAATTTTGGTTGATTAACCTGAGCTCTAGATAATAAATCTATCTCAAGCTGCTATTTTGAGCAAACACTGTGTTGAATATATTTACAATAGTGTTTTAAATTTTTCGGCAACGGGCAACGGGCAACGGGCAACGGGCAATGGACTTGACACCAATCCCTACCATTTTACTCAAAGAGCATTTGACATCGGGCATATAAGTTTAAATCAAATAGTATGAAAATAGATTCTTTAGGCGTTATAAATAATATTACCCAGCGTGCGTGTAGCCACTTTGACGAGCGACCTGCTCACAGCGATATTTCGCTGCTGGTTATTCATAATATTTCATTACCAGCAGGGGAGTTTAACACCCCCTACGTTGATGATTTATTTATGGGGAATATTGATTGCAATGCACATTCTAGCTTCAGTGATTTAGCAGGACTTAGGGTATCAGCGCATTGTTTTATTAAGCGCTGTGGCGAAGTTATACAATATGTGCCTTTTGAAAAACGTGCATGGCACGCGGGGCGTTCCTGCTTTGCTGGGCAACAAAATTGTAATGATTTTAGTATAGGTATAGAGCTTGAGGGCACAGATACAACTAACTATACCGATGGTCAATATCAAAGTTTAGCTGCATTGGCGCAGGCTATTATGCAGCGCTACCCAAAAATAACAGCCAGTAATATAGTGGGGCATTGCGATATTGCCCCTGGGCGAAAAACTGACCCCGGAGCGAGTTTTAACTGGCGTAAGTTTTTTAACCTAATTAAATAACTAGGGTCTGTTGACCTTTCAAGGTTAAATTTGCAGCAGTCTGTTTGGTATTTAGGCAAGGCAGCGCCTATGTGGTGTGGTTATTCCCCATAAATAGGCGATAACGTAGCATCAATGCCAAACAGGCGCTGCCCTTCGGGTTCTGCCTAGGGAGGATTTACTCTTTGTTGCTCGGTTTTGACTTAGCCCACTAGGTTACAAACCTCGCGCCGCGATTAAATCGCCCCTAGTTTGAACAAATTATAATCCGCAAAGGTCAACAGACCCTAAATTAAGCGAGTAACTACATGATTTTGGTTTCAATAATAATAGCACTGATACTTGAGCGTTTAGGGGCTCGCTCTGCGCATTGGCAAATAAGCCATTATGCCAACAGCTACTTAAATCGCAGTGTTAATTTATTAACGAATAAAGGTTTATTTGGCACGGCTTCTGGGTTTTTAATTTGGTTATTGCTGCCGGTGATTGCGGTTGCTTGTTTGTTTTTTTTATCTGATTTTGCATTGTGGCAGCTGGTTTTTAATGTAGCGGTGTTATTGGTGTGCTTCGGTTGTGCTAAACAGCGTGCCTTATATAAGTCGTACCTCAATGCATTAACTCGAGGTGACCAAACTGCCGCCACTTTATATGCTTTGCAATTGGGGCAAAAGCGCACAGAGGAGCAGCAAGGTGGTGAAACCTTAGGTCAAACATTAGCGTGGGTTAATTTCCGGTTTTATTGTGCGGTTATATTTTGGTTTGTGATATTGGGTGTTGCCGGTGCTGTTTTTTATGCATTAGTACGAACCTTTGCTGACTTAGTGAGTGGTAACCGTGATGAAGTCATTGCCAAGCATTTTAAGCTCATTCACCGCTTGCTGTTTTGGTTAGATTGGCTCCCAGCGCGTATTACCAGTTTTGGTTATTTAGTGATTGGTAACTTTAACAAAGGCACTAGTTGCTGGCTGCGCTTCGTATTTGACTTTTCAAGCCCAAATCGCAAGGTGGTTACTTATACGGCATTGGCCGCCGAACAAGTTGAAAAGCGTTATTACGGCTGCACCTTTGAAGCCACCTGCATGATCAAACTGGTCAAGCGTAATGTACTTTTTTACTTAGTGTTAATTGCCTTAATGACTTTATTTGGTGGTTTAAGTTAAAGACTAGGGGTTAGGTCATAGGTGTTAGGTAGAAATTAAGCTAAGCACTGTGTTTAGCTTGGTGTTGGAGGGCTACGAGTTGCGGGCAATGAGCAACGGGCTTAAAACTTCTTTACCCTCTCTTTGTGTAATAGTGTTTAAGTAATTTACTTACCGCAGAGAATGCTGAGTACACAGAGGAAGTGACAATCAATGGTTGTTCCCTCTGTGGAGCGTGAAGCGCCTCTGTGTCCTCTGTGGTTCAAAAAATAAATATTAGATCTCTGGATTTAGGTTCTAGGCACTAGGGGTTACTTCACTTTGGGCCTCTCATTTACACCCATTATCTTCTCTTTGTGAATAGTTTTTAAGTAATTTATTTACCACAGAGAATGCTGAGTACACAGAAGAAGTGACAATCAATGGTTGTTCCCTCTGTGGTTCAGAAATAAATATATTTGGTGTTAGGTTTTAGGTAGAAACTAAACACCGTGTTTAGCTTAGTGTGGGCGGGCTGCGAGCAACGGGAACGAGCTTAAAACCTTTGATCTTTAACCTAGACCCTAAATATGCGGGAGGTAAACTCTCGATTACAATAAAGTAAAGGTATGTTTGTATGAGGCGCTACGCTTTATCCTAGTGCCGAACTTGTTTTTTTTTTTTTTTTCGGAGATGTGTATAAGAGACAGCCCGAACCCCAGCTGGTCTGACCATTTGTTTTTCATATTATTAACCTTTCTTTATCCTCTGTAATCTGTGTATTATTTGAACTTTGTTTAAATTACGTTACGCTGGCCTTAGGGCTTTAAAACTGCTGTAAATTGACAGTAATTACGGTTTTTGATAACGTATGGCAAAATTTGGTATGACCAATTTACCTTTTGGTCAGGTCATTCAGTTAAAAGCCTTATTTAATGGGCTGCTAGCACTTATACAACGCGGACGTTGATTGATGTCTTTAAAAATTAAAGCGGCAAAATTATCTGATGTTATTTTACAACAACTTGAGAACATGATTCTTGAGGGGTCGTTAGCACCAGGAGAAAAGTTACCACCGGAGCGTGAACTCGCTAAGCAATTTGAAGTGTCGCGTCCGTCGTTGCGTGAAGCCATTCAAAAGCTTGAGGCAAAAGGGCTCGTAACCCGTCGTCAAGGTGGTGGAACGTATGTAAAAAATCAATTGGAAGAGGGGCTGACTGATCCGTTGTTTGATTTGATCAGTAAACACCCCGAATCGCAATTTGATTTATTAGAATTTCGTCATGCGCTAGAGGGAATTGCGGCTTATTACGCAGCACTTCGCGGAACAAGCAACGATTTTGCAAAAGTAAAACAGAGCTTTGAGCAGATTGCATTAGCTAAAGATGAATTAAAGCAAAAAGCCAAAGCGATTAATGACTTTCATTTTTGCATCGCTGAGGCGTCTCATAACGTAGTGTTACTGCACTTAGTAAGAGGGATGCAAAGCTTACTTGAGCAGAATGTTTTACAAAATTTAACGGTGTTACTTAAAAAGTCAGATATAAGCAGCCAATTAGCTGAGCACAGGCGTTTATTAATGGATGCAGTGATTGACGGTAATCCTGAACAAGCTCGCTTAGCGAGTAATGCGCATTTAGCCTATATTGAAGAAGCATTGCTTGAAGCGGGTAAAGAGCATTCGCGAATTGAACGTAGTTTAAGACGCACCAAACAAAATTAAGCAAGTACATTTACTGCTAACTTGAGTTAACAGTGAAGTATTCAATACATAAAATTAGTATTTTAAACATAAGGAAACCTCCATATGTCTGAAGTCAATAAAATTGACGTAGACGCGCTAGAAACACAAGAGTGGTTACAAGCTCTTGAATCGGTTGTGCGCGAAGAAGGTGTTGAACGAGCTCAGTTTTTACTTGAGCAAGTGTTAGAACAAGCCCGTTTAGACGGTGTTGATATGCCAACAGGCATTAACACAAACTACGTTAATACGATTCCGGTTGATCAAGAACCTGCCTACCCTGGTGATGTAAATCTTGAGCGCCGTATTCGTTCAATTATTCGCTGGAACGCGATTATGATTGTATTGCGTGCATCGAAAAAAGATCTCGACTTAGGCGGCCATATGGCGTCTTACCAATCGTCTGCTGCATTTTACGAAGTGTGTTTTAACCATTTCTTTAAAGCGCCAAATGATGTTGATGGTGGCGATTTAGTTTATTACCAAGGTCATATTTCTCCGGGTATTTATGCGCGTGCATTTGTTGAAGGGCGTTTAAGTGCTGAACAGCTTGATAATTTCCGTCAGGAAGTAGATGGTAAAGGCCTACCTTCTTACCCTCATCCTAAATTAATGCCTGAGTTTTGGCAGTTCCCAACGGTATCTATGGGTTTAGGTCCAATTTCTTCAATTTACCAAGCGCGCTTCTTAAAATACTTAGATGGCCGTGGCTTAAAAGACACTAAAAACCAACGTGTATATGCGTTTTTAGGTGATGGTGAAATGGATGAGCCAGAATCACGTGGTGCTATTTCTTTTGCTGCCCGTGAAAAGCTAGATAACCTATGTTACTTGATTAACTGTAACCTACAGCGCTTAGATGGCCCTGTAATGGGTAACGGTAAAATCATTCAAGAGCTAGAAGGCCTATTTAAAGGCGCTGGCTGGAATGTTATTAAACTTGTTTGGGGCAGCGGTTGGGATATTCTGCTTGCTAAAGACACCACAGGTAAATTACTACAGTTAATGAACGAAACTGTTGATGGTGATTACCAAACATATAAAGCAAAAGATGGCGCGTACGTACGTGAACATTTCTTTGGTCGTTACCCAGAAACAGCAGCACTTGTTGCTGATATGACAGATGAAGAAATTTTCGCCCTTAAGCGCGGTGGTCATGAGCCTTCAAAACTGTTTGCTGCATTTAAAAAAGCAGAAGAGACGAAAGGTCGTCCAACAGTAATCCTTGCTAAAACAGTAAAAGGTTACGGCATGGGTGAAGCAGCTGAAGGTAAAAACATTGCGCACCAAGTTAAGAAAATGGACATGTCGCATGTGGCTCACTTACGCTCTCGTTTAGGCTTAGATGATTTAGTATCTGAAGAGCAATTAAAAGAGCTGCCATACTTAGAGCTTGAAAAAGATTCTCCAGAGTACAAGTACCTTCATGCACGTCGTGAGGCGCTTCAAGGTTACACGCCAACACGTATTGCTAAGTTCTCTGAAAAGTTACAGTTACCAGAAGTAGATGCGTTCAAGCCATTACTTGAAGAGCAAAAACGTGATATTTCAACCACTATGGGCTTTGTACGTGCACTTAATATCTTATTAAAAGATAAAGGTATTGGTAAAAATATTGTGCCAATTATTGCCGATGAAGCACGTACTTTTGGTATGGAAGGTTTATTCCGTCAAATCGGTATTTACAACCCACATGGCCAAAATTACACCCCTCAAGACCGTGATATTGTTTCTTACTACAAAGAAGCAACTTCAGGACAAGTTCTACAAGAAGGGATTAACGAGCTAGGTGCAATGTCATCATGGGTTGCTGCTGCAACATCTTACAGCACCAACGACTTACCGATGATCCCATTCTACATTTACTATTCTATGTTTGGTTTCCAACGTGTTGGCGACATGGCATGGATGGCAGGGGATCAACAGGCACGTGGTTTCTTATTAGGTGCTACAGCGGGTCGTACAACGTTAAATGGCGAAGGCTTACAGCACGAAGATGGCCACAGCCACATTCTTGCAAACACGGTACCTAACTGTATTTCTTACGATCCTACTTATGCATTTGAAGTAGCGGTAATCGTGCAAGACGGTATTCGTCGTATGTACGGTGAAGAGCAAGAAAACATTTACTACTACCTAACGCTAATGAACGAAAACTACCATCAGCCAGCAATGCCAGAAGGCGCTGAAGAAGGTATTCGTAAAGGTATCTACAAGCTAGAAAGCTACGAAGGTAAAAAAGCCAACGTACAGCTATTAAGCTCAGGTACTATCATGACTGAAGTGCGTAAAGCTGCGGCAATTTTAAGCGAAGAGTTTGGTATTGCGTCTGATGTTTACTCAGTAACTTCATTCAATGAACTTACCCGTGATGGACAAGATGTTGAACGTTTCAACATGCTTAACCCAGAAAGCGAGCAAAAAACGCCATACATCACTAGCGTATTAAACGATTCAGTAACTGTTGCTGCAACGGATTACATGAAAAACTACGCAGAACAAGCGCGTTCATTTATTCCAAGCAATAACTACAAAGTATTGGGTACAGATGGTTACGGTCGTTCAGACAGCCGTGAAAACCTACGTCGTCACTTTGAAGTTAACGCAAGCTACGTGGTAGTTGCGACATTATCTGAACTTGCTAAACGTGGTGAAGTTGAAAAGTCAGTGGTTGTTGAAGCAATTAAAAAATTCAACATCGACACTAACAAACTAAATCCACTGTACGCATAAGAGGTTTGCAATGAGTATTGAAATTAAAGTACCTGATATCGGTGGCGATGAAGTAGAAGTAACCGAAATACTAGTGAGCGTTGGCGATAAAGTTGAAGTTGACCAATCACTATTAAGTGTTGAAGGTGATAAAGCTGCGATGGAAGTACCTGCTGAACAAGCCGGTACGGTAAAAGAAATTAAAGTAAATGTGGGTGACACTGTTACCACAGGCACTTTAGTGTTCATCTTTGAAGGTGAAGCGCAAGACTCTGCTGCTGACTCTAAAGAAGCTGAAAAAACCGATGAAGTAGCACCTGCTGCGTCATCGGCTTCATCAACTAAAGAAGTCACTGTGCCAGATATTGGTGATGACGAAGTTGAAGTAACTGAAATTATGGTTGCAGTTGGTGATAGCGTAGAAGAAGAGCAATCTATCTTAAACGTTGAAGGCGACAAAGCGGCAATGGAAGTACCAGCACCCTTTGCCGGTACAGTAAAAGAAATTAAAGTAAATACTGGTGACAAAGTGAAAACGGGTTCATTAGTATTTGTTTTTGAAGTGTCAGGTGGTGATAACCAAAGTGCCCCAGCAGCTGATTCAAAAGCACAAGAGAAGCCTGCTGAACAAACATCGGCATCAAGCACTAAAGAAGTTAGCGTGCCTGATATTGGTGATGACGAAGTTGAAGTAACAGAAGTGATGGTTGCGGTTGGCGATAGCGTAGAAGAAGAGCAATCTATCTTAAACGTTGAAGGCGACAAAGCAGCTATGGAAGTACCGGCGCCGTTTGCAGGTACTGTTAAAGAGATTAAAGTAGCGACTGGCGATAAAGTTAAAACTGGCTCATTGATTTTTGTATTTGAAGTGGCGGGTAGTGCACCAGCTGCAGCACCTGCAGAAAAATCAGCACCAGCGCCTAAAACAGAATCTAAGCCGGCAGCTCAGGCTGAGTCAAAACCAGCAGCATCATCTGCTAAAGCAAGCCCTGAAAGCTTTGAAAACAATAGCGCTTATGCACATGCATCGCCAGTGGTTCGCCGTTTAGCACGTGAGTTTGGTATTAACCTTGCCAACGTTAAAGGCACGGGCCGTAAAAACCGTGTTGTTAAAGAAGACGTGCAAAACTATGTTAAGCAACTGGTTAAGCAAGTTGAGTCTGGTCAAGTACCAGCAGCTAAAGGCAATGCGGGTGGCGGTGAGCTTGGTTTAATTCCATGGCCAAAAGTTGATTTTGCTAAGTTTGGTGAAATAGAAGAGAAAAAACTCTCTCGTATCCAAAAGCTGTCAGGTAAAAACTTACATCGTAACTGGGTGCAAATCCCACATGTTACCCAGTTTGATGAAGCGGATATCACGAGCCTTGAGCAGTTCCGTAAAGAGCAAAATGCCCTTAACGAGAAGAAAAAGCTGGGTGTTAAAATTACGCCACTCGTGTTTGTAATGAAAGCAGCAGCTAAAGCGCTTGCTGAGTTCCCGACATTTAACTCATCGCTTTCAGAGGATGGCGAAAGCTTAATCCTTAAAAAGTACATTAATATTGGTGTAGCGGTTGATACGCCAAATGGCTTAGTTGTACCAGTGTTTAAAGATGTTGATAAAAAAGGCATTATTGAACTATCTCGTGAACTAATGGAAGTATCTGTTAAAGCGCGTGATGGCAAGTTAAGTTCATCAGATATGCAAGGTGGTTGTTTTACTATTTCAAGCCTAGGTGGCATTGGCGGTACGGCATTTACGCCGATTGTGAATGCGCCTGAAGTGGCAATTTTAGGTGTGTCTAAATCTGAAATGAAGCCTAAGTGGAATGGTAAAGAGTTTGAGCCTAAGCTAATGGTTCCACTTTCAATGTCTTACGACCATAGAGTGATTGACGGTGCACTTGCTGCACGCTTTACTGTTACTCTTGCAAGTTACATGAGTGATATACGCCAGTTAGTGATGTGATCACTACAGAGTGAGTAAAATCAAATCCCAGCCAGTTGTTTTTAGCTGGGATTTTTATCATTTGCAATGATACAATATTTGCACAAATGCCCTTTTCTGCCTTGCAGAAACATGGCAGTTAAATTTTGGGGCTGTGTCCCGTTCAAACAATAAAGGTAATAGCATGAGCAACGAATTAAAAACTCAAGTTGTTGTACTAGGCGGTGGTCCTGGTGGTTACTCTGCGGCTTTTCGCGCTGCTGACTTGGGCTTAGAAGTTACATTAGTAGAATCTCGCGAGACATTAGGCGGTGTATGTCTTAATGTTGGTTGTATTCCTTCTAAAGCACTTTTACACGTAGCTAAAGTGATTGATGATGCTGCAGAAATGTCATCTCACGGCGTTACTTTTGGCGCACCAAAAATTGACTTAGATGAAGTTCGTTCTTGGAAAGATTCTGTTGTTGGCCAGCTTACAGGTGGCTTAGACGGCATGGCTAAAATGCGTAAAGTAAAAGTTGTATCTGGTTACGGTAAATTTACTGGTAGCAACACTTTAGATGTTGAAGGCGCTGACGGTAAAACAACCATTACCTTTGATAACGCAATTATTGCTGCGGGTTCTAAACCTGTAAACTTACCTTTCATCCCTGAGGATGATCGCGTTATTGATTCAACGGGCGCGCTAGAGCTTAAAGATGTTCCTGAAAAGCTACTTGTTTTAGGTGGTGGTATTATCGGTCTTGAAATGGGTACGGTTTACCGTGCACTAGGTTCTGCAATTGATGTTGTAGAATTTGCAGACCAACTTGTTCCTGCTGCTGATAAAGACATCATTAAAATTTACCAAAAGCATGTTAAAGACAAGTTTAATGTAATGCTTTCAACTAAAGTAACTGGCGTTGAAGCAAAAGACGACGGTTTATATGTTACGTTTGAAGGCAAAAATGCACCGGCAGAGCCAGTACGTTACGACAAAGTACTTGTTGCTGTAGGTCGTACACCAAATGGTAACATGTTAGACGCTGATAAAGCGGGTGTGAATGTTGATGAGCGTGGTTTTATTAACGTTGATAAGCAATTACGTACTAACGTAGAACATATTTTTGCGATTGGTGACTTAGTGGGTCAACCTATGCTTGCGCATAAAGCGGTTCATGAAGGCCATGTTGCAGCAGAAGTTATCTCTGGTCAAAAACATTACTTTGATCCTAAGTGTATTCCTTCAATTGCTTATACTGACCCTGAAATTGCATGGGCGGGTGTAACTGAAAAAGAAGCGAAAGAGCAAGGTTTAAGCATTGAAACAGCTGTATTCCCTTGGGCTGCATCGGGTCGTGCTATTGCTTCTTCACGTACCGAAGGTTCTACTAAGCTTATTTTTGATAAAGAAAGCGGCCGTATTATCGGTGGTGCTATGATTGGTATTAACGCAGGCGAAATGCTGGGCGAAATCGGTCTAGGTATTGAAATGGGTGCAGATGGTGAAGACCTAGCGCTAACAATTCATGCTCACCCAACATTGAACGAATCAATCGGCCTTGCTGCTGAAATTTTTGAAGGTTCAATCACTGATTTACCAAACAAAAAAGCAGTTAAAAAGAAGAAGTAATTTCTTTTAGTTAATCGCGATAAAAAACCCAAGCCTCGGCTTGGGTTTTTTGTTTTTATAGCCTCAGCGTTTAGCAAAAAATTGTTCTGTGTAGCGCAGCGTCTCTATGGTGCAAAAACAAAGACTAAAGCATGTCGAGCTGCGAGTGTCGGGCAACGGGCTTAAAACCCTAAATTAAACCTGCGTGAGATAAATTCACGCCTGCAATATAAAAGTTATGCTTGCAAAAAGCTCGGTGTTTTATTTTACTAGCGCCCGCAGCCCGCAGCCCGCAGCCCGCAGCCCGCAGCCCGCAGCCCGCAGCCCGCAGCCCGCAGATATCTATTTCCTTTTATTTTAGCTACAATGCGCAGCCATCAATTTATAGGTAATTAACCACAGTGACCCAGAGTTTAAAAAATTCAGTTTTAGCATTACGAGCTCAGCAAATAAGTGAATCTCGACGTGAGTTTAATGCCCGTGGTGGAAAAATGGATCGTTGTGATCAATGCTTAATTGCCAAGCATTACTGTATTTGTGAGGGCGCTGAGTACGCAAGCTGTAGCGCTGCAGTATGCTTACTTATGTATCACAATGAAAGTTTTAAACCGTCTAATACAGGGCGTTTAATTGCGGAAATAGTGCCTGATAATCATGCGTTTCGTTGGGATAGAACCTCCCCAGATCCTGCTTTATTAGCATTGTTGAATAATGATAAATATCAGCCTTTTGTGATTTTTCCGGCTGAAGATGTTGAAACTGATAGGGTGGTAACCCAGGTTGAAACGCATGCAGGTAAACAGCCATTGTTTATATTTTTAGATGGTACATGGCGAGAAGCTAAAAAAATGATTCGTAAGAGTCCTTATTTAGATAACTTACCTGTGCTTTCTATTACCGCAGAAAAACTCTCTGATTACCGATTACGTGTAGCGCCTCATGCTCATCAGTTAGGTACGGCAGAAGTGGCTATTATGGTATTAGCATTGGCTGGTGAAGTTGATGCGAGCACTAAATTAGAACAGCATTTTATTAAGTTTCGCGACGCTTATTTACTTGGTAAGCGTAACAAAGGCAGGCCGGAATAAAGTGCAGGGTATTAATACAAAAAAGCTGAATTTTACGCTTGAGTATAGCCTAAACATATATAATTTGGCTGACCGCTGACTTTCAGGCAAAAGAAAAGCGCGAACCATCTCTAGTCGCGCTTGCGGAATCTTCTAACTTTGTTGCATCCTGCAATTGAACCTAATCAACTCCAATTTTTACGATCCGTGTTATTACAATATTACTTTCTAGTTCTATGTAATATAGGCTATCCGGGCCTGTCTCCATAAATCCCTAAAACATCCTGTAAGGTAAAATCTATTACCAATCCTTATTGCACATCCGAGTGCATTCCCTTTGTTACCATTCCGTTGTGTTGCCCTAAGGGCCTGTCCTTCTTGTTCCCTATCCTTTATAAACAACTATTCCGATGTTGTTATCCATTATGCATCATCCTGATGCTATCCCTTGTGCAACAATCCATTGCGATACTCATCCTGAGCCTGTCCTTAAATCCCTGTTATCCTAAAAACCAAACCTTGGTATTCGAGTAGTTAATCCGTTTCCATTTACTCGGTAAGCGTCGTTGCTTATTTATGGGTTAATTATAGAGAGTGATTTGCAGTAAATGTAGGATAAAACCGCTTATGGTTTATGTTCTTACAAATGAAATATTTATAAATCACTTAAAATACAATGGCTTGCTATGTTTGTGGAGTGTTATGCAGAGTGTTTTTACTCATTTACTGCCATAAGCGTAAGAGATATCTTACAAGGGTTTTCTTTTTTGGGCGTATTTATCACTAAGTAATTATATAAAGTGTGCACTTTTTAGTTCATCGCGGTAAAATTAATGATAATAATTATTAGTCAGGTAAGAAAATATGAAAAAAACACTAGCGCTTGTCGTTGGACTAATTGTCTCAGCACCTGCTGTTGCAACCGATGTTGTGAATATTTACTCATTTAGACAACCTTTTTTAATTAAACCTATTTTAGATGATTTTACACAGCAAACAGGCATTAAAACTAATGTTGTGTTTGCTAAAAAAGGCTTAATAGAACGTGTTAAGCGTGAAGGCAAGCACAGCAAAGCAGATTTAGTATTAACCTCTAACTTTAGTGCGTTAATTCAGTTAGAAGAGCTAAAGCTAACGCAAACAATTGATAGTGAGCAGGTTAATAATAATGTGCCGGCTGCATTTCGTGATGGCGATGGTCAGTGGGTGGCGCTCACTAAGCGAGTGCGAAATGTTTACTCTTCAAAAGAGCGTTTAGGTCCATTACCTGAGCTGAGTTATGAAGATTTAGCCGAACCTGAATATAAAGGTCAAATTTGTACTCGCTCTGGTAAACACCCTTATAATTTAGGGTTAGTGGCTTCTATGATTGCTCATCATGGTGAAGTACAGACTAAAACATGGCTTGAGGGTGTAAAAGCGAATTTAGCGCGTAAGCCGCAGGGAAATGACCGTGCGCAAGTGAAAGCCGTTAAAGAAGGTTTATGTAATTTAGCTTTAGGTAACAGTTACTACTTAGGTAAAATGTTGCAAGATGAAGCGCAAAAACCGTGGGCAGATGCGGTTAATATTAATTTTCCAAACCAAACTAACCGTGGTTCGCATATTAACGTATCGGGTGCGGTAATTACTAAGTATGCTAAAAACCCTGAAAATGCCTTGAAACTTATAGAGTATATGACCGACAATAAGGCGCAAAATATGTATGCCTCGCTCAATATGGAGTACCCGGTCAAGCCAGGTGTTAAGCTTTCAAGTTTGGTTGCATCATGGGGAAGCTTTAAGGAAGACAGCTTACCGCTTGATGAAATTAGCAAATATCGTCCGTTAGCCCTTAAGCTAATTGATGAGGTGAAGTTCGATCTTTAATGACTTATAAATTTCAGCTGTCGAAGTGGCAGCTTATTGCGTGGTCGACAGGGTTATTACTGTCGACCCCGTTGTTTTTTCTGCTAGTAGAATCTTTACAAGGCGACTCAGAGGTATTTACTCACCTGTGGAATACCGTGCTGTGGGACTATATAAGTAATACCGTATTGCTGGTTTTAGGTGTAGGGTTACTTAGCTGTCTGATTGCGTTGCCACTGGGTTGGCTCACCGCTTATTGCCGTTTTCCTGGCAAACAACAGTTTGAATGGGCACTGATGCTGCCGCTTGCCATGCCTACCTATATTATTGCTTATGTGTACACGGATTTACTCGACTACGCGGGGCCGATACAAATAACACTAAGAGAATGGTTTGGTTGGCAATCACCCAATGATTACTGGTTTTTTGATATACGCACTTTGCCAGGGGCTATCATCATGATTGCGCTGGTACTCTACCCGTATTTATATTTAATTTTTAAAACCGCACTACGTGAACAATCCTTTAAATTAGTTCAAGCAAGCCAATTAATGGGATTAAGTGCATGGAAAAGCTTTTTTAAAGTAAGCTTGGTGCTTTCTCGTGGTGCTATTGTTGCTGCGCTGGCTTTGATCAGCATGGAAACCATGGCTGATTTTGCTACCGTTAGCTACTTTGCAGTCAGTACATTAACCACCGCAGTATACGATACTTGGTTTGGTTATTACTCATTAACTGCGGCAGCAAAAATTTCAGGGGTGATGTTGTTACTGCTATTCTTAGCATTGATCACCGAGCGTTTTAGCCGTCGTAACCAAGCTGTATTTGAACGTCAATCGAGTGTGAACAGTGAGGCACTTTATATTCTTAAAGGTAAGTCTGCATGGTTAGCAACGGGGTTTTGTAGCCTTATTTTAATAATCTCATTTATTATTCCCATGGTTGTTTTGCTCAAGTATGCAATCACGTATTTTGATCAAGCGTGGAGTAGTGAATTTTTTAGCTATGCATGGCAAAGTTTGAAAGTGGCCGCAGTAGTGAGTGTAGTGACTATTGTTTTGAGTGTTTTAGTGGTGTTTTATCAGCGCATTGCAAAACAAGCAAACCCACTTATACCTGGGCGCTTAGCAAGTACCGGGTATGCACTCCCTGGGACAGTATTAGCGATTGCTGTATTGTTGCCACTCACCCTATTAGAAAATACTATTAACCGCATTCTGACTCCTTATGATTTAGATATTGGTCTATTACTGACTGGCAGCTTACTCACTATTATTTTTGCTTATATAGTGCGGTTTTACGCCGTGGCTCATGGTGCTATAGAGTCGAGCTTTTCACGCATTAGCCCCTCGCTTGATATGGCAAGTCAGTCAATGGGGAAAAGCCAAGGCCACACATTACGCTTAGTGCATTTGCCTTTATTACGCCGAGGCTTATTAACCGCTGGTTTATTGGTATTTATTGAGTGTATGAAAGAGCTGCCCGCAGCCTTACTGCTAAGGCCTTTTGATTTTGAAAGTTTAGCTACGCACGTGTTTCAATATGTTAGCGATGAACAATTAGAGCTGGCCTCCATATCAGCTTTATTTATAGTGGTGGTAGGTTTTATTCCGTTATATTTTATTAATCGTTCAATGGAGCAACGTAGTTAAATGAGTAGTTTGATTTTACAAGGTGTGAGCTATGCATATAACGGGACTAAGGTTGTAGATGATTTAGACTTAACCTTAGGTAAAGACGAAATAGTGTGTTTACTCGGTGCCAGTGGCTGCGGCAAAACCACCACGCTTAAAGCCATTGCAGGGTTAATTGAAGCCAAACAAGGACAGGTATTTATTGATGGTAAGTTAGTCAGTGACGCCAATACGTTTGTGTCACCAGAGCATCGTAATATTGGCATGATGTTTCAAGACTACGCATTGTTCCCACATTTAACGGTGGCGAATAATATTGGCTTTGGTCTAAGCGGTATGAGCAAAACGGATAAACAGGCTCGCGTGGATGAAATGTTAAAACTTGTGCACTTGGTTGGCTGCGCAGATAGATATCCACATCAACTCTCAGGTGGTCAACAGCAGCGGGTAGCGATTGCGCGTGCATTAGCTTATAAACCCAGCTTACTATTGTTAGATGAGCCGTTTTCTAATATTGATACCCAAGTCCGATTTGAGTTAATCGCTGATATAAGACGTATTATTAAAGCTCAACAAGTGTCGGCAGTATTTGTTACTCACTCAAAAGAAGAGGCGTTTGCATTTTCAGATACACTTGCGGTTATGCACCAAGGTAAAATTGCGCAGCAAGGCACCCCAGAACAGCTTTTTGCTAAACCAAGTTCAAAGGAGGTTGCAGAATTTCTGGGTCAGGGCATATACTTAAGCGCAACTGCATTAACAGCCACTGAATATGAAACGCAGTTTGGTGTGGTTAAGTCAATACTGCCACAGCAACACGCAGTGGCTGAAAAGGGGGTTATTTATGTGCGTCCACACCAGCTTGAGCTTGCCACTAATAACAATAACGAGCTGCTGCAGTGTGAGTGCGTTACAATACTAAGTAGTCGTTTCATCGGCTCTGCCTATGTATACACTGTGGTTATTGCTGAACAAGAAATAGAAGTTGCAGCTCAGTATGGCCAGTCATTTGAAATTAATGAACAGGTTATAATAAAAATAAAACCGCACACTGTGAATTTTTTTGAATCGTAATTAATCACTGTGTTTTGCTCTAAAAAGTAAGGAATAACAATGGTGCAAGCGCAATCAGGGATTTGTGCTGAAGCAAACTTACACGGTTTGCACTTATTTTTTAATGTACTTGACGGTCACGACGAATCACTTCGCGCTAAGCTTAAAAAAGTGAGCGATATTGAAGATGAGTTTAGTGATCAGTTTTCTGAATCTATGCTTTCTTGCATGGTGGCAATTGGTGCGCAATATTGGCCACATATTTTACCTGACTTCATGCCAAGTGAGCTGCAAAGCTTTCCTAATATTACCCATAGCGACTTTGTTATGAGTGCAAGGCCATGTGATTTGTTTGTGCAAATCCGCTCAGACAGAGAAGACGTGAATCATTTGTTTGCACTACAAATACTCAAACTATTCACCCCTGATGTTGAGCTGGTGGAGCAAATTCGTAATTTTCGCTTTTTAGATGGCCGTGATTTTAATGGCTTTATTTATGCGGGCGATACCCCACATGGCCGTCAAAAGCGTGTAACGGCATTAATAAACAAACCGGATAGTTTTGAAGACCAAGGTAGTTACATTCATGTGCAGCGCTTCAAACATGACTTGAGCTTGTGGCAGCATTTGTCATTACATGAACAAGAGCAAATAATGGGTCGCACACGCCTTGATAATACCTTACTCAGCCCCGCACTTGAGAGCAGCCATGCGACCCGCAGTGAATTAAAAGATGACCAAGGTCAGGCACTGTTACTTAACCAAAGCATGCCTTATGGCGATGTGTATGAGCAAGGTATGTTAGTGATTACGTGCTCTGCTAAAGGGGATGCATTCGAAAAAGTGCTAACTAGCCGACTAGGGCAGGGAGAGAATTATGATCACTGGCTTGATTTTACTCAGGCGGATATGGGCTCTGCATTTTTTGCCCCCTCAGTACGATTTTTAAAGCAGTTATAACAATTACAAAACGGCTATGTATTATTCATAGCCGTCTTTATTACAGCGTTAGTGATTAAACCGTATCAAATAAAATACGAACACGCTCTAGTGTGAGGTCTATTTCTGAGATTTTAGCTGGTGCTATAAAAATAGTATCATCGCCGGCAATAGTGCCTAATACGCCATCAGCTTTGCCTAATGAGTCAAGTAAACGCGCAATGAGTTGAGCAGCTCCAGGGCTGGTGCGAATAATAATCATCATTTCGTTATGCATAATATCAATAACGAGCTGGCGCAACGGGCTCTTAGCGGTTGGTACCCCCATTTCAGCGGGTAAACAGTATACCATTTCTTGTTTTGCATTACGGGTGCGTACCGCGCCAAACTTACTTAACATTCGCGACACTTTACTCTGGCTAATATTATCAAAGCCTTGCTCTTTTAACGCATCAACTATTTCGCCTTGTGAGCCAAAGTTTTCTTCTTTTAAAAGTGCTTTAAAGGCTTTAACCAATGCTTCTTGTTTATCTTGTGGTTGCATAGTGTCTAATTAGTTATGTAATAGATACTGCAAATTCTACACAAAAATGCATAATTATGCAGCAGATGTTTGCTTAAGTTGCCATTTTGCTGCGTTTAAACAGCAAAGTTTACAACTATGGTCGAAAATATAGCTAAAATAAGCAGGATAAATTTGTTTTTAGTCGTTAATTTCTTTATCTTATGAACCACAAATATTTCCTACCTCAAATCACGGAGAATTCCAATGAAAGTTGCTGTATTAGGTGCTGCAGGCGGTATCGGTCAAGCGTTGTCTTTATTATTAAAAACAGGCTTACCAGCTGGCTCTGAATTATCACTATATGATGTTGCGCCAGTAGTTCCTGGTGTTGCTGTTGACCTTTCTCACATCCCAACAGATGTTAAAGTTGCAGGTTTTGGTGCAGACGATTTAGATAAGGCACTAACAGGCTGTGATATCGTTCTTATTCCAGCGGGTATGCCACGTAAGCCTGGTATGGATCGTGCTGATTTATTTAATGTTAACGCTGGTATCATCAAAACATTAGCAGAAGGCATTGTTGCTAACTGTCCTAAAGCGCTTGTGGGTATTATTACTAACCCAGTTAACGGTACTGTACCAATTGTTGCTGAAGTATTTAAAAAAGCAGGAACTTACGATGCTAAGCGTGTATTTGGTATTACAACACTCGATGTGATCCGTTCAGAAGCGTTCATTGCTGAGCTTAAAGGCGTTGACGTAGCAAGCGTTAAAGTTCCAGTAATTGGTGGTCACTCAGGTACAACTATTCTACCGTTACTTTCTCAAGTTGAAGGTGTTACTTTCACTGATGAAGAAGTGGCTGCACTGACTCCACGTATCCAAAATGCGGGTACTGAAGTAGTTAATGCTAAAGCGGGCGGTGGTTCTGCAACATTATCAATGGGTGCTGCTGCTGCACGTTTTTGTATGTCTTTAGTTAAAGGCTTACAAGGTGAAGACGTTGTAGATTATGCATACGTTGCTGTTGAAAATGGTGATGCAGAGTACTTCGCACATCCAGTACGTTTAGGTAAAAATGGCGTAGAAGAAATTCTTTCTTACGGCACACTAAGCGCATTTGAAGAGCAAGCAAAAAATGACATGCTTGAAACTCTGAAAAAAGACATTAAAGAAGGTGTTGATTTTATGGCGTAATAGCCAAAATTAACCCATAAAAAAAGCCTGCATTTGCAGGCTTTTTTATTGCTCGGAATTATCTACACAGTATAACTTAGTGGTCGCGATCAACCGCTATTCTAGCTAAGCTAATTAATGCTTGCTTGTAATTCGACTCAGCTAAGCAATCTAAACAAGCAATCGCTTTCTCTGCTTCTTGCTCTGCTTTTTGCATAGTGAACTCAAGGGCATTGGTATGTTTAAGTGCAGCGAGTATCTCATCTAGATGCGCCATACCATTACAGTGCTCTATTGCATCTCTTATTAACTGTGTTTGATGCTCGCTACCGTGTTTCATGGCATAAATTAGTGGTAATGTAGGTTTGCCTTCAGCTAAGTCATCACCAATGTTTTTACCCAGTTGGTCGGCATCGGCGTTGTAATCTAAAACATCATCCACCAACTGAAAAGCAGTGCCTAAATGCATACCGTACAAATTGAGTGCGTTTAATACACTGTCATCTTGCTCAGTTATAATGGCAGCTAGCCCGGTTGCAGCTTCAAATAACTTAGCGGTTTTAGAGTAAATAACCTGCATATAACTGGCTTCAGTAGTATCTGGGTCATTACAGTTCATTAATTGCAGCACTTCGCCTTCAGCAATAATATTGGTTGCATCGGCCAACACTTGCATTATCTGCATTTTACCAAGGCCTACCATTAGCTGAAACGAGCGAGTATAAATAAAGTCTCCCACGAGGACACTTGCGGCATTACCAAACTCGGCATTTGCTGTGGGTGTGCCACGGCGCAAGTTAGATTCATCTACCACATCGTCATGTAAAAGCGTTGCGGTATGAATAAATTCAATAATTGTTGCTAGCGTAATGTGATCTTTGCCTTGGTAACCTAGCGCTTTAGCCGCCAAAATAGCTAACATGGGGCGAACACGTTTGCCACCGCTGTTAACAATATACAAACCAAGTTGATTAACTAACGCCACATCTGAGCGCATTTGCGCATGTATTAGTTGATTGACGTCATTCATATCGCTTTCGATTAACGCCTGGATAGCTTTTATATCCATTGATCTCCGAGCCAATTTTAATGTGTGAACGGCGCAGATTGTACAACAAAAAACGCATCAGCTCGATATTTTGTGATGATTCCTTAAAAAAACACCCTTAAGTAGGTTAAATGACCTATTAACTAGCTGAATAAATGATTAAACGGCGTGGTTTAATTTTGAATCACCCCTGGCGGTTAATTGAACTACATGGGCTTGCTTTGTTATTACAAATTTATTTTCTGTAACCGTTAAAAAGCGCTTGGCAAAGGGGGATTTTCATATAAAATAGGGGAAATATTGAATTGCCCTCAATGTAGCTACTTTTTATTCATTTAATTATAAAAATAGGCTTGCTAGTTATTTCGCGTTAGCGTAAACTTCGCGCCCTATCGAAGAATATTTTAGTTGCGCCGATTTGAGGGTGCACAGACGGAGTTAATTATGTACGCGGTTTTCCAAAGTGGTGGTAAACAGCATCGTGTGACTGAAGGTCAAACGATTCGTCTTGAAAAATTAGACGTTGAAACTGGTGCGGCAGTGGAATTTGATTCAGTACTTTTAGTTGCTGATGGTGAGAAGATCGAGATTGGTGTACCGTTCGTAAACGGTGGTAAAGTAACAGCTGAGGTTGTTTCACACGGTCGCGGTGAGAAAATTAAGGTTGTTAAATTTAGACGCCGTAAGCATTCTCGTAAGCAAATGGGCCATCGTCAATGGTTCACTGAAGTTAAAATCACTAGCATTAGCGCTTAATTAGAGGTACTTAGAAATGGCACATAAAAAAGCAGCTGGTAGTACTCGTAACGGTCGTGATTCAGAAAGCAAACGCCTAGGTGTTAAGCGTTTTGGTGGCGAATCAGTTCTAGCGGGTAGCATCATTGTTCGTCAGCGTGGAACTCGTTTCCACCCAGGCGCAAACGTAGGTATCGGTAAAGACCACACTATCTTCGCAAAAGCAGATGGTAAAGTTCAGTTTGAACAAAAAGGTCCTTTAAACCGTAAATACGTAACTATCGTAGCTGAGTAATCAGTAAGGTAGTTAAAAACCCCGCCTTTGCGGGGTTTTTTGTTTTAGGCAGCTCTAAATATATACCTAAGTGTTTTTATGCTCAGTGTGCTCTATAGGCCACTTAGGTATATAATAGAGTTATTAACAAGCCAATCCCTAAAGTGAGTAATCATGAAGTTTGTAGATGAAGTAGAAATTCGCGCAGAAGCTGGTGACGGTGGCAGCGGCATCGTGTCTTTTCGTCGTGAGAAATATGTTCCAGATGGTGGACCTGATGGCGGTGACGGTGGAGACGGTGGTAGTGTTTATCTACAAGCTGATGAAAACTTAAATACCCTTATTGACTATCAATTTGAGCGTTTTCATAGAGCAGAACGTGGTACTAACGGTCAAAGCCGTAATTGTACCGGTAAAAAAGGTGAAGATCTGATTGTAAAAGTGCCGGTAGGTACACGTATCATTGATGTTGATACGCAAGAATCATTAGGGGATTTAACCCAAGATGGTCAACGAATTGTGGTTGCAAAAGGCGGTTTCCATGGCTTGGGGAATGCGCGTTTTAAATCAAGTACTAACCGTGCCCCACGTCAAAAAACACTCGGAACACCTGGTGAAGTGCGTAACCTTAAATTAGAGCTAATGCTACTCGCTGATGTAGGTTTACTGGGTTTACCTAATGCCGGTAAATCAACCTTTATTCGCAGTGTATCGGCTGCAAAACCAAAGGTAGCAGATTATCCATTCACTACGCTTATCCCCAATTTAGGTGTTGTTCGTCCTGAAGCAAATAAGTCATTTGTCATCGCCGATATTCCTGGCTTAATTGAAGGTGCATCGGACGGCGCAGGCTTAGGTATTCGTTTCTTAAAGCATTTAGAGCGCTGTCGTGTGTTATTACACATTATTGATGTTATGCCAGTTGATGGCTCAAACCCTGTTGATAATGCTTTTGCAATTATCAATGAGCTACATCAGTACAGTCCTAAGCTTGCTGAAAAGCCGCGCTGGTTGGTATTTAATAAAATTGATTTATTGCCTGAAGATGAAGCCAAATCTCTATGTGAGCAAATTGCAGAAGAGTTAGGTGAGTCTGAAAATACTTATAGTATTGCTGCAATTAATAAATTAAATACTCAGCCATTAATTCACGACATCATGACGCTACTTGATAACATGCCTAAAGAAAAATTTGTTGAAGTTGCAGATGAAGAAGTTGAATTTAAGTGGGATACCTACCATCAAAAAGCCACTAAAGGCGATGATGATGACTGGGATGATTGGGATGAAGATGATTACGACGTAGAAGTTGTCTACGAGCGTTAACTATAATTGTATATATTTAAAAGGAGCTAACGCTCCTTTTTCTTTGATTAATAATAAAGTATTGGGTATTTAGTGTGATAATTTCAATGATTGCAGCAATGGCAAACAATCGTGTCATTGGCTTAGATAATAAAATGCCATGGCACTTACCTGGCGACCTTCAGCACTTTAAAAAAGTAACTTCTGGTAAGCCCGTTATTATGGGGCGTAAAACATTTGAATCGATAGGTAGGCCGCTACCTGGGCGTCGTAATATTATTATTACTCGCAATACTGAATATCAAGCACCAGGAATTGAAACTGTAACTACTCCTGAAGCTGCACTTGAGCTTGTTAATGATATTGCCGAAGTGATGATTATTGGTGGTGGAAACATCTATCAACAGTTCTTAGAGCAAGCACATCGCTTATATCTAACCTTTATAGACTTAGATGTAGAAGGGGATACACAGTTTCCTGATTACCAAAGTGTTGCAAATTGGCAAATTGAAGATGAAATGTTGATGGCGCCTGATGAGAAAAATAAATATAGTTATAAATTCGTAACTTTGAATAAAGTCTCTTAACATTATTGCCAAAATCTGAGCGTGTTGGTACAATATTAAACAGTCGAGTACGAAAAAAGTATTAATATAGGGTGTCCAATCAATGATTAAATTACCGAAACTAGTTGTAATTGCTGCTATTGCAGCGGGTTCGTTTGCTTATACTGCGCCTGCAAGCGCTAATGACCAGTTAGCTGTTTCAGTTTGTGAATACATTGCTGGTGATGATAAAAACCGTCTACGTAGCAAATTAAAAAGTTCACGTGTGAAAGTTCGTAATATCTATGATGCAGTTTTTTGTAATGGTAATAACTTATTGCGTCATGCTGTTGCAAGTAATGCAGTTGATACAGGCGAGTACATTGTTAAAAACTTATCTAAGAGCTCACTTGAAGACGGTGCAGATATTGCTTGGGCTGAGGCAAATCATGCAGGCTCACCTTTAATCCCTATTATTAAAGACCGTGCAGGCCTTTAAATAAAAGCTTAATTAATAAAAAAACCGCGTTTAAACGCGGTTTTTTATTTACTTAGATAAATTGTCATTTTACATCCTGTCTAACTACCTTTAAGTCTAATTCCCTCACGTATTTATCCTTATTACTCTTGTTACATAAATATGTCATAAAAATTCAATACTCTATGTGTATTTCAGTTTTGAGATATATTTATGCGTGTATCATTTTTTACCCGTTTACTAGCCATTTTACTAACATTTGCAAGTATCCTTCTAGCCGCGACCTTGTTATGGGCAAGCCATACATTACTAAAGCTTCAGCAACAAGATAGCGCATACAGCCATTTAAAAAATAGCATAATGGTTGAGCTTGCCAATCAATTAGAGAGTTACTTAGCGCAAGGTAATAGCCAATACTTAAAACAATCATCTACCTTGATTGAGCAACTTAAAGCGCAACAGTTAACGGTGCTTCCTCATGAGTTAGAAGCTCGTTTAGCTGAACAATTAACTTTATTAGATACAGATATTAATGGTAAATACAGATCACTTGGAAAACTCTCTGGCAATGAAACTGCGCTGTTAGATAACGCGCTTAGACAAATGGCCGGCTCAGCCTCTTCACTTATGAATTATGCGCAAAAAGCATCAACGCAAGCCAGTAACGCTCTTAGCTACAATAAATTAGCGAGTGATTATTACAGTGAAGTGGTTAATTTATCACTATCGACTTATCAGCTGCTAAATAATTACCAACCTGAGATAGAGAAAAACCTGCAACAAAGTATAAAAACCCTAAACTTACTAGCTGTAAAAATTGAGCAGCTACCTAACTTAGGAGTAATGACTGAGGTTGATGAATTTGCTTTATTTGTAGATGAAGAACCTGAAGATTTGGCTGCTGAAATAAAAGCAGAGTTGGTGAGTTGGCCTAAACGTTATCTGCGTGATTTAAGCAGTACTTTATCGCAATCAAAACTACGTCGTTCAGGAACAAATGAGTTACGCGAACAAATTAGCTTACTATCAAATACAGTGATTGAGGCAGAGCAAACATTAAAAGCGCAGCAAGATACCGTAAAGCAACAAGTGTTCTGGGTGTTTGGAATAGCAATAGGTGGACTAGTAATATTAGCTTTTGGTGTTTATTGGGTGCAACGTAAACAGGTTTTACAACCTTTACGACAACTGCGAGATGGGTTTGCATTCTTAATCGAAAGTAATGAGTTAAAAAATATTACAGTGAATAACCCTAAAACAGAGGTGGGTGAAATAGCGCAGTATTTTAACCAGTTAATTGAACGCCAGCGTTTGGAAGCGCAAGAAAGAGCAGATATGCTTAATGTAGTCAGTGATTTCATGCAGCAGATGAGTGGGCATTTATACACGATAGGTCAAAAAAGTAATGCGAGTTATCAGCAGGTAAATCACAATGAAGAACTGCTTCTTAATATTCAGCAACTTGGCGAGCAGGTTAATCATATCAATGCTCAAGCTGCTGAAAATGCTCAAAGTACTTATGAAGCAATGCAACAAAGTGTTGGTTTTGCCAAAAGTATGCTTAATGCCAGTTCTGATACACAGCAGCGAATTGAGCAAGGTATGCATAGTGTTCAGGAATTACTGAGCGGGGTACAGGGAGTAAGCAATATTATTACGGTCATACGTACCATCGCTGAGCAAACAAACTTACTCGCGCTCAATGCTGCGATTGAATCAGCAAGAGCAGGTGAGCAAGGTCGAGGTTTTGCCGTGGTTGCTGATGAGGTAAGGCAATTAGCTATGCAGACTCAAGGTTCGTTAAAAGAGATTAATGATCAATTGGCGCTACTAAGCGAAAACTCTCAAGAAGTCTATAAACAAATCAATGCATTAACTGAGGATGCACAGTTACAAACTGCAAATGCTCAAGAGCTTAAAGCAAACTCTGAAGGAGTTGCAGATAATGCGCAGCAGGCTAATAAAGTTGCGATTGATGCAATGGAATTGGCTAAACAACAAAGTAATTTCCTTAGTGACTTTACTCTATCAATGCATGATATGAAAAGCCAAGTAAGTGAGTCGAGTGAATTAGTTGCTGATATAGGCTCGCAATTAGAGTTGCAAATGACATCTATTAAAGAAGGTTTAGGTTTAGATAACAACAGCGATTAATCGAAGACGAATTAAATATTAATCTGTATGCTAAAAGACTATTTAATTACCCTAAGGAATTAATATGATAGAGCTAGGTCAGACAATACCTGCAGTAAATTTATCTCAGCTTAGTGATAAAGGTATGCAAACACTCACTAATAATGAATTATTTACAGATAAAAAAGTTGTGTTATTTGCGGTGCCTGGTGCTTTTACACCCACTTGTTCGAATGCTCATTTGCCTGGTTATATCGCGCTAGCCGATAAAATTAAGGCTAAGGGTATTAACGCTATCTACTGTGTATCGGTAAATGATGCATTTGTGATGAAAGCATGGGGTGAGTCACAAAATGCAGAGCATATAGATATGCTGGCAGACGGCGATGCCAGTTTTACTCGTGCTTTAGGTCTTGAAAAAGATACCGCAGGCTTTGGTGGTTTGCGCTCGAAACGTTACGCTATGGTTGTAGATAGTGGTGTTGTTAACCAATTATTTGTCGAGCAAGAAAAAGAATTTGTAATAAGTAGCGCTGAAGTCGTTTTAGCTAAACTATAACTAATCTGCGTTTATCAGTAAAAAAGCCGATACATATATATCGGCTTTTTATTAAAAGAGTAGATGGACTATGGCTGGTATTGACCACTTAGCGTTAAACCTGAGAAGGTTTGATACGCATTAACACTTAAATGCCATGTGCCTGCTTGAGGGTTGCTAAATGTACATGTTTCGGCGTTACCAGTTTTAAATGGGCGGCAATCATAGCTTGAGCTGGTTGGCTGACTACCAAATTTTACAAATAAGTCAGCATCACCAGTGCCACCTGATGTTGTTACAGTAAAGTTAGCCATGCCAGCAGGAACTTCTAGCGTGTAATGCTTCCACTGACCTGCTGTTGCAGAAACATCAGATACTGTACCGCCACCCGCTTGTGGTGTGCCTGAGTCTGAACCGCCTGTGATGTTACCGACTAAACTAACGCCAGTGTAGGCTGAGTAGCCGTTTAGCATTATATGATAAGTACCTGAAGTTGGGTTATCGATAGAACACTCTTCACTGTTACCTTCATTGTAAGGACGGCAATCATAAGTGCTTGTTGTCGGTTTACTACCAGCACGTACATACAAGTCAGCATCACCTGTACCACCACTCATTGTGAAAGTTACATTAGTAGCACCGCTTGGGACTGTCATAGTGTAAAAGTTTTGTGTACTTGTCGCACCGCTTAAGCCTGTTTTCGCTTGCCCATCAATAAGCTCATTATCACCTGATGTTGGCGGTGGTGTACCACCAGAGGCTGCTGCAACAGCAGCGGCAGCATCAACAATGCCTGTGCCACAGTTAGTACAAGTTGCTGGGAATGCACGAGTTGTTGTTTTTAAAATATTTTCTATTTCATCAGGTGTCGCGTTTGGTTTTGCTTGTTTGATTAACGCTGCTACACCTGCAACATGAGGGGCGGCCATTGATGTACCTTGCGAAAAACCATAGCTGTCGCTTGATGGTGTTGTTGAGCCTGAGTTGTAAGTAGATAAAACACCTTCAGAATCATTAGCAAAATTTTGTGCGCCACCCGGTGCTGCTACATCAATATTGCTACCATAATTTGAGTAATATGCGCGGCCACCGTTACGACCAACTGATGCAACATTAACAACTCCATTACAGTTACCCGGGTTGTAGTTTGCAGAATTATCGTTATCGTTACCTGCAGCTATTACAACAACAGAGCCGTTGTTACGTGCAGTATTAATCGCATTTTGAGTCGTTGAGCTACATGTACCTGCACCACCTAAACTCATGTTTATAACATCTGCAGGGTTTGGGTTTGTCGATGTACCTGATACGTTTCCGCCTGAAGCCCAAATAATGCCGTCAGCAATATCTGAGGTCAAGCCGCCACATTTACCTAATACACGTACTGGCACTACTTTGGCGTCGTAAGCAACACCAGCAACGCCTTCACCATTATTAGTCACAGCAGCGACTGTGCCTGCTACGTGAGTACCATGCCAGCTAGAGCCTTGTGCTCCATTATCACCACATTCTCCGGCTGCAACAGCATCCCCTGGATCGCGAGCATCGTTATCACGGCCATTGCCATCATTAGCGACTGATAGATTAGAGATCATATCGTAGCCAGGTAAAATATTGGCGTTTAAATCAACATGTGGGCGGTAACCAGTATCAAGAACAGCTACAACCACGCCGCTACCTGTAGCAGTATCCCAGGCTGTTGGTAGATTTAGGCCACCGGCTTGCTCATAGTAATGCCATTGGTCGCCATAACGAGGGTCGTTTGGTGTTGCAAATGGCTTTAACATTTGATCGACTTCAATGTATTCAACATTGCCTGAATTGACCATTTCTTGCATAAACTGTTGTGCTTCTTCAGCATTGAGCTTTTTGTCGGCACGCATTACGTGATGATCATTTAATGCCATTGCGCGGATATATTTAGCTTTAACTTTACCTTTTTTTGAGGTGAAGTTTTTTACAAAGCTTTGCGCTTTTTTGTTCATCATTGCAGGCGATGCTTCAGCTGTTGATACGTTCATCATATCGCTATTATTTTTATATTTGATAATGAACTGAGTTTCAAACCCACTTTGATTTTGCATTTTAACTGAGGTTTCAGCCATTGATGGTGCGATTGCTTGTGCTGGATTTGCCATGCTTGAGCTGGCTGCAAATAGTGTACTTATTGTTAGCGCAACAGCGCATTTTTTAAATGAATTATTAGAAGTCATAATTACCCTTAGTTTTATTATTATTTGTGGAAAGCCACAAAGCGGGTACAAAGGTAAATGATCTGTTAATAATTTTGAAATATTAAATACGTATGTGCCTATCTCATTTAGTTATAACCGTGAATTTAGTAAGCTTTCAGTCGTTTTGTATTTGTTTTTATTATGTTGACGATCCTAATGTATTAGATTTTTTTGGTGTTTTTTATCATTATTTAATCTTTATTGATAAATTAAAAACAATATAACAGCTATCTTGTTGTTACCGAAACTTTGTTATAATTCACCAAAGTTTTTAAGAGATGACCAAATGACTCACCTTGATGTGATAGTGATCGGTGCCGGAGCTGCAGGTTTAATGTGTGCAGCACAAGCAGGATATCGCGGCCGAAGTGTTACAGTGCTTGATATGGGTAAAAAGCCAGGACGTAAAATTTTAATTAGTGGTGGCGGGCGATGTAATTTTACTAACGAAAATGCGAGCCCTAATAACTATTTATGCACTAATCCCCATTTTGTAAAGTCGTGCTTAAGTCGTTATACCCAACATGACTTTGTAGAGCTTGTAGACCGACATGGTTTGGCGTATCACCATAAAACATTGGGACAATTATTTTGTGACAATAGCGCACAAGACATTGTTGATATTTTACTAACCGAATGTGAGTGGGCTGGCGTTACAATTAAACTACGCAGCGAAGTGTTAAATGTAGCTAAAACAGCAACAGGTTACAGTGTCACAACTGAGCAAGAAACTCTGACCTGCGAGTCGTTAGTTGTCGCATCGGGCGGTTTAACTATGCCTAAACTTGGCGCGACGCCAATAGGTTATAAAATTGCAGAGCAATTTGGTTTAAAGGTATTGCCGACGATGGCTGCTTTAGTTCCCTTTACCTTACATCAACACGATAAAGAGCGTTTTGAAGGGCTTTCTGGCATTAGTATTCCTTGTGAAGTTGCAAGCGAAGATGGTACTGTATTTAAAGAGAATATTCTATTTACTCACCGCGGCTTATCCGGGCCTGCCATATTACAAATAAGCTCATTTTGGCGAGCAGGTCAGGCGGTGACGATCAATTTATTACCTGAACTCGATTTAAAGCAACAGCTAGCCGATTGGCGAGAAACGCAAGCGCAAAAATCGTTAAAAAATAGCCTCGCTACTATCCTTCCTAAGCGTTTTGTTGAAATACTCCATAACAGTAAAGCTATTCCTGATTGCAATATTAATCAGCTAACGCATAGCCAAATTGATGCGCTTGCTGATTATATTCATGCGTGGCAAATTAAGCCAAATGGTACTGAGGGTTACAGAACCGCAGAAGTGACTTTAGGTGGTGTAGATACCGATGAGCTAAGCTCAAAAACATTTGAGGCTAAAAAAGCCAAAGGTTTATACTTTATTGGTGAAGTGACCGATGTAACGGGTTGGCTAGGAGGCTATAATTTCCAATACGCGTGGAGCTGTGGATTTGCCGCTGGGCAATACGCGTAAAATGTATTCTGCTATTAAAAAATGAGACATTCTAATAGAAAAAGAAACAATCTAATAAAAAGTGAGATTGTTGATTAGTTTGTCTCATATTGATTCAGTAGCCATTCCATTATAGAGGACGTTTAACTTTGAACAATTCGACGAACTCCTCTGACGTTATTTGATGATTGACATCTTTGTAAGAAAACTTGTTTCTAGGGTTTAAAAATTCACTTTTTATATAGATATGAGTATGGACCATAGAAGAAGCGTATTTTGCTTTTAGTGACGATATATATTTATTAGCTCCCTCTAGATCACAAACATCAGGTACAACAATCAAAACATCAATATCTTTAAAGTTAGGTGTTTTTAGGAAGGAACCAAAAAGATAAAATTCAGTATTATTAATTTCTATAGTCCTCTAAGAATTTACCAAAGGGTATCACCTCTATGCTGAGAGATTTTCCGTGAGTAATAGCTTCTCTTGTGGCTTTGCACCATGTTGTCGGGTAAGTAACGATGTCAGCGCCTTTTCTTAATGCACTCAAAACAACATCTACGTTAATTTCATATTCACTTGTTGTAGGACAATAAACTTTTAAAGTCTTACCTTGAAATTCAAACTCTCCAATATTTTCATCTATAACTATAAACTTTGAGCTTTGGTCTAGTTGCTTCCTAAGCCAGTAAATACTACTACTCATTATTTTGTTTCCTTTTTTAAACTGTCAGATTCATTTTTGATTAATGTATTCCATTCAGGCTTGTATTTGTATTTTGAGTACATCTCATTTGGAGAGTCATCATATTCACAGAAGGCGGAACAGTGAAAAAATAGCTCTTTGAGGTGGTTTTTATTTTCTGCCTCAGACTGAAGCCAATGTTTTTGAATTAGTTGCCTAATTTGCATAAGGTTAGGTTTTACTACTTTATCTTTCAGTGAATTCCATGTTTCTCCTTTAGCATTAGCTACTTCAGCAGTTCGTCCTATAAACTTATTGGGACCAAATTCTTTGTATAGCATTTCATTTTCAGTAAGAATTGATAGCAAAGGGCCATAAAAATCTTCAATTAATTTTTTTCTAGAGTCCATCGCTTTTATTTTGCTTTGGTATTTTGACGTAATCCATGCGGAGAAAAAAGCAACCGCCAGCCCTGAAAGAATTGAGACTATCAATGCAATTATGGAAATGATGTTCGCGGTATTTAAGTTGTCAGGTTCCAACTCAGGCTTCCTTACATTTGGCTTTCATTAGTTTCTAATAACTCCAGTCTTCATAGGCCAGAGGCAAGCTATTAAGCAAGTCTCTGCGTTCACGCCAGTTTGGCATATGATTGTCCATGAGTGAGCGGAACTTTTCGTTATGGTGGCGCTCTAGTAAATGAACTAATTCGTGGGCAAGTATGAATTCCATGCACTCAGGAGGTTTTTTAGCTAGTTCAAGGTTAAGCCAAATTCGCTTAGCTTGAATATTGCAGCTTCCCCATTTGGTTTTCATCTTTTTGATGTTGAGAGAACCAGCGTTTACACCTAGTTTTTTTTCCCATTGAGGTAATAATTTTTCAAGTGAGCGCTGCATTTCATCTCGATAGAAACGGTTAAGCAGTTTGAGTTTGTTATCGGTTGACGTATTTTCAGCGACAGCTAGCACTAAATTACCGTTGCCTCTAGCGGTAACACTATATCCGCCTTTTGCCTCTATAAGCTTTAAACGGTATTTATTACCCCATAAATAGTGGCATTCACCATTGACCATTTCACGTACAGATTGGCGCTCTTGTCCTGCAAAGTCAGCTTGCTGTTTTTTAATCCAAGCAAGCTTATTTACGATTGCCAGCCTTACCTTTTGTTCACTCGTATCATTAGGGATCGACAAGCGCACTTTGCCATTAGGCGGCAGTACACTTAGGTGAATGTTTTTAATAGCTCTGCGGTTTAGCTCTACATCAATGTCGCCAATACGAACTACTTCAATACTCTCTGCATTGCTTTTGGTATGACGCACTAATGGTATTCCTTCTGAGCTTTAATTAGCTTCATGATATCAATAATATTGATGTCATAACCTGCTGCCTCTTCTCGCACCGCGTTGGCTATCTCACGCTCTTTAAATCGATCCCCAAGCCAATCAGCTTTCTTGGTATAACGAACAGCAGTATCAATTTTAGTAGTAAGTACTTCATCATTACCGAAGTTGTTGTAAATTGCTTGTTTGGCTGGTGTATCAACAGAAGTGGGATAGCTTTGATTGCTATTTTCAGTTGGGTTTACCACTTTCTTAGCGAGTGCTCGTATCTGTTCAAGATACTCTTGATAGCTAATAGCTTGCTCTCTTCGCTGCTTAATTAACTCATCCAGCAAGGTTGCCATGCTGTCAAAGTATTTAGGGTTTACTGGATTTTCATCAACGATGGTTTTTCTAACATTGTTTTCAATGGCTTCTGCCATTGCATCTTCATTGTTACGCAAGCCTTCAGGTAAATCTTCTAAGTCTTTACCGTTGTTGTTTACCACTAGATCAATCAAGCCGAACTCTTCAAAATCCATCAGTAATTCACTGTCATCAGCTCGAATATACATATCAAGTAACTGACGCATAGCAGGCTCAAACCGCTTCATTTCGAGTAAGTCGCCACTGGAAAGCTTAACTTCGTCACGAACCTTCTCGAAGTACGCGACTTCTTTCTTAATATTTTCAGCCTCTTCAAAGGTGTAACCAGCTTGCTCCATTTCATTTGCAAGGTTAGTGTAAGCTCGGATGAGCTTAGCTACTGATTGATATAGAGTTAAACGTAGTGCTTCTTTTTCTGTGCGCTCATTTTCATCCTTTGATTCAACACCAGACTCACCACAAAAATAATGTTGGAAGTCTTTGATGTCTCTTGGTGCTTTTACTGGCTCGCATAACGCTCGTACTGCTTCCAGCGCATTATCTAAATCAGTACGAGATTCTTGCAATCGATCTTTTAAAAGCCCTTTAACATCGTCAGCATCGTAGCCATCAAACGCTTCGGCTGTGTAATCTTTAATGGCTTTATCAAGTGAACGGAATAAGTCTTTGTAGTCGATAACGTAACCGTAGTCTTTATCTTCACCGTCTAGACGGTTTACACGGCAGATTGCTTGAAATAGGTTGTGGTCAGTCATCTTTTTATCGATATAAAGGTAAGTGGCAGAGGGGGCATCAAAGCCAGTTAGCAGTTTATCGACCACAATGAGTAGGCGCATTTGCCCCGGTTCTTCGATAAAGCGCTTTTTAACCGCTTTTTCAAACTCCTCCACACGCTTAGCGGCCTCATCTTCACTTTGCTCAAAGTAATCAGCTAACATCTTGCGATAAGTTTCATACTTAAACAGTTTTTCGGTTAACCCTTCACCAGATTCTTCACCTTTTATCGAACTTGCAGCAGGTTGATAACTGGTCACTACCGCACATTTACCAGCAAGATCTGTTTTAGAAAACATCTCATAAACCATGCAGGCTTGATGGACACTGGCACACACCAACATAGCGTTGCCTCTACCAGACATTAGTGCAGGCTTTCTTTTCATATCCAGCCATATATCCATCACAATGCGTTCTAGTCGAGACTTACTGGAGAGTACTTTTTGCATGGTTCCCCATTTTTGTTTGAGCTGCATTTTGGCTAGGTTAGATAAGCCTTGAGTATTTGCATCAAACCAAGTATCAACGCCTTTCTCTGAAGTTAAATGTTGATCAATATCTCTTGCTTCATAACGCAGATCGAGTACCACACCGTCACTAACGGCTTCATCAAACTTGTAGGTGTGGATATATGGACCAAAGACCTCCAAGGACTTTTTCTTATCTTTTTTCATTAATGGCGTACCAGTAAAACCAACAAACATGGCCTCTGGTAAAATGGCTTTCATCGCTTCGTGCAGCTTGCCTGATTGAGTTCGATGACACTCATCAACAAACACAAACAAGTTACCTTTTGCTGCAAATTCAGTTGGCAGGTTTTTGGTTAATGCTTCAAGATAGTGTTTTGTCGCTTTATTATCGTCTTCTTCACTTTCTTTATCACTTAGCGCTTCGCCATTTCGACCAAACTTATGCACGAGTGAGCAGAATAGCCAAGGGTTCGGTTGATTAAGCGTGGCAACTAAATCCCGTCCGCTTTTTGTGCGATAGATCTCTTCATCAACACCTGAGAATACTTTTTCTATTTGTTCGTCTAACTCTGTTCTATCAGTAATAATTAGCACACGAGAATCAGTAACGTTCTCGCGAATCCATTTAGCTAACCACACCATCGTTAGGCTTTTGCCTGAGCCTTGGGTATGCCAAATAATCCCGTCTTGTTTTGATTTAACGTGCTTTTTAGCGGCTTGAATACCAAAGAATTGATTGTGTCGGCAGGTCTTCTTCACCCCTGCATCAAAAACAATAAAATCGTGAATAAGCTGTAAGAAGCGTTTTTTATCACATAGCTGCGCGACATGTTTATCTAACGGTGTTTCTGTTGCTACCTGCGCAAGTGGCAAGCAAACAGCGCCTTCCGGTTCCTTCCATTCAAGATAGTATTTTTCAGATGTTTCAATCGTACCATAGCGGACACCTTGGGTGTCATTGCCTGCCATTACTAGCTGCATAGTGGTAAAGAAGTTACGAATAAACGCTTTCTTTTGGTTGTCTAAGTTCTGGCGAATGCCCTCACTAACTGACACTGAAGAGCGTTTTAATTCAATCACGCCCAGCGCGATGCCATTAACATAAATCACGATATCAGGGCGCTTGGTTTTAGGAGAGATCTGCTCACCTTTTACGGTCACTTCTTCAGCAATAGCAAAGTCGTTAGCTTCTGGGTTTTTCCAGTCTATTAGCCAAACAGTTTGGTTTTGCTCACCTGTACCTTCTTTTTCTTTTACGCCATAACGCAGAAGGCGATAAACATCTTTGTTCGCATCAAAGAGCTTTTTACCTTCACCGAGGGCTGCGGCAGTATCAAGTTGGCGTAATGTGCGGGTAATCAGAGCATCAGAAGTTCCGCGACCTTTGAGCCATTTAGTCAGCAAGTCTTTTTCTATATTGCTGTTACCTTCACGGTACTCCCAATTACCTAGGTAATCGTAATCAAGTTGTTCTTTAAAAAACTTAACTACGCGGTTTTGGGTTTTACGTTCTAATTGACCAACATTACTCATCGTCTAAATCCTTTAAACTTGCGCATAGTTTTTGAATCTTTAATTTTACATCTTCAATACTTTTCTGATTTTTATCACTGTAGTATTTGTAAAAGTCGAGGCTAGGCAATGCCCTGCCACTCAATTCAAATCCTTCACTCTCTAGTAAATCCATTAAAGTCTCTGGTGCATTTTCGATTTCACCACCTTTGACTCTAATATCGAAGCAGCTACCTGTTTTATGGATCTCTATTTGATATCGCTGTTCATTATGAACAAAACCGGTTAATTTCAAATGCGCACTTTCTTCACGCGACTTAACTGGCTCGTACCTTAACAATGAAAAAGGTGCTATCAAGCTATTGTCTTGAGATAGCTCTAGTTCTAGTACTTTAGTGAAAAGTTCAATATGCGTATGATTTCGCTGTGATTGTCCAAGTAATACAAATTCAGAGTTATTTTTCTCAATAAAGCCTTGCTGGCAATACGCGAGTAACTCTTTATGTTGAATTAATGCTTTTCTCCAAGGCTCAATTTCTTCAGACTTAATAGCAATGGAACAAATAGTAGAAAGTGATGTTTGTATTTCTTCAACATTAAATAACGGGTCATCTAGCACTGCTTTAACGTAACTTTGTTTTTGCTCAATTGAAGCTGTGCCGAACCGTAGTAACCTTTTCCAACTATGATCACGAGGAATATTGTTTCTAGTATCGCGAGAAGACAGCATATTGTATTTGTCGCCTCGTTTATCGGTGAAGTATTCACCTTTACTTAATACCGACCTTTCCCACAAATAATCAATTGGTGCTGAGCTGCTTTCAATTCGATCAAATACACGTTGAATCGCATTAGAATATCGTGTGAAGCTACTTAAATACTCGACATTTTCTTCAGCGCTCCAGTTGCAATGATTGTGTTCACGGTAATAACTTAGGATTTCAGCAAAATTTAAAATACAGCCAATCTGGCCTGTCAGAAATGAATGTTGCTCTGCACTGGTAATTGCTTCTCTCCATTCACTAGACCTTAGCAGCAGATGAGCCTTGATCTTCTCTTCGACTATCTGAGCACCTGTAAAACCTGATATTTCAACATCATTAGCTAGTGTTTCTAATATAGGGCTATCGTGCTGGCAAAGGTTGTCTATTGCAAACAGTGCTTTATTAAACTCATCTGCGGTATTGATAATGGTGTTGTCGGTTAAATTAAAGATTACTCTTAACCATTCCTTCAACTCTTCATCAGTGGGTGATTTTGCCACATAGTTGTAAAACGCATAAAATCTGAGTTTATCATCGTAGCTAGCATCGTTTTTCAATACGTTCTTGAATGTTTTGTGTTCGTTGTAGTAGTTATCAGTGTCTAAGTAGCTGTTTATTTTATTCTCGACCAATCCACCTCTATAGATGAGATCAAGGAAACTAATTAGCCGGATAATGAACTTTTTATTTAAACAACCTAACTCTTCATATTGGGACAGTGTAAGGGGTTCTAATCTCCCGTTTCGACCAAAGAGTTCGCCACTATTTACATGAAGGTCCATAGGGGAATCTTTATGATCAACAAGGTATTGATAGGCGATAACGAGTCGAATGAAATTCATCAATTCATCATCAAAGGTATCGTCAATTGAGAAAAAATTTCTATAGGGCCAGAACAAATCGGCCCAGTCGGTATCTATCTTATGTATGAAGTAATTATAACCGCTAACACTGTCTTGAAAAGGCAATGTGTACTCAGGCCAATCACTCTCAAAAGACTTTATCTTTTGTTCTAACTTGGCTTTAAAATTTTCAAATATTGTAAGCGGCTTACCACGAGCATTCATTTTTATATAAAGCTCATCTGACAAACCAAAATAATGAAGGTCTAAAAACTGAAAGGTAATGTAAGGTTCAGTTGTATTGGTGATTCGTTCGTACAAATTGACATCACTTTGAGAAAACAATGCTTGAATTGCATCAAGCATATTCAAACAAGCTTGTACGGTTGGATCTTGTTGCCACGATAAATAAAACCACTGACTATTTTTAATCTGCTTACTTATTGTTGCATTCGATATTTCAATATCTTTGGAGGTTAATGCATCAAAAAACTCGGTTGTGCTTGGACGTGTCTTATAAGTAAAGCGAGATCGTTGTTCATCAGTGACAAACCGTTCTCTGAATTCTGCAATATGACCATGTTGTATTGCTAAGTACCAATGCAATAAAAATAGAGTCGTTAAGCGCTGCTGCCCGTCAAGAACAGAGAAAGCCTTACTTTGTCCCTCTTCAAAATTTCCGTAAACAAAGTCCAAATCTAAAGGCTGGCGTGAGTCATCTTTGTTATTTAGCGCTTGGTATAATGAATTTAAAAACAGTGTTCTAACTTCATCTTCTTCTTTTCGACCCTGTGCATAATCACGCTGTAATATTGGAATTTCTATCGCTTCAACAACATCAAATAGACCGTAAAATGTTAAGCTTTTTCCCTTATTCATGTCCTAACTCCTTTTGATGAACACCTACTCCTTGAAAGAAACCGAGTAACATTTCTACCATAGCCCTTTGATGATCCTCGCTATCTTTCGCTTCCCAATACAGCATCTTATCTACCTGTTTGCTGTAATACTTAAGAAACGCATTCTTAGTGCATAGCGGAACAAAGGTTGCCTTTTTATCTAGTGCGATAATCCTCGCTCGTTTAATCGGAAATACCGCATTTTGATAGCTACGGTTAGTTCTGCTATCTAGCAAGGTTAGATTGCCAATTGAGTTATCTACATCTTCATTACCATCAGGGTCGTAATGCGCTCGTACCTTGTCGTACACAGCTTCAAAATGATCATTATTGAAGTTGGTTGCTAGCAGTAACTCTTTTGCTTCAAGCTTGATAGATAGCTCTTCATTATTTGCATCAGTGTCAGACTCCTCAACTTCTATGGATTCATCGCTGGAAATATATGCAACAACGTTTTCAAGCCATGCCTTTTGCTTGTCTTTACTATTTGGCATATCGGATGCCACTGAGCGGATATGTTCAATATCCCAACTGTCTAATTTATATTTATCAAATTGAAAACGCGCATTGGTCGCAGGGTTGGCAAGTAAGCTAGCTACGTTGAATAGCAATAGTATTGGTCTGAGTTTATGCGCTCCAGATTCATAAGTGAGTGAGTTTAGTCTCTCATCTAGCCATTCTTGAGATAACGTATCTATTTCTCTACCGTTAAAGGTCTTACTGAAGACTAACTTTAACAATGACTGTCGAAAATCATACTTTGTGAGGGCCTCTTGATGTAATTCGAAAATATGGGAGATAGAAACTTTCTGCGAGACTAAATAGCCAATCAAGTGAAATAAAGCACGGTCGTTATACCACTCTTCTAGCGTCATAAAGCATTGCTTTACCTTTAGCCATTCACGAGCAACATCGACAGGTTTATCTTTATCACCGCTATTCGAAAGCAGTCGGTTGAACGTCAGAAATATTTTCAACTTGTCAGTGTCTAGAATGCCTTCATCATTAAGGTTTCTAGATGCCAAATCCAGCACAAACTCGATACGATTGGTGGTAATAGATTTGTTGCTAATGAAATACCAAAATGCGTCATCTTGTAAGCGTTTTTCAATGGCATCCCACTCTTGAGAAATTCTTAATTGCTGAAGATCTTGAATTGGTTTTTTTATATCGGAATCATTGACATCTAGGGCAAAGTTACTCGACTTTAAAAATAGCGCTTTTACAAGCTCGGCATTTACTAGTGGGATTTTACCCATGTTCAGCCGAGTAAACACCTCGGTTACATTTTCAGTTTCGTCAATTTGATACCATATGACTTGAACACTTTTCTTTGAGTCGTGGGGGCCTAGTAATGTCTGAATGAAGTTAACTTTATATGTGCCATCTTGTGCATCAAACCATTCTTCTACTGCTTTTTTAGCTTGTACAATATGGAAGAAGTCGATGTTTTCTTCGCCACGATCTTCATTAATATCCTGAAGAAACTCAGCACTTTCTTCTCGTGTTTCATAGCTCAATTGATAACGAGATTTACCAAGTAAGGCTAGGATGTCTTTTAAATACGTTAGAATGATATATATGGTGGTCAGTCGCTGTTGACCATCGACTAATTCCCAATCGCTATTATGTTTTTTTACCACAATAGGCTGTAAGCAATAAAAAGCGTTCTTATTGCTATTTTCTGCTTGCTGCTGAAACTCTTTAATGTCATCGAGCAGTTCAGTAACCTGCCTTTTAGACCAACGATAACCACGTTGGTAGGCGGGAATGAAAAACGACAGTTCCAATAAATCGTTAATGGGCTTTAATTCTAATTCGTTACATTCAGACATCCATGTTCCTTATTGTTCTTTATCAAATGGTAAACGAGTGCGGCCTGTAAGTAGCTCTTGCATCATACCTTGTTTGATTTGGCGGGTTTTCGCTAAGCGCTGTTTAAGGGTTTGGATTTCGTTATTCATATCCGAGAGGATGGTGGCGATTGCAGCTTGTTCTTCTATATTTGGTAAACCTATTGGGTAAGCTTTTAAAGCGGAAAGCTCAACACCAGTTTGCCCAGATGATCTTTGTGAAAGGTTGTCCATCAACTCAAATAAAGAATCACTTTTTAAGAAATGATATAAAAACTCTTTATGAATTTTTTCATTTGGAATCGCTTTGATTAAGGCAACATTATAGGCCCCTTCAATTCCTCGTAGTATTTGAAAAATTGGAGGCCCATATCGACCAATCATGATGTCATCAGCACTACATGTTTTCTTTGCTAAAGATGATGGGATGTATACTTTATGTTTATCGGACTTGTAATCCCTAATCTGTATTAATCTTACATAGCCTTCTTGTTCTTTATATGAAAATGTATTTTTTTCTGGCTGCGCACCACCAACAAAACATACAACATCACCCAGAGCTAAGTCTTCCCAATCCTCAGGGATTTCGCCTAGTTCGCTGGGTTTTGTGCCTTTTGGTTGACCCTGTTTTTCGCCTTCGGTGAAAGTGGCGAACTGAGGTAAACGGGTTTTGCCTGTCAGCAATTGCTGCATGGTGGCGGTTTTAATCGCTTGTTTTTTCGCGATCAGTTTTTCCAATTCCGTTAATAGCGCATCGACATCGGACAACGCATTGGCAATAGCGGTTTGTTCTTTTATGTGAGGAAGTGCCAAATAAAACTTTCGTTGTGCCAGAATGGGTACTTGATTGCGCGTAGACTGCGACATCACGGAAGAATATTGACTTTCAAACAGCTTAGACCTAAAAAAGTTTAATAAATACGTATTTTTAATTTCTTCACCGTTACAGCGATAATAAGTGGCTGTAGTACTAATAATTATGAAGTCTTCATACGTTTCTACTAAAGATGATGGTCCTACAGTGGCATTGTGAGCGAATAAAACGTCACCATCCTTTGCCACTCCTTTCTTAAATAACTTAGCCCTTTTTATAGGAAGTCTTTTGCAGTGTTTATAATCAATTTTACCTGAGTAAAAGTCTGTCGCACCAACGTATGGAATACCGTCATCTTTAAATTCATGGCTTTTGGGGTAAAGTTCTCCATGATTGCCATCCATTTGATCAAGAATCATTTTAGATGATATTGCTTCATCAATAGTTAAAATCTGCCATTCTTGAGGAAGAATACCCACCTCAGTCTGTTTAAATCCTTTGGGAATATTCTGATCTATTACGCTCATAGCGACCACTCCAAGCCCATCGCTTTTAAATGGCCTGCGACTTTATCGTTAAGGTCATCAACCGATTTAGAAAGGGTTGGTAGTGGTGCGCTGTAGCGCTCTTCCAGTTGCTTAACCCGGTTTGCCATTTGTTGGGTAACGCGCTCAATTTCAGCAATGATATTGGCTTGCAGTGTGGCTAGCCATTTGTCATCGACAATCAGGGTTTTGATTTCATCAATCGTGAGTTTTGGATATTGATTGAATACGGCTAAATCGAGCGCTTCTTGGGCTTCTTTCACTGCTTTTTTCGCAGCCGCTTCGGCATTAAACAATTTAGTTGCTTGTTTCAGTGCTTTCACTTCATCAGCATCAGTAGCAAGCTTTGTTCTAGCGGCAACGCTGGCTTTGGTGATTTTGTCTTTATCGTTGAGGGCCTCAACCAATAAGCCATCTTCACCACCATGTTCTTCTAGGTAGCTTTCAAGTGTTTGAGTAGCTTCGTCTTGTTTAGCTTGCAGGGCATCAACTTGCGCTTTTTCATCTGCAAAATAACGGGCAACAATTAAGCTAGGTGGAATAAGCTCGGCTTTGTACTTTTTCTTGTTGATGATTAAATCTGGCGTTTCTTTGAGTTTTTCGCCCTTGGCAGCCACTAACTCACGAAGGGTTTTACCTGCTTGCCAATCGTCCTGTACCAGTACATACACATCGTCTTGCATGGTATCAGCCCAGTAATCCATTAGGATTTGGTAAATATCGTATTTGCTTAATAGGTCGCTATTGGCATAGCTATTTAACAAGTTCTCTGAAATGTTAAAGATAAAGTTTTTCGGGTTATCGCCTACTTTGATTTCTTTAAGCTTAGCTTCAGGTATCCACTGTTTGAATGGCAATAGGCTACGGGCAGCAAAGTCTTTAAATTCTTGGTGTGCTAAAATAGTGCTTTTTACTTGGCTTGCTTCAACCAGTGCATGGCTGTATCCGTCACGCAAATGAGTGAACAAGGTAGCGCGAATGCTTGGGAATACCTGCCAGTAATGCTCAAGGGCATCAATGTCACGGTTTGGAATGCCACCTTGCAGGTGAGCGCTTAAATCGTGTAAATCTTCTGGCTCAGATGAGTCGATATAACGCGGGATGTTAAGGTTGTAGTCGTTAGCGGCAATTTCATCAATGGGCACTAAACGGCTAAAACGCTCTAACTCTATGCCTTTGTTAAACACATCAACAATTTTATGAATGTCTTGGCTGCGCAGGCGGTTTTTATTGCCATCTTTGATGAAGCCTTTGCTGGCATCAATCATAAAGATGGGGCGACCTGATACGGTTGGTAACTCAGCATCAACCTCGTTGAAGCTCGTCACCGCTTTTTGCGCGTGCTCTTTATCAATCACGATAATACAGGCAGGAATACCAGTTCCGTAAAACAAGTTTGCGGGTAGGCCAATAATGCCTTTGATATAACCTTGTTTGATGAGATTTTCACGAATAGTAGCTTCTGCATTACCACGGAATAATACACCGTGCGGTAAGATCACCGCGCCTTTACCTGTGCTTTTTAAGCTTTTGATAATGTGCAGTAAGAAGGTGTAGTCACCATTTTTCTCAGGCGGAATGCCCCATGTAAAACGGTTATATAAATCGTTTTCTGGGGTTAAGCCACTGGTCCAGTTTTTATTTGAAAATGGAGGGTTGGCAACCGAAAAATCAAAAGTTTTTAATTGGTTAGGGGCATCTTTCCACTGTGGGTTGGCAAGTGTGTTGCCTTTCCATATTTTGGCAGTGGTGTTGTTATGCAAGATCATGTTCATACGGGCAAGTGCGCTAGTGGCCTTGTCGTTTTCTTGCCCGTAAAGGGTTAAACCTCGCTCTGCTTGGTCGCTGGCTTTTAATAACAATGAACCTGAACCACAGGTAGGGTCGTACGCAGTTGCATCTTGTGGCGTATCTTCTTTAATGCCCACCACTTTAGCGAGTATTTGAGAAACCTCAGATGGCGTGTAGAACTGGCCTTTTGATTTACCAGATTCAGTAGCGAAATGACGCATCAAATATTCATAAGCATCACCTAATAAATCGTCACCGCCAGCATGGTTAGAAGATAAGTCTAAGTCTTGAAATATACCGACTAATTTAGTGAGGCGGTCTACCATGTCTTGACCTTTACCCAGCATATCTTCGTTATTGAAGTCGGCGACGTCTATCACGCTTTTAAGGTCGTTTTCTTCTGCAAGCGCAGCGATGATCTTATTAATTTTATCGCCAATTTCCTTATCGCCTTTGGCGGCTATCATGTCGTCATAGCTAGCACCTTCTGGCACGACAATCATGCCGTATGGGTCGCCTTTGTACTTATCACTGACGTACTTCATGAAAAGCATAGTCAGTACGTAGTCTTTATATTGGCTGGCATCCATACCACCACGTAGTTCGTCACAACTTGCCCATAATGATGAATAAAGTTCTGTCTTTTTAATTGCCATGTTTGTTCCTTTAAATCCTTGTGCTTGTGAAGTTAGAGCAAGTCGGTGTTTAAGCCTGCGGCTTTTAAACGGTGTGTGAGATTACGCATTTTAGAAAATTCAGTGCCAAAGCTGGGCTTAAGGCTAACGCCTTCGCAAAACTCTTTTGCCGTCATGCTTTTTAAGCTATCTGCGTATTTGATCATTTGCAGATGCAACTCAGTGGTGTACTGGTTGCGTGGCGCATCATCTAATGCTTGTTTGATATGGTCGAAGATCGCTTGCTCGTTCATAAGACTATTCTTCTTTTAATGGTGATTTATCTAATTTATATAAATTAGATAAATAAGCAAGGGTATTTGCCTGACAGTGCGTCTTTTGGCTTAGATTTGTTTGTTACATAACTGGGTTTGCATATAACTAATTATTGTATACTAAACCTAGTATAGATATTTTTAGTTATATTAATTATGCTTATTTATGTCATTGAAAAATTTAAAACTATATGTTTTTTACAGTTGATGAAATCTCTACTGATTAATTAATAAACATAAAAATATATATAAAAACCAATAGTTTATATTTAAGAATCCTAATTGCAAACCACATGTTTAACTGCTATTTCTAAAAAATAAACGAATTTTAGAGATGACTAAGCAATGAAAAAGCGAAATGAAATAACCGAAAAAATTAGAGATGGATGGGTAGACCAATGGAAGAAAAAAAATGCACAGGGAAATGGATATTACTCTTTCCTTACAACACAAGATGTAAAATCTGAAGGCTCCAAAAATCGTTCACCAGATTTTGAGAATCCGCATAAGGATAGAAATTTTCTATCGCTTAATGAAAGCTTTTATTACCTTATTCTATTGTTTGATTCTCGTATTACCTCAATCAAAGAGCAATACCCTTTACTTGAGGTAGAAAAAACTCAATTTATCGCGAAAGAGCTAGGTTTAAGACATCCGACGTACCCCTACAGCGACAATGTTGCGACGGTAGTAACTAGTGATTTTGTTTGCGATACCATTTATCGCAAGCCTGTGGTCTATTCGGTAAAAGATGAAAAAGCTTTTGAAGACGGTGAACTAAAAGAAAAGTTTCAAAACAACCAAAAAATAGAAAAAGCATTTTGGGCAACTCAAAATACTCCTTGGCATCTTGTTAGAAGTGCTCAAATCAAAAATACCTATACTGAGAATCTTGAAAAAATAGTTGCCGACTTGAAGTTGAGTGATGAACTAACTGCCTTGTTTAATCAGTGGATAATATTTGTTGTTAATCAATGGCTTAAATTCAATATGAAGCCAATTACCCACCTATTAGATAAAACAGTGTCACTGTTTGGGGTTAGTTTTGAAGAAGCTACATCGCTTTTGCAACACGCTTTTTGGCATCGTTATCTAAAAGTAGATTTGCGTAAGCAGCTTAACTACAGACTTTCTCTCTCTGAGCTTGGAGCTAGTTTAAATGTCTAGTACCCAGCTTGCAGTATGTTCTGATACAGATGTTGACGGCATTGAAATTGGTGCAGTTTTATTCCCCGCTGATTTAGAACATATAGGCTCATCTATTACAGAGCCGCATACAATTATTTTTGCAGACTCTAGTACTGATCGCTTATTTGCGATGAATTTAGAAAAGGACATTAAGCCTGCCAATTTAAGCTATGCGGAAATTAAAGAAAGCATTCTGAGTGGGGCAATAGTATTAGGAACACTTGGGTTGCCAAAATACATGACTATTCCCGACTCTTTTGTGCTTGAACATCAGAAGAAAAAGAGGGATGAAAAAGTCGAAAGACTTCGACCTATTTTAGACAATTTAGAAGAATTTGTTATTGATCCTTATGGCAAAGGATTGATTAAGCAGGCCATGAAAGCTGGTGATAAAACATGCTCCAGAGCACAAGTGTATCGAGATCTCTGGAAGTACTTTCGTTCAGGGTGTAACCCCAACATATTTTTACGTTCTCCCGGGACAGGCCAAACTATTAATAGAAATTACACTTCAAAGCCGGGACCTAACTCAGGTTTCGGGCGCGTTGCCACAGAAAAAGATGAGCGTAATGTTATTGCTGCACTGAACAAGCATTATAAAAAAAGTGATCCATCAATGTATTTGGATACGGTCTATCAAAAATGTCTGGATGAATCTTATAGCTACCAAAGCTATAACCCTGAAACAAAAAGGCGATCATATGAGCGATGGGGTGAAGATCGATTAATTACTGAGTGGCAATTTAGAAACATTGCCAGAAAGTACCGTAACAAAAATAAGAAAAAAATAGATAAAGCTAAGGGACGTTCAGCGGAAGTAGCTAAAAACCACACAGCGCTTGAAGGGACACTACATTATTACTATGACAAAGGTATTGGTTACTACTATCAGGTTGACGAAACCCCGTATGACGTCGAACTGGTTTGTCAGTTTGACCCAACGCGAAAAAGGAGAGTAGGTAAAGCAACTGTATATGTCGTTCGTGATATGAGTTCTCGTACTTTCGTAGGTTTGTATATCACACTAAAAAATCCTTCTGCCGATACGGCAAGAGCAATTATGTTCAATACATTTAGGAATAAACAGCAATTCTGCAAAGAGGTAGGTATTGAAATAGGGCCTAACGATTGGAAACAAGAAGGCAAGTGCAGGAATATTGGCTGTGATAATGCAGAAATGGCAGCAGAATTGTCTAGGTGCTATTCGAGAGATGCGCATATTTCTGTTCAATTTAATCAAGAAGGTCATTCTCACGATAAGGGGTTGGTTGAGAGAGCCTTTCGGCTGTTACATGATGCTGTTAAGGGGCAGGTTGACGGATATAGCCCAAACAACGTTCCATCGCACATAAAAAGGTTATTGAGACAAAAAGCTTTATTAAACATAAATGAGCTTTATCAAATTTTGATCACTTACATCATCATTTATAACAATTACTCGTTAAATAAAGGAATAGAACTCTCTAAAGAAATGTACATGGATGGTGTAAAACAAATTCCCGGTCAGGTTTGGGATTGGGACAAGCGAAATAGAGCTGGTTATTTAAAGCATGTTAATGATTTCGAGCTATATGGTAGCTTGCTCGAAGTAGGAGAGGTGACATGTTTGCCAACTCATATTTCGCTCAAAGGGTTCAAACAAAAATATACGTGCGAATGGACCAAAGCTAATGAATATCAGAAAAAAGGAGGGACTTCACCAAAACTACCGTGTCGCTATATGCGTCACTCAATGGACGTAATATTTATTGAAACACCTGATGGTTTTCAACCTGCAATTCAAAATGGAAGTCTGTTTAAACATGTTTCTGTTGAAGAAATTGAAGCTGAACAAGACATCATTCATGAAGAAAACAAGCAAATAATAAAAAACCATAAAGCTAAGCAAGGTAAAACCAGAGCCTTGATCGAAGACCTTCAAGCTAATGCAAGGTTGGAGCAGGAAAAAATCACGGTCAATGACGCAAATACTCAACCCATCAAAGAACATCGTAACGTTCATATCGAACGCGAAATAGAACAAGATCAGGCTAGGCATTCTATGTACTTAGCTGATCAATATCGATTAGTTGAAGTACAAGAAGTTGAGACTAGTCAATCAAGATTAACGGATAACAATAGCGCACCTATTGAGTCTGCTCGCGCTAGAAGAATACGGGAGAATAGAGAGAAAACTAATAATAGAGGTAAAAAAAATGACAGTTAATTATCAAAACATTAAAACACGAAGCTTACGGGGCAACCCGTTAGCAGAAGCAATTCACCCCAGATTAAGCGAGGCTGAGTTTGAGGAGCTGGTAACTGACGAAATTACGGTGCCCGATGATATTGACGAATATCTTGATTATGACAAAGAGTTAGAGGCACTTTCTTTAATGAAGACTGTTTCACCCACTGGTATGTACTACGAAACATATTGTGACCTTTACAATGTTTTAATGGCCGGGTTTATGTCTCGTAACCCGTTATCTGAAGAGCAACAGAGGTACAACAATCTGATATCAACAAAGCAAATAAAGATAAAGAAAACATCCTCTGAATGCATGATTCTTACTGGACTTTCAGGCACGGGAAAATCAACGCTTATGGATACAATATTAGGTGTATTTGAACAAAGTCACTCGCATACAAAAAGCGGTAAATACGGTCTGGACTTTCAGCAGATTGTCTATCTCAAAGTTGATATTCCACCAAATGCTAGTCCTGATGCGGTTTGTAAAAGAATAATTTGTGAAATAGATAAATTCACAAAAGATGGTAGGAGTAAAGATTTTAAAATTACTAAAGGCAAAAAGGTCGAAGATACAATCGACAATATCGTTGCCGCCTGTTCAAGTTTGGGTTTAGGACTACTTATATTTGATGAGGTACAGAATCTATCTTTTGCTAGTGGCGGAGACAAAGAAAAAATATTCCGTTTGATGCAGGACATGACGAATATTGCCAAAATTCCCGTTATCAACATAGGAACAACCAAGGCAATAAAAACATTTAAAACTGAATTTAGTAATTTGCGAAGATTGGGGCTTCCAGTTGACTTAATCAACTTTCAGCAAGACGAAGAAGACTGGGAACTATTGGTTGAATACGCATGGTCTTATCAATTAATACCTAGTCCTCTAGAATTAACTGATGACATCAGAAATGCTATTTACGAGTGCACACGAGGCGTACCGCACTGCCTTTTTCATTTGATTTCTCAAGCCAATGTTTATGCGATAAGAAATCAAAAGAACTCTATTACCGTTGAAGATTTAAAGCACGTTTACGACACTAAATTTAAGCTACTTAAACCAGCTATTTTGGCTCTTAAATTAGGAATGAATGATTTGTTCGACGACATTTTTAATTTAAAAGATCAAATAGAAAAAGCAATAGAGCCAACTTTAAAAAAGCTGTTTAAATGTGCAGCAAGTCAAAAACCAAAAGGAAAGTTAGCTAAAGAGCTACTTAACGAAATTAAAATATATTTGCCGGAATACACGCCAACCCAAACAGAAGCTCGAATTTTAAAACGTCTTGAAAAAGATATGTTGATAGAAGTGAGTGACATTGAATACAACGAAGATGGGGCGTACGTACCGCTATGATCCCATTTTACTTATCAATTTTACCCGGTGAGCACATTTATAGTTGGTGGCTAAGGCGCTATTGGTTATCTGGAGCACCAGAAAAGCATACATACTTTAAAGAGTTCGGGGTCAAGGCTAGTGAACTACAAACGAATATACCGCTATCAAAATCTTGTCAAAAGGTTTGCAAGCTGAATGCTCGCACCTTTGATAATCCCCAAATTGCACAGCAAGCAACTGAGTTTCCTCTTTGGGTTTTATCCATAGACCATGATAGATATAAATACTTCAAAAGTCGGATTCATCTAACTCAAGTTCCTGCAAAACTTCATGGAGTTCACAATTCTGGAGTGACTAGCAACGTGGTTCGTTGGAAAGCTTGTCCTAACTGTATAGAAGAAGATCTTAATATATATGGTGCATCATATTGGCACGTGAAACATCAACTTCACGGTGTCAGCGTCTGTAATAAGCATGCCACTCCCTTGCTCGTTCCCAAAAAAAAAGGACGAACCTTAGACTCCTTGCACTTACCTCATCAAGTGGATGATTGGGAACTGTTATTGGAGACAACCACCCCTACACATTATTTGTTTAGTGAGTTCTGTTCCAATTTATATGATTTAGCATCAAAGGATAGCGAACGTCTCTTTATGTTAAAAAGTGAGTTTTGGAAAATATGTGGTTCAGATAGCAAGTCGATAAAGCCTGATAAATCTCTTACGGACACACTTGAGATAGAGCTAGAAGTCGATCTAGGGGCAAGCTTTTTGTCATCTTTATTTAGTTACTACTCGTCGCCTCACGGTTGTCATAAAAGAAAAATAGTAAATGCTTTAGCTAGCGGTGCGACGAGTAAGTATGTTGACCCTGTATTTTGGCTAGTCGCTCTATTTTGGAAAAGAAAGGAGTTGGGCTTAGAGAAAGAGTATGCCAATGAGCTTATTGCCAGTTTTTAAAATGTTTGAAGGTGAAACAGTATATAGTGTGGTATCTCGATATCATGCTATATCTGGCCTTTTTAATCACAACACACTAGTTTCAAATGTTTTTGACGTAAATAAGAAACGCATCCATCCCTATTTGCCAAATGCACTCGAAAAATTTGCTCACTATTTTGAAGAGTCATTACATCTAACCATAAATAACAGAACGTTGTTCCCTATTTTTGATGCAACTCTGAAGTCACCGCAATCTAGTAAACTTTATCGTTCAATTCTCGGTGAGAAAGGCTCGCCATTTCATTTATCTATGACACCACAATATGGATTAAAGCTATTCGCAGGTCACAAATATTGCCCAGAATGTGCAAGCCATGACTTAATAACATATGGTACAAGTTACTGGCATATAGAACACCAAATACCCGGAATGACAGCATGTGTAATTCACCATTGCCTGTTGGAGGGGATAAGAAATGACGATTTGCATTTAGATAGGCGTCTGTCACTCCCCTTATTTGTGGGCGATAGTCAAAAAGCAAACAGAGTAGATGTTTTGTTTTCTGAATTTTCGATTAGAAAGTTTCAAGAGTATAAACAAGAGCACTTTCAACGTGAATCTATTGATGTAATAACTCAAAACTTAAAAACGTTGGGGTTTATTACTCAATCAGGTCAATTGAAGTATGAACAGTTAACAACAGAGTTGAGGAGGTTTTGGAAAGGATTGAGTGCTAATGTACCATTAGGCATACCCATCTCAGTCCAATCGTTTGATTTTGTTGGACCTATGCTCCGAGTAAAAACGAGAACTCCCGCCCACCCATTAAAGTATTTCTTAGTTTTATGCTGGATGGAAAACTTGAAGAAGGAATCATGTCATTACCCCAATATTACCTGCAACTCAAAAAGTAACTTTGATAAGGATATTTTGAAGTTAGCGGAGGCGGGGCAAAGTATGAATTTAATTGAAAAAACTTTGGGTATCAGTCGTTGTTATATCCGCAAGTTACTGGAGTTAAATGGAATACACCACGAATCAAACTCAATGCATTTGCCTGATGAAATAATTAGGAAAGTGGTTATTAAAGGTTTTTATGGATACACGATAGAAGAAATATCTACTCAACTATCGCTAAAACCATCAACTATTGAGCATATTTTCTGCCGTACTAAAGGCTTGAGTTTGTGGCGGAAAAAATTGAGACATCAAAAAAAACTTGATTCTGCACTAACAGTATTAAAATCGGCAGTGAAAGCCCATCCTGATTGGCTTAGAAAAGACATTAAAAAACACTACAATGCTGAGTTTTTTATGATTTACAATCATGACAAGCTAATGTTGGAAGACATTTTGCCAGCTAAAACTTCGCCAATTCCCCCAAAGTCAAAACGAAAACGCCCGTAAATTTATGAATCCCAACTAATGAGGGAATCTTGAGCCTACCTTGTTTAAGGCTCTAATTTGTATCGGGCTGAAACCAGATCTTAGTAATTCAAAGTCATCAATGTCTATGATGGCCTTTTTTCCATTTCCTTGAAGCTGATATAGACTTCCAGAGCAAGTTTTAGCAAATCTGTTGGCATAATTAATTTCTACAACTCGGCTGGTAGATACATAATCCCCTTTAAAAAAGCGGTAAGAATTGTCTTCCTCTACTATTCCCCAAATAACATCACCTATATGTTGATCTTTATCCATGATGGTGACAAAAAACCAATCAGTTATTATGGTGTTCATAAGCATTACCTGTAGATGGATATGGTAACGTATGATAAAAAATAGTCTTTTAAAACTATAGCAAAAGCATGGATCTAATCGTGACTTTTTGCAGGGCGAGAGCAAAGATTTATGACACAAAAAAATTCTATATTTCTTGCCTCTTTTTATAATGTCAGGTTTTTGATTTTTTAAAGGTTAAAAACTAGGGTTTGAGCAACCCTTTGTCTCATTTTTTAATAGCAGAATACAAAAAAGTCGCTCAGCGCGGCTTATTAAACCTGCCACTTAAGCTCTTAAGTGGCATTTTTTATTTCTAACTTTTAAGTCTATATTGCTGCATTTTACTATTCGGTTTTTCGGGAATAGTCATTTCGATTATGCCTGCATCAATTGCAGGTTTTAAATAGCGCTCTCTAAAATGTTTTCGATCTTTTAACCCTAGCTGGTTTTGTAGCTCTTGTCGGTTTAATGGTTTTTCGCTTTGGTTAAATACATTTATTAAAGCGATGACTTGGGGGGCTTGTATGTCTAAGTGTATAGTGTTTTTAACTTGAGGGGGTTGTTGTGGGGTTTGGCTTTTTGTTATTGATTTTAAATCACTTTCTAAAATATCTAATGCTGAAAGTAATGTCTCTAACATGTACTCAATAAACACGGATGAGTCACCGGTTTTGGTACTTAGGTTAATGCTTTCAAAGTATCGTTGGCGTGTTGCCGCTATTAAGTTATGAATGTTTAGCAATGAAAACAGCGTATGCCATTGTGATAATTGTTGGGTTTGCCACACACACGCTAACTCAGTATTACCCTGTGCAACCGGTTGAATAAACTGTAATTCATAATGGCATACTGCACTACTGATTAGAGGGTGGTGGTTAGTTGTATTAAACCACGCAAATAGCTCTTCTACCATTTGTGGCACTCGAATTGCCTGTGGTGCCATTTGTAAGCCATTTTTTAACGCTAGACCTTGCTCCCTATAACGGCCTGACTTTTCACTTTGATCTTTCATTAAGCTGCGATGCAGAGCTAATAAGCTATCTGGGCTTGATAGGTCAGATACTGTAAATTGAAATTCAGAGTTTTTCATTTGTATAGAGGTGAGTTTTTGTTGCTTATAGTGCTCAATAGTTGCTGGCGAATATAAGGCACTGATTTTACCTAAAGCTTCACTAATATTTGCAATGCTGTGAGTCATGCTGGCTGAGATTGAAAATGGGGGAGTGGCGTTGCTCATTTCGTTATAGAGGTTATTTAAATCAGGAGATTAGAATACGCGAACTGAATATAAAAGTCAGTTTTAATAGTGATTTAGTATTTATTTAAAACTTTACATAGTCTTTAATTACTGGTTTTAAATGTTAAACCGACGCCAAATAGCGCCGGTTTATTAGTTACTCTTCGATAAACGCTTCACCTTCGTTCATCCACTTAGCGGCTGGCTTGCCTTTTAAGTAATGATCAAAGTACTGCATCATACGTACTGAGAAATCTACCTGATTAGGGAATTGCTTTAAGTGATGTGGCTCACCTTCATATTGTAAAAATGTAGCATCTTTACCCGCACGGCGTAGTGCTAAGTAATATTGCACGCCTTCATGCCATGGCACAGCATCATCTTTATCACCAAACATAATCAGAATCGGGGTATTTACTTTATCCGCAAAAAAGACTGGCGAGTTCTCAATATAAAGCTCAGGGGCTTCAAATAAGTTTTTACCAATGCGACTTTGCCCTGTTTCATATTGAAATTGGCGAGCAAGCCCTGACTTTAAGCGAATGCCACTGTAGGCGCTGGTCATGTTAGACACTGGCGCACCCGAAACTACAGCTTTAAACATATCAGTTTCAGTGATCATAAACGCGCTTTGATAACCCGCCCATGAATGGCCTTGTAACCCTATTTTATTAGCATCGGCAATGCCTAAATCAATCAGCTTTTGAGTGGCGTTGATCATGGTTTGAGTTGAAGACTTACCTGGATGACCTATTTCAAAACGAATATCAGGTAAAAAGATGGCGTAGCCATTTGATGTAAACATCGGAAAGTTAGGGCGATGATTTAATTCCATTTTAGGGAAATCGTACATACGCTGGCTCATATAGCGGTAAAAGTACACCACAACCGGTACTTTATCGCCTTTTTTATAGCCGGCAGGTTTGATTAATACCCCTTGTAAATCTTCTCCATCAAAGCCTTTATAGCTAATAAGTTCAGGCTTTTCTCCCCAAGCAAAATTAGTTACCTGAGGATTAAGGTTAGTGACTTGTTGTGCTTGTTTGAAGCTAAAGTCTGTTTGATAAATATCAGGAAATTGCTGATAGGTTTGCTCAGTAAATAAGTATTTATCGGCATTTTTGGCTTTTTTAATTACATCAAAACGCTTATTACCTGTGAGTACTTTAGTAACGTTAAGCGTTGTTAAATTAAGTTTAGCCACCTCACTTTGCTTACTTTGTAAGTTAATTGCAGAGAGCAAAAGAGTATCATTGCTGTTAAAGCCCACTTGGTTTTTATCAAGCTTGATTACTCTGTACTGAGTATTACTTTGTTTACCATTAGTTAAGCGTTTGGCTTGCTTGGTATTTACATTAAACGACCAAATATCATATTTACTATAAACCAGTATTTCGCTGCTATCGTTAAGCCAGCCAGCAAAGCCATAGCCAGGCTGCTTAGATGGATAATCGTGTTTGTCATCGGCAAAGGTAGCGTTAATTGCTTTGCTGAGTACGCTCACTTTGTTATTGCCTAAGTTTTTAAGCTGTACTTGGTTGTTATCAAAGTAAGCAGCAAACTGACCATTAGGCGCAAGGCTAGGTCTAAATGGATAGTCGTTAATAATAGGTGTTTGTTTACCCGTTTTTATATCAACCGCAAAGTAGTCAGCAAAAAAGCCGCCATACATTATTTTTTCAAGATGGGCTAGATTTGAGTAGCCTAATAATGAATCCGCGCGTTCAGTATTAAGTGCGACCTCAGGCATATTTGGTGTGCTTAACTGCACAACTTGTTGCGAGTTTACATGGTATACCGCCGTGTAATGTCGATTCTTATTACTTTCATTCCATTGCTGCTCTTCGCGAGGTTTAATTTGCGCATCGTTGTTGTGCCATACATTTAACCCTTTTTGGTCGCGAATAACCTCAAAGTCATACAATGACGACTCATCGGTATATTCCTTTTGTTTAACTTTTTCAGCAAGTTTTGGGCGGTTTTCAAAGTATAGGCGTGTACCATCTTCGGCCCACGTTAATGTCGCAGTTTTACCCATTAACCATTCTGGGTTAGGTGACTGCACAGTGGTAAGCGTTTCGTCCTGCCAAAGCGTTAATTCGTATTGGCGGCGACGCTTATCATCGTTTACATAGTTACCTAAAGTAAATGCAACACTCTTATTGATTGGATGCCAAGCTATTTTGTTGGCAACCACACCAGGCTCGTCAATTAATGCTGTGCTGGTAAAATCATTGAGTGAAAATAAAGTAATTTGATTATTATTGCCATCCACATAGCTTTGGCTCACTAATAATTGATCGCTGGTGGCGCTAATATCATAGGTGAAAGCACTTTCAAGAGTGTGGGTGCGTTTATCGCTTAAGTTGACGATAACCAGCGGGTAGCTTTTATCTTTTTTGTCTGCAGGGATAGCGCTATCGTTATCGGCGTTTTTATCATCCGCGTCTGTGCTCTCATTTTTACGATAGGCAAGCCACTTCCCGTTATTAGCGAGTACGTAGTCTTTTACGTCATTAAAGCGTTGTTGCTCACCGGTTTGGGTATTCACTAATACTAGATTGTTTTTTAGATCGCTTTTTTTCTTAGTGGTTTCTTTTTCAAGTAGGGTAGGCACTTGGATGAATGCAACCCAGTTCGCCATTTTGTTAATTGTAGGGCGAGTGCCTCGCTCTACCTCAGCAATAAGCTTGTTGTTATTTAGCGAGTAGACTTGCCCAGTGGCATTGCCACGATAAGGAGTTGCACTTAAAGAGAGGATTTGACCATTTTCAGAAAGCTGTGTGCCTTTTACAGATTTAAAATCAAATACATCTTTAAATTCTAATGGCTTATTTGCTAAGGCACTGGCGCTCGTTAAGCTGGTAATAAGTGCACAGCCTATAAGAGTGAGTTGTGTTTTCATTATAGATTCTCGTTTTTTAACATTATTTTATTGTAACGAGTTTTAATAACAATTCGAGTAGATACGATAAGTGGTAGCAGGGCAGAGATGAGAGGTTAAAAATGAATGGTAAAAGGTAAAAGGTAAAAGGTAAAAGGTAAAAGGTAAAAGGTAAAAGGTAAAATTTTCGAGCTACGGGATGCGAGGTGGTAGGCATCTGTGAAAAATAGGAGTGGAAGTGGTTTATTTAATACCTTGTTAGCATCACTAACAAGGTATTACTTCGAATCTTATAACCAAATTTTTTGAAGTTCTGGCCATTGTTTTTCAAATTGCTCACTTGGGCGAGCACTAAAATTACTGCGCACAAACTGATTCATTTTACCCTCAACGTAGGCAAGCAAAAAGTTAGCTAGGGTTAGCTCATCGCTTTGGAAGTTTTTACCTTCACGTAGCTTACGCTCTCTAAGAATTTGCTTGAATTGGGTCTCTAGCTTTTCAAATAAGCCTTGTACACGTTCACGAAGTCGCTCCTGCTCACCTTGTAGAGCATCGCCTGTTAATATACGAGTAATGCCAGGGTTTTTCTCAGCAAACGTTAGCAACAGTAATAAGGTATTGTATACGCGTGCTTTGCTTTCTTTTTCGTTATCTAAAATAAGATTAATACGTGATAGCAGGGTATCTTCAATAAACTCAATTAATCCTTCAAACATCCGCGCTTTGCTCGGAAAGTGGCGATAAAGAGCGGCTTCAGATACGCCAACTTCTGCGGCAAGTTTGGCAGTTGTAATACGCTGACCAGGGCTGGTTTCTAACATTTGTGCGAGTGCTTGCAGTATTTGCTCTTTGCGATTACTTTTTTTTGTCGCAGGCATGAACATTCCTTTTTTTAATAGTTATTTTTTCTACATCAACGTGCGATAACACAGCTACCTGCCTAGTGTTTGTGCGGGCAATAACCAGTGAAGCGATATTTTCACGTATTACGTGAAGCTCTGGTACTGCGCAAGCATTAAACTATATTAGCGAAGTAAAATTACACTAAAAGGTCACAAGGCGTCATCATGTTAATGTTTTATTCAGTTTGTTTCCAGCCTTTTTATAATCGTTTGGCAAGCTGCTCGATCACTTTGATTGCTATTTCTGTTTTACTAGTCACAGGTAAATCGAGTTGTTCATTTTGCCAATAAAGAGTAAGTGCGTTACGTTCTGAATTAAAGCCTAAATCACTTTGCGATACGTCGTTTGCGCAAATCATATCGAGGTTTTTATTAGTCAATTTCCCTTTAGCGTAGTTAGCAACATTTTGCGTTTCTGCTGCAAAGCCGACAGTGTAAGGGCGGCTTTGTGTAAGGTTTGCTACCGCTGCTATAACGTCTGGGTTCTTAACTAAGCTAAGAGTGAGTTCATCGCCTTGTTTTTTCATTTTTTGCGTGGCGATATTCGCTGCGCGGTAATCGGCTACAGCAGCGCAGCCAATAAAGGCGTCTGATTGATGGGCGTAATTGAGAGATTCTTGCAGTAGCTGCTCAGCACTTTCTATATTAATTAAATTAACGCCTTGCGGCGCGGTAATGGTCACTGGGCCTGAAATTAAGTTAACTTGCGCGCCAAATGATAAAGCAGCTTGTGCTAGTGCATAACCCATTTTTCCTGAGCTGTGGTTTGATATAAAACGCACCGGATCGAGAGGTTCTCGGGTTGGGCCTGCGGTAATAGTAATGGTTTTACCCGCTAAGAGTTGTGGTTGCGCAGGTTCAGTGCATAAACTCACTAATTCATGCGGTTCAAGCATTCGCCCTGCACCTACATCACCACAGGCTTGCTCACCTTTGCCTGGCCCCCAAACTGCAACGCCACGAGCCTTTAAAGTGGCTATATTAGCTTGCGTGGCAGGGTGCGCGTACATTTGTTGATTCATAGCCGGTGCCACAGCCACTTTTGCAGGAGTTGCGAGTAATAACGTAGTGAGTAGATCATCAGCAATGCCTACCGCCATTTTTGCAATAATATTGCTGGTGGCAGGAGCCACTAAAATTAAATCAGCCCATTTGGCAAATTCAATATGTCCCATCGCAGCTTCTGCTGATGGGTCGAGTAATGAGTCAGACACTATTTCACCACTGACAGCTTGCATCGTTAGCGGGGTAATAAAATGCTTTGCTGATTCAGTCATTACAACTTTAACGTCACAACCATGGTCTTTTAAACGTCTTACGAGTTCGGCACATTTATAGGCTGCAATTCCACCGCTAATACCCAGCACTATTTTTTTATTTGTTAAATTAATCATGGTTGTTCATCAATTTTATAAAATATGCTGGCTAAAATAACAAATCTTGAGCGTGACAGCTAAGATAAAATGCGTTTTATCGCGCTAATTTTTAATTTTGCATTACAGTTATATGATACTGACCGCTTTCAAGGATGAACGATGCAATTAACCTCTCTGCCTAATTCACTCAGACCGCGAGAAAAGCTGCTAGCAAAAGGCGCAAAGGCACTCTCTGATGCTGAACTATTGGCTATATTTTTACGTACGGGTTTACCCGGTATGAATGCAATAGAGCTGGCACAACATCTGATCAATGAAAATAAAACCCTGCATAATTTGTTTAATGCCAGCATAGATGAGTTTTGTGCGCAAAAAGGGCTGGGTACAGCTAAATATGTACAGTTACAAGCAGTACTTGAGCTAAGTCAGCGTTATATGCAAGAAGGCTTTGTTCGCGATGCCGTTTTTAATTCCCCTCAAGCTGTTTACGACTATTTAACCCTGCAAATGCGAGGGTTGCAGCAGGAGGTGTTTATGGTGTTGTATCTTGATAGTCAAAATCGTTTATTGAAAGATGAAATCTTATTTTATGGTACGATTAACGCAGCCAGTGTATATCCACGTGAAGTTGTCAAAGCGGCTTTAAAAAATAATGCGGCAGCGGTTATTTTTTCACATAATCATCCCAGCGGTATTGCAGAACCAAGTCAGGCCGATAAACTAATTACCAATAAATTGTGCCAAGCGCTGCAATTAGTCGACATAAATGTATTGGATCATATTATTATTGGTGGTGAAAATTGTGTTTCGTTTGCCGAACGGGGACTTATTTAAGTTTATTGCTCGCAGATATGTGCTAAAAATGAGCGGTTTAGTGTGTTTTGGCAAATTAGTTTAATTTAAATGCAGTTTTTACTTTCCCTAAGGGCATTCGATCTTTATAATTAGCCGCTATAAAATTTACACATGAGCTGGTTGGATAAGATCAGTATTTGATCTTTGCCTGTAAAAGCTGTATAAAGAGCGCCCTTCGATTTATCTCTAGGGCACAAATACATGGCCTTAGGGAAAAATTAAGCTCGAGCGAAGTTATTGGAGATATATAGACATGTCTAAAGTATGTCAAGTTACAGGTAAGCGTCCAGCGGTTGGTAACCACCGTTCACACGCGAGAAACGCGACTAAACGTCGTTTCCTACCTAACCTACAAACACACCGTTTTTGGGTTGAAAGTGAAAAACGTTTTGTAACATTACGCACTACTACTAAAGGTATGCGTATTATCGATAAAAAAGGCATTGACACGGTTCTTACAGAAATCCGTGCTCGTGGCGAAAAAGTTTAAGGAACTGAATTATGCGCGATAAGATCCGTTTAGTTTCAACTGCTGGTACTGGTTTTTTCTACACTACCGACAAGAACAAGCGTAACATGCCTGAAAAAATGGAAATCAAAAAGTTCGATCCTAAGGCTCGTAAACATGTGATTTTCAAAGAAGCTAAAATTAAGTAATTTAGTTTTCTTTCAGAAATGTAAAAACCCAGCTTATGCTGGGTTTTTTGTTTTTAAAATTCACTCTGTTACCACCGAAAATATACCTACCGTAATTGTGTCCATCTAATTAAAAATTTATGTTAAGCACCATGGCTTATTGTTTTAATAGCGGCTCCGTTGTTTGTAATATCAATCCGCAATAATACTTAATCACTTTGCGGGGCTAAACGTGTCGCTGCCTGCGTTAAAAATTCTCATTTAGAGCAACTAAATAGCAAATTTTTTGCCTAGCTATCAACGCGTTTTTCCAGCCTCAAAATAGACCACTTAATTAAGCGAATTGGTATAACCAAAGAAAATATAAATAGTATTAAATGACTTCACGGACTAATCAGTTGGATGTTGTGTATTTAGAGTAAGATTGTGGGGGTATGTAAGTATACCTAATGAGGAAGTGGGGGTTTTACTATGACTTACTAGGGGTGAACTGTAAGCAGCCCTAAGGCTACTTACAGTGCGATACTTATACTTTAAAGTTCTCTACTGATATTCTTAGTTCTTCGGCTAATTTAGCCACTTCTGAACTTGAAATATTAGTTTGTACAGCACCTTCTGCTGTTTGCTCGGCGATAGCAACAATAGACTCTAAGCGTTCACTAATCTCTTGTGATACTTGTTGTTGCTCTTGTGCTGCCGTTGATATCTCTTCACTGACATTGTGCGCTTGCGATACCGCAAGAGTAATTGAATCTAGTGCACTATTAGCTAAATCACTTTGCTCAACACAAGAAACAGCGCGTTCTTTACCTTTTTCCATGGCTTTAACTGCTTCTTCAGCGCCCAACTGTAGTGATTCAATCATAGATTGAATCTCTTGGGTCGACTCTTGAGTTTTACTTGCAAGCGATCTTACTTCATCAGCTACCACGGCGAAGCCTCTGCCTTGCTCGCCGGCACGCGCTGCCTCAATGGCCGCATTAAGTGCAAGTAAGTTAGTTTGCTCAGCGATACCACGAATAACGTCTAAAATACTACCAATTGAGGCGCTATCTTTGTGTAGCTTATTAATAACACTTGATGCTTCATCAACTTCGTAAGCGAGTTGTTCAATGGTTGCTTTATTTTGATTTGAAATACCTTTAACGCGTTCAGCTTCTTTATCAGCATTTTTGATTTCGCCCAGTGCTTGTTGAGCACTGTTGCTCACTGTTTGAGAGGTACTGCTCATTTCAGTGGTTGCGGTTGCCGCTTGCTCTACTTGCGCTTGTTGATTACTAATCGCTTTGCTCGACTCACCGGTAATTGTTGAGGTTTGCTCAGAAGCAGCAGCAAGCTGTGTTGAACGCGAAATAATACCGGTAATTAAGCTACGTAAGCTATCAATTAAGGTGTTACAACTTTTCGACAATTCACCAAATTCATCTTTTGCGCTGTCATCCAAGCGTTGAGTCATATCACCACTGGCAACAATATCTAAAATGCGGTTAACTTCTGCTAATGGCTTAGTAATACGGTTAACTGTAACAATGGCCACAAGCACAGCGATAATAGTAGCAATGATCATGCCTATCCAAGTCCATAAGTTAGCTGAGTTTACATCGCTGCGAACGCCTTCTTGCAAAGTAAATGCAACGCCGCTGGCTTGTAATACTAATTCGTCAATTTGGCTAAGTGCTGTTTTAGTAGCTTTTTCAGACTCTTCTAATTCACGTTCAGTTGTGCTGATTGCATCAATAAGGCGTTTTTTATTTGCTGAAAGGCTATCGTTACCTAAAATATTACTCTCAAGTGTATCTACATAACCTTTTAAGTCGTTAAACAAGCCGCTATGGCTCTGCTCTATTGCAGGTTGTATTAATGAAACGGTACGAACGACTTCTTCAAAGTAATATACTTGTTCATTTTTAATAATATCGAGCGTATTAAGTGTTTTAACAGTTAACATATCGGTGCTACTGGTAACCACAGACATAAAGTTATTTTCAAGGTTATTAGCTGCTTGATAAGCACGCGGGTAGTTATCTTCTAAACCATCGATATCAATAATATCAAGAACCATAGAGTTGGCATCTTCTGCCGCAAGCTCAACGGTTTCTAATTGAGCTTTAAGCTTTTTATTAAGCACTAACTGAGTGTTTTTGTCTTTGAGTAGGCTCTCTATAATGCTTAAAAAACTTAAGTAGGTCTTTTCAACGTCAAGGCTACTCTTATTTAGTTGTGGATCATCTTTTACTACTTGTTGTAGCTCGCGATGTAACTTATCAAATAACTGTTTTTGTTCTTCTATTTGTGCTTTTATTGGCGCTAGCTCTTGAGCCGATGAAGTGTGAAAGCTAGCTTGAGCAGCTTTACTCATCAAAATAAATTCAGCTTGTAATTGAGCGCTCTTGTTTAATGCCGGAAGCGATAGCTGATTAACCTTTTGAGTTGAGCGATCTATATTTGCTATTTTTATTAAAGAGTTACCGCCAATAATTAAAAGTAATAAAGTGATAAATATAAAACCACCCCAAATACGTTGACTCACTGTTAGATTCATATGGTTTTCCATTCAAAAATACGTCTATTAAAACTTATCGGCGCTTTCAACAATAAGTTAAGTAATTAAAAATAATTAATTTTTACTGTTAATAGTTAGTTGCTAAATTTACCGTGAAACTTCATCACACACTAAGCATACATAATTCAACTATTCGATTATGGATGTAAAATAATACAAAGCAATTTTCCTCATCTTTAATTAGATTAGAGAGTGTTGCTATTTTTTACACTTAGTTGTGAATGGTTTGTAATTATGCAATTTAACATGCACTCTTAAACTTAACAGATGTATTAACTTTTTTCAGTTTATTTAGACAAAAGTTGTGATTTTTTTGAAAGTTTTTGTTTGCTCTGTAAATTTATTAAGGTCATTGAGCCGCCCCAGACGCAACCTGTATCTAGAGCGTACAGGTGTTTGTAGGGAGTTTGACCTTCAAGTGCAGCCCAATGACCAAAAACAAGGTCATGTTGAGCGTTAACAATTTTAGGATGAGAAAACCAAGGAATCAATGAATGGCTATTTGCTGTTGCTTCTTTTGCACTAAAATCAAGCAAGTTATCGGGTGTAATAAAGCGCATACGGGTGAAATAATTAACAATATAACGAAACTTGGCAGCGTCATCGAGTTGCTCACTCCATGTTAGTGGGTGAGGCTGATACATGTTTTTTAAGAAGTATTGAGCGTTGTCAGCACCATAGCATTGCTGTGCGAATTGGGCGTGCTCAATGGCTTGCACGCACGACCAATCAGGGTTTAGCCCCGCGTGTGAAATAAAGCAATCATATTTATCTAAGTAAAGAGCTAAAGGCTGAGTTTGCAAAAACGCGACGTAATGTGGGAGTTTACTGCTGTTGAACAGAGTCGTTAGTTTGTCTTTGGGGTTGGGGGCAACATTATTTAAATAACAGGCAATCATATGTAAGTCATGATTGCCTAATGTGACGCTAACGCTGTCTTGGTGCTGATATATGTAATCAAGACATGCTTTGGAGTCTGGGCCGCGAGCAACAATATCACCTACTAGGTAGAGATGATCTTTGCTAGGATTAAAGTCGACTTGCTTTAACAATAAACTAAATTCGTTAAAGCAGCCTTGTAAATCACCTATTGCGTAGTCGGCCATTAGACGCTGTTCTTACTCAGTGTAAGATATTAGGGCAAGCTAAACGGAACACATTTATGGGGGCTTCAAACTCAGCACCAAATTCGTTTCGTAAAGTGTAATGCCCTTGCATGGTGCCTACCGGAGTATCTAATATTGCACCACTGGTGTATTTGTAACTTTCGCCTGGGGCTATATCTGGGGTTTCACCCACCACACCTTCACCTTGTACTTCTACTTCTTTGCCATTGGCATCGGTAATTAACCAATAGCGACTGAGTAGTTTTGCACTACATAAACTGTGGTTTTTTATAGTAACGGAGTAAGCAAACACAAATTTATCAAGTTCAGGTTGCGATTGCTCTTCTACATAAAATGTTTCTACAGATACCTTTACAGGTGATCCCATATTACTGCTTGTTGTCATAAATCCAGTTAGCTATATCAATAAATTGTTGTAACGACAGGCTCTCAGCACGCAAAGTAATATCAATGCCAATGCTGGTTAACTCTTCAGCGGTTAAAAGGTTACCTAGGCTGTTGCGCAGTGTTTTACGACGTTGATTAAACGCTTCTAAACAGACGGTATTTAATATTTTAACGCTCTTAGCTGTGCGCTGCTCTGCCTTTTTGGGGATTAAGCGAATAACCGCAGAGTCCACTTTAGGTGCAGGTTTAAAGCACTCTGGTGGTACTTCTACTACAGGCATCGCATTACAGTAGTATTGAGTCATTACACTCAAGCGGCCAAAGGTTTTGCTGCCTGGGCCTGCAACCATGCGTTTTACCACTTCTTTTTGCAGCATAAAGTGCATATGCTCAATATGATCGGCAAATTCAAAAAGGTGAAACAACAAAGGAGTAGAAATGTTGTACGGTAGGTTACCAAATACTTTTAGCTTTTTGTCGTCTTTAACTAGGCTTGCAAAATCAAACTTCATTGCATCGCCTTGGTTTACGGTTAATTTAGGCCCTAAAAAAGGGTGTTCAATTAAACGTTGGGCTAAATCTTTATCTAGCTCAACAACCGTTAAATGGCCACTTAAATCGGCTACAGGCTCAGTAATAGCGCCAAGGCCTGGGCCAATTTCGACTAAATTATCTTGCGGCTTGGGATCAATAGCGGTGACAATTTTATCGATGATTGATTCATCGAATAAAAAGTTTTGGCCAAAACGTTTACGGGCGCGGTGTCCTAAATGTACTTTATCGGTCATTGATTCTGTGCTTTTTCATGGGCGAGCTTAATTGCTTCGCGGATCGCTAATTCAAAACTGCCAACATCAGCATCACCAGTACCGGCTAAATCAAGCGCAGTACCGTGGTCGACTGAAGTGCGGATAAATGGAAGGCCAAGAGTTATATTCACTGACTTACCAAATCCTTTGTATTTTAGCACAGGTAATCCCTGATCGTGATACATAGCCAACACAGCATCAGCTTCATTTAGGTATTTATCTTGAAATAATGTGTCTGCTGGTAAAGGCCCGATTAAGTTCATCCCCTCAGCTCTTAGTATGTCAAGTGTAGGCGTAATCGTGTCGATTTCTTCGAGGCCTAAATGGCCATCTTCACCAGCGTGCGGGTTTAAGCCACAGACTAAAATACGCGGTTGCTCAATACCAAACTTGGTTTTTAAGTCATGATTAAGAATATTAGCCACTTTAACCAGTCGCTCTTGGGTAATAGCACGAGCAACATAAGCAAGCGGGATATGCGTTGTTACTAATGCAACTCGTAGCCCTTCGGTAGCTAATAACATAACAACATCAGCGGTGCCCGATTGTTGAGCAAAGTACTCTGTGTGGCCACTAAAAGAAATACCGGCTTGGTTAATAATACCTTTATGAACAGGGCCGGTAACAACAGCATCAAAAGTGCCGTCCATATTCTTTTCGCTAGCAATACGCAGTGTGTCTAATACGTATTGACCGTTTGCGTCATTCAGCACACCCAGTTCAACCGGCTCGGCTAAATCAATCTGTTTTATGTACAAGCTGCCAGCCGATGTAGGCATGGCTTCGGCGCTTTCATCAAATTCAATTAATTTAATGTTTAAACCTAAATGTTTAGCGCGCTGCTTTAGTAGCGATGCATCTGCAATCGCTACTAGCTGTGCATCCCAGCTGTGCTGTGCCAGTTTTAATAGCAAGTCAGGGCCAATGCCAGCAGGCTCACCAGGGGTTACCGCAATTCTTAAGGTCATAATTATTCGTCTGTTGGGAAAATTTCAACATGGGCTTGTTCGCGCATTTCTTGCTGCCAGTTAAAACCTTCTTCTTTAAATTTACGATTAAACAACATGCCATGTGCACGATTACGCTTAGCTTGCTCAGTTTTATCTGCAACGCGTGTATCTAACAACTGCACAATGTGCCAGCCATACTGGGTTCTAAAGGGTTCGCTGATTTCGTTTTGATCAAGAGATAGCAATGTATCTCTAAACGCAGGAACGTAGGTAGTTGGATCAGTCCAGTCGTATTGCCCGCCTTTAAGCGCTGAGCCTGGGTCTTGCGAGTGCTCTTTAGCTAGTTCTGCAAAGTCAGCATTTCCAGCGCGTAAATCCTTAACAAAGCCAGCTAGCATAGTGCGGGCTTTTTCTTCGCTTAAAATAATTGAAGGCTTAATAAGAATATGACGGGATTTAACTTCTGTGGCTTCTACTACTTGGCGACCACGAACGTCTTGCACCTTAATAATATGAAAACCTGCGCCAGAGCGAAGTGGGCCAATAATCGTACCTTTCTTTTGCCCTTTCACCGCTTCTGCAAATAAAGATGGCATTTCATTAATGCCCATCCAGTCTAATTGACCACCCTCAAGCGCTTTTGGACCACTTGATGAAGAAATAGCAATACGCTTAAACTCTTGGCCGTCTTGCAGCAGTTCAATTACCTTGTCTGCGCGTGTTTTTGCAGAGCTGACGTCATCTGCACTTGCACCGCTTGGAATATCGATAAGAATATGACCAATATCGTATTCTTCGGCATTTTTGCCTTGGCTATCCATAATTTTTAGCAAGTTATCAATTTCTTGGTCGCTTATATATATACGACGGTCTACGTTTACACGAATGACTTGTTGCGTGGTTATCTCTTTACGAATTTCTTCACGGTAAGCTTGAAAGCTCTCACCCGACGCTTCAATAGTACGACGTAAATCAGCAATTGTACCGCCTTGCTCTTTGGCCATGTTGGCGAGTGTTTGGTCGAGCTGGCTATCTGAAATCTCTAAGCCCATACGCTCAGCCATTTGCATCATTAGCGTTTGATTAACTAAGCGCTCAATTGCTTGTACACGCAGTGTTTCGTCTTTTGGCAGCTGTTGATTTTGTTCTTCTGCTTGTTTTTTAACACGATCAACAATTGTGTCTACTTCACTTTTTAAAATAACGCCTTGGTTTACAATACCAATCACTTTATCTATTTCGACCGGTGCGGCGAATGCACTTTGGCATAAGCTAAACGTTAAAACTGCTGATGTTAATAATTTTTTTAAATTCATATTCTTTTTACTACTCTTACTAATAGTACTGTTGTAATGCTAAAGGCGACTAGATTGATATAGTTATTTGTAAATTTTTACTATACAAAATGCAGCTTAGTCATTAAGAAAATACGGCCTACGATAACCAAAAATACCTTGTTGTAATAATTTTTGAGCATCATAACGGCTTTTACTACCAAGCCCTTTTAATACAAAATTCAAACGAATGCTCGAATCAAAAGTGGCTTGGGGTTGCCCAATTGACTGATTTAAATCAGTTTCAATTTGGCGGTGACCAGTAATTTGGAACGCCCAACAACACGATTCATACTGTAATCCACTAAATACTTCAATGCTGCGGTTATTATCAAGGTCGCGATGGTAACTTGCAATAAACTGCCATTCGTCACTGATAGGAATGCTTGTAAATAAGCCCGCTTGTTCGATTGTATTTCCTGAGACATCATTTGCATAGCGATGGTTCAATTGAACCAGCTGATTATTGTCACCTTTATAATCTAAGGTAACATTTGACTGGATAATTTGCTTGCCATCCGTATCGTACTGAATACCACCGGATAAATACCAGCGGCGGTGCCAATGTAACATGGTTTGCGCTGCAAACAAGGCATTGTAGTTACTGTCGCTGTTAAGCCCTTGCTCTGTGGGCTTGGCTGAATCACTTAAATAAAATATTTGGCCAGCACTGAAATTAAATACTTCTTCATTTTTCTTATCAAATAAACGGGTGGTTGCCCCAAGCGTAAATTGATTTGCAGCGGCAATACGGTCAACACTTGAAAAACGTGCATCCCTGAATAGGCCAAAAAAGTCATCTTGTAATTTAGTGGTATCGTATAAGCCAATATCGGACTGATCTTTATTTGGTGTATATAAATACTGAATTTGTGGTTCTAAGGTTTGAATGCCATCGTCGATAAAAATTGAGGTGTCGCGCTCAAAGTTAAGCTGAGAATATAAGCGGAGTTTCGGCAATGTGCGCGAGACCGTCTCGCTATATTGAGTGCCCTGTAAGTTGCCGTCTTGTTTATAGTTAGTTTGTAGCAGGCTTACTTCAGATAAAAATGACCAAGCATATTCTTTGTAATCAAAGCGTGCTTTAGGTTCTATATGCACGCGAGTTGCTTGGTCAATCACCGCTGAGCTATTAGTAAAGTGGCTCAGCTCCCCTGAAACAGTAAAATCGAAGTAATCAATTTTCCACGGCGTAGTTTGTGTAAAGCTAACTTGAGGTAAGGCTGTATATGACTCTAAGTGGTCACCGAGTACTTCAAAGTTTTGTATTTTTATATCAGTACGCCACATCTCGCCCATGTGAGTTAGTGAGCCGGTACGATAAAGCTGAGTATCGGTTTTACTTGCATAAGTTGAGTTTAAATCAGTAAGGTAATTATCATCACTGACATTGGTTATATCAATACTGGCTCGCCAGTCTTCGCCTATATAGCTTTTTTGTTGCCAATGAAACAAAAAACGCTCGTCAAGCTCAGGCTCTGAGTCATCTTTATTTAAGTATTCGACAGCCACTAAACCTTGGTGTTCTGGAGTTAGATATCTAAATTCAGTTTGTAGCTGTAAACCTTTGCGTGACATATAACGCGGCGTAATGGTTGCATCATAGTTTGGAGCAATATTCCAATAATAAGGCGTAATAGTCTCTAAACCATAGCGATCTGAGCTTGAAAAGCTGGGTGTTAATAAGCCTGATTTACGGCGCTCATCAAGTGGGAAAGTAAAATAGGGTAAATAGAGCACTGGCGTGTCTAAAATACGTAGCACCGCATTGTAGGTTTCACCCCAGCCTTCTTCTCGCGATAAATTAATTTCGTCGGCTTCAATCGCCCATACTGGCGTATTACCCGGGCAAGCAGTAAAGCTTGCATTCATCAGCATTAAGCCAGACTTGTCTATGGTGAGTTTTTCCGCGCCGCCTTTGCCTTGCTGTTGTGTTAGGCTGTATTGTGCACCTAATAAGCTAAAGGCTGAGTTGTTTAAATCGGCGTTTAAGCCCGCACTTTGAACTTTACTCACATAATCGCGGTAGGTAATAGGGCCGGTGGCATTGAGTAGGCCGCGTTGTTTATCAATCAGTGCTGATTGTGCGGACAAACTCATGTTAACGGTGTTAATATCAACATTACCAGTAAATTCAGCGCTTTGTGTGCCTAAAAGCTCAACGTCATCAGCGCTGATATCAACCGTTCCAAGCTCAAGGCCAGCTAGCGGTTGCCAAGCTCTGGTTTGCATTGAAGTGCCACAAAAGTTGTGTGTCAGTTCAGTTTCGGCAAGCGATGGTGCGCTCAGTACGCTTAGCATCAAAATGCCCCAGGTTTTGCTCATTTATCGACCTTTATGCTCTGTGATTAGTTACAAGCTATACATAATAAAGGAAAACAATAGCAAAGTAATTAGTGAAAAATAGATAGCTTATAAAATGACACGTTTTGAGAGTTTACAACAGTTTATTAATACTCACTTTAGTGAGCAATCCTGCGCGCTTGATGCAATAACCGCAGATGCCAGTTTTCGCCGTTATTATAGGTTAAGCGCTGAAAATAAAAGCTTTATTGTGATGGACTCAGATCCAAAAAAAGTTAACAACGTCCCTTATATTGCATTAAATAAGGTGTTTTCTGAGCAGGGGTTTTTATTACCATCCATTATTCATAGTGATGAGCAGCAAGGTTTTTTTATTTTAAGTGATTTGGGTAACACCCATTTAGCTGACTTGCTTGATGATGCCAATCGCAGCGAGTATTACCAGCAGCTGATCAGTTTAAGTGCCAAGTGGGCTAAAACGCCTAAAGCTCCGTCAATGAATCCGTATGACCATGACTTTATTGCACTTGAGCTGGATATTTTTAAAAATTGGTTAGTTAATGATTTTATTTGTACAGAGCTCAGCGCTGAGCAACAAAATATTTGGCAAACAAGTACTGCGCTGCTAATCAATACACTGCTTGAACAACCCACAGTGACTATGCATCGTGATTACCATAGCCGTAATATTATGCGCTGCGAGCAGCAATGGGCAATTATTGATTATCAAGACGCGGTACAAGGTCCGTTATGTTATGACTTAGTCTCGCTTTTAAGAGATTGTTATTTTAAATTGCCCAACGACGAGCTGACTCATTTACTTGAGTTTGGTTATGACGAATTTAAGCGACAAAGTTTAATAACTAACGAGTCATTCGCACAATTTAAGTATTGGTTTGATTTAACTGGCTTGCAGCGCCATTTAAAAGCAGCGGGTATTTTTTGTCGCTTGTATTTACGGGATGGCAAAAAAGGTTACTTAACCAATATATTACCAACACTAGCGTATATTGTTGAAGTGGCGGCAGAGTATCCAGAGCTTAGTGACTTGTCTGATTGGGTAAAAAATTACGTAGTACCAAAAGTACAGCAGCGGTTAAAAGAGGAACAACTATGAAGGCCATGATCTTAGCTGCAGGACGCGGTAAACGTATGATGCCGCTCACCGCACAGTTGCCAAAACCTATGTTATGTGTGGCAGGTAAACCACTTATTGAGCATCATATTATGCGCTTAAAAGCAGCTGGTATTACGCAGATTGTGATTAATCTCGCCTGGCAAGGAGATAAAATAAAAACCTACTTTGCAGATGGCAGTGCATGGGGGGTAAGTATTACCTATAGCCAGGAAGCAACTGGCGGGCTTGAAACTGCAGGCGGAATTATTCAAGCACTTCCTTTATTAGATGAGTCATTTATTGTTATTAATGGTGATGTTTACAGCGATTACGATGTTAGTGCATTAATGCAGCTGCATTTACAGCCAAAAGAAGCGCACATTGTATTGGTTGAAAATCCTGCGCATAACCCAGATGGTGATTTTACGCTAAGCCACTTACCTAATAGTGAACAGCGCTATACTTTTTCTGGAATTGGCCGTTATCAGGCTGATTTCTTTGAAGGGCTTCCCCCAGGTATTCTCCCGTTAGGGCCTTTACTGCGTGAAAAATTAAATGAACATTTAGTCTCCACTGAACTCTATATTGGCCAATGGGACGATATAGGCACACCAGAGCGTTTATCGACTCTTAACCAACAATTAGCACCATAAGCTAAATATAAAACACTAGAGGTAAGTTTTAAAATGTGGGGAAAAATTCTCGGTTTCTGTTTTGGTTTTATGTTTGGCAAAATATTTGGCGCCATTTTAGGCTTATACCTAGGCCATATGTTTGATAAAAGTCTAAAGAAAGACTTTGATCAGGCTGGTGGCTTCTCTAACCTTTTTAAAGGCGATGATGTTAACGAGCGCCAAGCACTGTTTTTTTCTAGCTGCTTTGCAGTAATGGGGCATATCGCCAAGTCAAATGGACGAATAAGCGAAACCCATATTAAAGCTGCGACGCTATTTATGGATGAAATGGGCTTAAAAGGCGAAGAGCGCCGTGAAGCGCAGCAGGCATTTCAATCGGGTAAAGACAGCGACTTTTCACTCAAAGACACGGTTTATGACTTTAAAGAACGTTTTGCTAAACGTTACGATTTACTACAGTTATTTTTAGAAATTCAAATTCAAATGGCGTTTTCTGATGGCGTGCTTGCCGCGCAAGAAAAGCAATTACTGCAAGAAGTAAGCAAGCAGTTGGGGGTATCTAAAGCACACTTTGCCTTTGTACTAAAACGTTATCAAGCAGAGTTTAATTTTAGGCAGCAACAACAGCGCTTTAGGCAGCAGCAAAGTCAAAGTAGTAGTTACCGAGAAGGCTCAGGACATCATGTACCGCCAAATAATGATATGAATCGCTCGCAGGCATTGGCCTTGTTAGGGCTAAATAAAGATGCGTCGCAACGTGATATTAAAGTAGCGTACCGAAAGCTTATGGCTCAGCACCATCCTGATAAACTGGTATCGCAAGGTTTACCTAAGCACATGATGGAAGTCGCGGTTAAAAAAAGCCAAGATATTCAAGCCGCTTACGAGTATTTAAAAAAGGCGGCGTAAAAAACCGTCTATTTCTTTGCTCAAGCGTGCATGTTGCTGCGGCGCATCGCGCAATCCAAATAGCTGGCGCTGGCGGTAATCAAACTTTGCATTACGGTTAACCCAACGCTGACGGTTTTTAAGGTTCATTAAAATATCGTTATGATCGCCTGAAAAATAAATATCTAATAACGCCGGTGTCACTAAAGAGGTGGTTTGGCTCAAACGCGCATTACGCTGTGAATTTGGTAAGAAGCTACTTAAACTAATAAATGCATTGATCTGTAAATCTGAAAAATCAGCATAGTGCTCCATTAATACTCCCGCACTGGTTCCTTGAGCAATAACCACAATATCATTCGAGGCTTCACTCGCTTGCTGATAAAGTGCCTCATAGCGAGCAATTAAATTTGTTTTGTAATTATCTAGTACATCAATATTGACCTGCTCAATATAATCAACATGATGAGGCGGCTCAGTTGGCGTGCTGTTATCTGCTGCAGTCGGTTGATTATTTGCCTCGCTGCTCTGCTCAGCAGCTTGCCAATTAATATCGGGCACCGTCATAGCGTAAGTGCTATAGCCATGGTTATTTAACTCTTTGCGCAAAAAGTTCATGCCAGAATTGTTTGTAGGGCTCGATTGCCAGTCGGGTATTAGAATCACCACACCTCTAAAATCAGCGCTCATGTATTCACGATGTAAGGTTAAAAATGGTGTGTCGCCAAGCTCAATGGTTTTAATTTCATCCCCTGGTGCTAAGCGTTTAATATCATTTTCAATAATAGTTGAGTGGGCTGTAGGAGCTATATGTTCCACTGCATATGTTTGCCAATGCATTAATATGCAAACAGCTGATAATGCACAGAGTGACATTTTTATAAATTGCGCAACAACCATAATGAACCCAAACAATAAAGATTATTTAGGTATCGGCGCGAGGCTATAAAAGTTTAGCTATTTGCGTGTTTATTTAAAACTCGGGTTCAGCTTCAAAAGTAAGTACTTGCTCTGTTAAAGGGTGTTTGAGTTGTAGCATTTGTGCATGCAGCTGTAGGCGAGGAGCCGCAGCAAGTGCGTCTTTGTGGGCATATAAACGATCGCCTAAAATAGGGTGGCCTAAGCTTAGCATATGTACTCGCAGCTGGTGGGAGCGCCCAGTAATAGGAGTAAGCTCTACACGGGTTGCCTGTGCTTCGCGCTTAAGCACTTTAAAATGAGTAAGCGAGGGCTTGCCATTGTCGTGATCAACCATTTGCTTAGGACGGTTCGGCCAATCACAAATAAGCGGTAAGTCAACTGAGCCCGTTTCACTTTCAAGTTGCCCATAAACTCGCGCAATGTAACGCTTTGCCGTTTCACGCTCTTGAAATTGCATACTTAAATGGCGGTGAGCGGCTTTGTTCATTGCCAAGCAAAGTATCCCTGAGGTAGCCATATCTAAACGGTGAACAATTTTAGCCGTAGGAAAAACACGGTTGACGCGATTAATTAAGCTATCGGCATGTTTTGGGTCTTTACCTGGTACGGTGAGTAACTCGCTAGGCTTATTTACAATAAGTAAATCATCGTCTTGAAACAGTATAGTTAAATACGGGCTCATAGGGGGATTGTAATTAACTAACACGGCAGACCTCAGTGATTTTGAAGTGCGCTATTTTAGTGGAGCGAGCGCAAAGGCTCAAGTAAAAAGCGCGATATAAATATCGCGCTTTTTCAATGCACACGTTAGTTGACCTTTAACTAACGACTGACAGCTATATCCTCTAGTGCGAAACCACAATTAAACGAATTGCATCGAGTTTTAACTGCGCTTTTTCAATATGTGCGGTTAGCTCATTGCGTTGTTTGTCGTAAAAAGTAATTTCTTCTTGGCGAATATTTGGGTTTATTTGTTTCAGTGCCTCTAAACGCTGTTGCTCTTCACTCAACGATGTTTGCATTTTAGCTAATGACTCTGCACGAATAACATCCAGCTTTTGTTGCGCCATGTCTTTTGCTGTGTTGATCATCGGATGAACCGCACTTTGTAATGCACCGGCTAATTTACTTGCTGTTTGGCGACCTACCGCAGATAACTGTTGATTAAAGCCATCAAAGTCAACGTTTTCGCCTAAGTTATTACTGCTCTTATCGAGTAAAATACGAATAGGCGTAGGCGGTAAAAAGCGGCCCACTTGCAGTACTTTTGGTGCCATCGCCTCGGCAACAAAGATTAGCTCAACAAAGAATGTTCCTGGTGGTAACTTTTTGTTTTTAAGTAACGCCACTGACGCACTACCAAAGTCATCATCGCAAATCATGTCCATAGTGCCTTGCACCATAGGGTGATCCCAACTGATAAAGTGCACATCTTCTTGCGAAAGAGCGGTATCACGGTCAAATGTTACCGTCATGCCATCTTCTTTTAAAGCAGGGAATGAGGCATTAAGCATATGCTCAGTGGGTTTTAAAATAATAGTGTTTTCACCTTTATCTTCTTGGCTTACGCCAAAGGTGTCGAACACATTGATCATGTAACTTGGTAGCTCAAACTGATTATCGAGTTTTTCAATGTCAGCTACGAGTGAATCAGCAGCGCCTTGCCCTGATGAATGCAGTTCTAGTAGGCGATCTCGGCCACTTTCCATTTGCTTACGTAATACTGCATTCTTTTGTGCTACTTGCTCAAGCAATGGGTCTAGCTCATCTTCGTCACAATTATGAGCTGCAATATATTCAAGTAAGTCTTCGCTAAATTCTTTATATAATAACTGTCCTGTGGTTGAAGTGCTTTCAAATGCATCTAGGCCTTCGTTGTACCAACGTAATAACACTTCCTGTGCCGTATTTTCAAAGTAAGGCACATGAATGTTCACATCTTGTGTTTGTCCTATGCGGTCTAAGCGACCAATTCGTTGCTCAAGTAAATCTGGGTTGAGCGGTAAATCAAACAACACTAAATGATGTGAGAATTGGAAGTTACGGCCTTCTGAACCAATTTCAGAACACAATAATATTTGAGCATTATCGTATTCATCGGCAAAGAACGCCGCGGCGCGGTCTCGTTCAATTATCGACATGCCCTCGTGGAAAACCGAGGCTTTAATTGCTTCGCGTTCACGTAATATTTGCTCAAGGCTGATTGCGGTTTCGGCTTTAGCACAAATGAGTAATACTTTTTCACGTTTGAGAGTTTTTAGCGTTTCGATCAGCCAATCTACACGCGGGTCAAATAAACCCCAACTGGCGCTTTCACCTTCAAACTCTTGAAATATTTTTTCAGGGAAAAGTGCACGCTGTGCACTGAGTTCAGCATTTTGAATGCCGCTCATATTACCTAGTACAGTCATTGCTGTTTTGTATTGCTTAGGTAAAGCCATAGGGTAGGCGTGTAATTTACGACTTGGGTAACCATCAATACCACTGCGACTATTTCTAAATAAGATGCGGCCAGTACCGTGACGGTCTAAAAGCATATTTAAAATTTCTTTACGTGCTTCAAGGTCGCCTTGTTGTGCTGTTTCAAGAATATCGGTGATATCCGTTTCTTTTAATAGCTCAATCAAGGTTGCTTTAGCGTTATCATCTAATGATTGCTCTTGCAGTAGTTGGTTAGCAGCTTCGGCTACATCTTTGTAGTTTGCTTCTTCTTCTTTAAATACGTCGTAGTCGTAAAAGCGATCTGGGTCGAGCAGTTGTAAGCGTGCAAAGTGGCTACGATGACCCAGTTGGTCTGGCGTTGCTGTTAATAAAATTAGCCCCGGAATGTCTTGACTCAGCTCAGCCATACGTTGGTATTCGGCACTAGGTTTATTGTTGTTAATGCTTAAATGATGGGCTTCATCAATGACTAATAAGTCCCAGTCGGCCAACGTAGATTGTTCAAACCAACGTTTTTTCTTAGTTAAAAACTCAAGGCTGGTAAGCACCAGTTGCTCGGTATCAAATACGTTAGGTGAATCAGCAAACGCTTCGTCGCAGCGCTCTTCATCAAAAATAGAAAAACGTAAATTAAAACGGCGTAGCATTTCTACTAACCATTGGTGCTGCAAGTTCTCAGGTACCACAATGAGCACACGGCTGGCGCGACCAGTAATAATTTGTTGGTGTAAAATCATGCCAGCTTCGATGGTTTTACCCAAACCTACTTCATCAGAAAGTAGTACACGTGGCGCAAAACGTTTACCTACTTCTTGGGCAATATAAAGCTGATGCGGAATAAGGTTGGCACGTTGGCCAATTAAACCTTTAATAGGTGACTGTTGGCGTTCAAATTGGTGTAACCAAGTTTGGTAGCGCAAAGTGTATCGATCAAAGCGGTCTACTTGGCCTGCAAATAAACGGTCTTGTGGTTTATTAAATTTAATAAAATGGTCTAAAAAGGTCTCTTTTAATTGTACTTTTTCACCGTTATCAATACGTTCACCGTGATAGCACAGTAATTCGCCTTGTACTTCAATTGACTCAACTTGTAATTCCCACTCCTCAACGCTTCGGATCACATCACCAGGATTAAATGCTACGCGGGTTACCGGAGCTTCTGCAGAAGAATAAACACGGTTTTCACCACTGGCAGGAAATAAAATGCTGACCTGGCGGCCATCAATGGCAACAACGGTGCCCAATCCTAAATCTGACTCTGTATCACTGATCCAACGCTGACCTAAGGAAAAATTCATGTATGTCTCGTCTATGAAGAAAAAGGCGGCTATGTTACCTGTTAGATAACACCACTGCAAGGCGCTATTTGCCTGACTTTTAATTAATTTTATAAGTGTGAATTATTCCTATCTATAAGCACTGATTAGTGCGCCGATTTTGTAGGAAATTCAAACTAAATGATATTTGTCATAAAACAGACTTTTATGACAAATAGACTAAACTCAAATTATACCTAAGTAATTAATCAAGTTTATTAGTCACACTGATTAGTTTATTGGGTATAGCATAAAAATCATAAAACGTAAGGAAAGTGCTATGGAAAAAGCTTCGAACCTTGATAGTAAAATGTATGTGCTAGATACCAATGTATTGCTTCATGAACCCCTCGCGTATTTGTCATTTCAAGAACACCAAGTGGTTATTCCAATGACGGTATTAGAAGAGCTTGATCACATTAAAGACAGAAAACACGATGTAAGTCGCGATGCCCGAGTGGCCATTCGTGGACTTGATGGAGTGCTCAGCCAGGCCTCTCCCGAGCAAATGTTACAAGGGGTTGCGCTACCAAGTAATAAACAAGGCGGATTAACGGGAAGCTTACTGATTGTAAATGACCATTTATTTGCCGATTCTATTTCCGGCTTACCGGGCAATGAAAACGACCACCGCATTATTAATTGCGCGGTGCACTTACAAAATCAGCACAGTGATAAAAAAGTCATACTGGTTACTAAAGATATCAACATGCGCTTAAAAGCCAAAGGGGCGGGGCTTAAATATGTTGAAGATTACCGTACCGATCAGCTTATTGACGATATCGCCTTACTTACCAGCGGCTATAAAAAAATTACTGGTGATTTTTGGCAGCATGTTGGCGAGTGTAACACTGAGCAACACGGGCGTGAAACAGTCCATCATATCCCTAAAGATTTAATCCCAGATGTGTTTTGTAATGAGTATTTACTTGATGATGGCGATCAGTTTGCCGCTAGAGTCAAATCTTACGATGGTGAGCATATTACCATTAAAGATATTGGAGCAGAGCGACTAATGCATCAAAGTGCTTGGGGAATAAAGCCAAAAAATATTTACCAAGCAATGGCACTAGATGCACTGCTCGATACCTCTATTGAACTTGTTATTTTAACCGGCCCTGCGGGGTGTGGTAAAACCTTACTGGCGCTTGCATGTGCACTGGAAATGGTGATTGAAAAAGGTGTTTACGATAAAGTGATTGTAACCCGAAACACCCCTGAAATTGCCGAATCGATTGGCTTTTTACCTGGCACCGAGGAAGAGAAAATGGCGCCTTGGCTGGCTGCCATAACCGATACCTTAGAGGTGCTGCATAAAGGAGATGAGAACCCTGTTTCAAGCCGTAATTACATTATGGAAAAAGCCAATGTTCAGTTTAAATCGGTGAACTTCATGCGTGGGCGAAGTATTCAAAATGCGGTGGTGATTTTAGATGAAAGCCAAAACTTAACGGCTTCTCAGCTCAAAACCATTATTACCCGTTGTGGTGAAGGAACTAAACTTATTTGTACCGGAAATTTAGCACAAATAGACAGTAACTATTTAACCGCTGTTACCTCTGGACTTACCTATATTGTGGAGCGATTTAAGCACTTTGAAGGCGGCGCTACTGTTAATCTTAATGGTGTAGTAAGAAGTCGACTAGCGTCATTTGCCGAGGAGAATTTATAACTTGCGCTTAACATCTTGGCTCGATAGTCTACAGTTTGATTTTTGAGCCAATAATTAGGTAACTTGTTGAAATTTTTGCCGTTAGAACATTATCATCGCTCTGTTTTTGTGGCGCTAGCACTGCCTTTGTTAGTGGCCTCTTTTTTGTGTTTGCATTTTTATAATATAAAAATGGAACGTGCAATAACAAAAAAGACCACTGATTTTAATGCATTATCTGCGCAGCTTGATCATGATATGCAAGCAATGGGGGACTTGGTTGATGCAATGTTTGTTATGTATAACAAGCAAACTTTTCTTGTAGAAAATTATAATCTTACAGAAAACATTAACCAATATGAGCATTATTATTATCGCCAATTTGAACATTTAAACGGTGAAATTGCAGGTAAAGGCCAGTTTAGTTCTTCTGAGTCGGCACTGTTACAGTGGCAGCAGGTAATATCGCTTGCACCCTCTTTTAATACCACCTTAGCGCTGCTTTCATCTGTGCATTCTGTTGCGTATGTTGATGAACGTGGGTTTGCATACTTAACTCGGCGCGACAATACTCAAAATAATATATTTATCCCGCTATTGAATGGCGACTTTAAACCCTTACCGTCAGCAGCCAAATTGGCTTCGAGTGCAGTCATTAATCTGGGTAATAAAGCATATTTTGCGATTGGCCGTCAGCGTGAGCGAAATTCATCTGATTATATTATTTTAATTTATGACTTGCAGGCCATCTCTGGCTGGTTAAACAAAATCACCTCTAAGCAAGGTGAGTATGTTTTTATTAATCAAGCAAATCAAATTATTGCCAGTTCACAGCAGTCAATTAACCAAGCAATAAATTTTTCGACATACTGGCCTCAAATTAATACGCGCTCACCAAAGCGTACAACCCTGTCTGAACTGCTTTTTTTAATTCAACCCTCAGATCAGAGCCCGATTCATTTAGGGTTTCTTGCTGATGAGCAAATGCTGACCAGCAGCCTTGTGCAAGAAGTGGTGTTGGAGTTTATTTCATTAGCGTTATTTTTATGCTTGATGTTTTATGTCTTTTTTTGGTTAAGCAAGCGTATATTTATCAGACCTATGACAGAGCTAATGCGTTACTTAGAACATCATAACGATGACAACTCGGGATATTTAAATTACAAAATACCATTAAATTGGCAACCTTGGTTTGCTAGGGTGAAAGCTATTTTTGCGAAAAATGAACGTTTAGTTATTTCATTGCAAAATGCTAATAAAAAGTTAGATGAGCAGGTGCAGCTCAAATCTGAAAAATTAAAACATAGCGACCAAGCAAAAGAGCGGCATTTAGCCCTGCTAAATACAGTACTTAACAGCGTGCCTGACTTTATATATTTTAAAAATACAGACGGCACCTTTTTAGGTTGTAATAAAGCATTTGAGCAGTTTATAGGTAAGAGCCAAAGCGAACTTATTGGTCAAAATATGCATAGCATTAGTCGCAGCTACGAGCAAATCCAGCGGCTGGAGCAGCAAGCATTACAGCATAAAATGCAAATTCAGCAGCGTATAGACGTTGCTAAGCAAACTTATCAGTTAACGATTGCTCCGTTTTATGATGAACAGCGCCAATTGCTAGGCACAATGGGAATTGGTCGCGATATTACTGCGCAGCAACATACTCTATATGCATTAAAAGAGTCGGAATCTAAATTTAGAAGTGCCATTGAATTTGCTGCTAATGGGGTGTTTTTACTTTCACTTGAGTACGCTATTTTACAGGTTAATAAAGCCGCGCGAAAACTGTTTACCAAACATCATCAATTAACAGATACCCCGTTTGATACACTATTTAGTGACACGCAGTGGCAAGAACTCGAAGCCTTGCTGCAGCAACTACTGCACAACAAAAAACAGGTGTTTCATTTAACTTTTGCGCACACTCAATTAAATGCTTGGTTGCAGTTGAGTATGTCATTAATTTGGAATGAGAATGCTCAGCCGCTATATTATGTTATTCATATTCAAGATGTTACTGAGCTTACGAAAGCCAAAGATGATGCAGAGCGAGCCACCTTGGCTAAAAGTCGCTTTATTGCTAATTTGAGCCACGAAATACGTACTCCTCTCAATGCCATACTAGGGCTATTAGACATGTTAGTAGAGCATGGATTAACGCAGCGACAAGTGCAACTGACCAGCCAAGCGACGTATGCAGCCAATAATTTATTACAAATGCTTAATAGTATGCTTGATTTTGCGCGTGTTGAAAGTAATGAAGCAACGCTGCAATTAGCGCCTTTATGCCTAGTTGATTTGATTGATACCTGCGAAAGCTTAATTTTGCCTTTATGCCAAGCAAAGCAGATACAGCTAAAAGTTGATATTGACCCACATATTTCCCCTTTTTTAGTTGGCGACTCCATTCGTTTGCAACAAGTGTTAGGTAACTTATTAACCAATGCTGTTAAATTTACTCCTACAGGCAACGTGACATTAAAAATGCAGTTACAGCCAAGTAGCCGTAATGAGTTGCAGCGTATCTGTTTTGGGGTTATAGATACAGGTGAGGGGATTGCTCAAGCCGATCAACGCCGTTTATTTGATGCCTTCACCCAAGGCGATGAGTCATCCACTCGTCAGCATCAAGGAGTAGGTTTAGGGCTGGCAATAGTAAAACACAGTGTGGCATTAATGGGCGGGGAAATTTCACTTGATAGCGATAAAGGACAAGGTTGCTATTTTTACTTTACGCTCGATTTAGCGACCGATACCAACAAAGTTACTCGTGATGAAAATAAGTTATTAGTAATTACTAGCGCTAAAAGTACGTTACTTAATCAAGTAATTAAAGCGTATCCTGTTATTAATAACCAAACGCTTAATAGGGTAATCGCTGAACCAGAATATTTGCTGCAAGCGCACACAATAATCATTGATGCGTGTGAGCTGTCGGCCTTTTTAACACCAAAAATAAAAGCAACACTGCGTACAGCTGCTATTTCGATTGTTGTTATTACAGATAATCAAGACGAACAGCCACCAATAAATGATTCCCTTATTACCCAGTTCTTACCCTCAAGCGCACTTGCACAGCGATTACTTAATTTGAGCTCGCAAAAAATAGTGAAGGCAATTGAAAACAAAGCACAAAAACCGCGTGATACAGTCTCAGGAATATTAGTGTTAGCGATAGACGATAATCCATTGAACCTCGATATTATTAGCAGTATTTTGAGTCAAGCTGGAGTAAATGTTGTTACGATCAATGACCCGCAAAAAGGGATTGAATTGGTAAGTAGCTTACGCCCCGACTTAGTCTTAATGGATATTCAAATGCCCAAAATTGATGGCTATCAAGCGACTGAAATAATACGCCAACAGTTTGACGCTCAGCAATTACCTATTTTTGCATTAACCGCGCATAGTGAACCAGCCGACATTTCGCGCTCACTCAATGGTGGGATGAATAAACATTTAACTAAGCCTGTGGTTGCGCCAGTTTTATTTACAGCAATCGCAAGCCTTGGCATCGCTACGCCATGTTTTTTCGATAAAGCCTTTGCTTTGTCTCAGTTTGACGATGATCACTCTGTACTGCACAGTATGTTAGACAAGTTAGCGACATTAAGTGAGTCATATTCAGCTGAGCTTCAAAACAACAACCCTAGTATTGAAATGGTACGCTTAGTGCATAGTTTAAAAGGGATAGCAGGAAATTTAGGTTTTAACCGATTATTATTGTGTGCTCAACACACTGAGCAGGTATTAAAAGCGGGCGGCGAGCACGCCGCAGCTGCAATTAAAGAATTAATAATACAGTTAGAGCAAGTGCAAATTTATATAAAAAGTTTAGATGTAAGCAATGATAAATAAAGCAAAAATATTAATTGTAGATGACGATGCGCTTAACCGAATCATTTTAGAAAAAACCCTAAGTGACGAGCATGAGGTTTACTTAGTGGCTAGTGGTGAAGAGGCGTTGGTATTTGTTAAGCACACACAAGTAGACTTAATTATTTTAGACATTATTATGCCAGGCATGAATGGTTACGACGTGCTGGTGGAGCTTAAAGAAAGCAGCCTAAGCCATACAATCCCCATTATTTTTATCTCAGCGAATAGCTCTCATGAAGACGAAGCAAAAGGCTTAGAGTTAGGCGCAATGGATTACATTGTTAAGCCATTTTATGCCTCTATTGTTAAAGTGCGTGTGCGTAATCAATTACTCATTAAGCAAAAAAACGATTTATTAGAAATGCTTGCGTCTATTGATGGTTTAACAGAAATACCTAACAGACGTTATTTAGATGAAAACTTAGAACGAGAGTGGCGAAGAAGTAAGCGTAATAATTCCTCCATGTGTGTACTGCTTATCGATATTGATCACTTTAAGCGCTATAACGACTACTACGGTCATCGTGCTGGCGATGAGTGTTTAAAAGCAGTGGCGCAAACATTAGTGGCGCAATGTGAACGTGGCAGTGATTTTGTTGCCCGTTATGGTGGTGAAGAGTTTGTTGCAGTATTACCAGAAACCAATCAGCAAGGCGCTATTGCGTTTGCTAATAAATTACGCAAAGCTATTAATGACTTGAATATAGAACACAACGCATCTTTAAATGCTTCACACATTACTATTAGTATTGGAATTGCCTCAAGTGAGAGCAGTCAAGCATACACCGAGAAAGCGTTATTAGAAGAGGCTGACTCAGGTTTATATAATGCTAAAAAGTCAGGGCGCAATCAAATTAGCGCCCAATAGTATTTTCGAGAGCTTAATTTGTTAGCATCAATAACGCTGAGCTACCAATACCCACTAATTTATCATTTTTGAAAACGAGCGGTGTGCATTCATCTTTGGTCATTTTCCCATCTGAATGAATGCTGTGCGTTGCGTAGAACAAGACTTGGTAAACATCATCCTGTTTTTTTAACAATTCAGTGAAGTTAGGTGTTTTTAGTTGGTTTAACACCGACTGATACGAGCTATCCATTGCCAAGCCTGAAATGATTTCACGATTGTTTTTATGTGTTGCTTGCCAACTTGAAGAGCTATTACCTGCCCAGTGACCCTCTGCTTCGCCATCTGATACAGCGATTACACAACCCGTTAAAAAAGGAGCGGTAAGTGCAGCGATTAAAAGTGTTTTTTTCATTTTTTATTACCCTAGATGATTAATTAAAGACAATATAGCAAAGACTAGGCCAGTTTTTAAACTCTTAAAAATCAATGGCTTGTTTTTATTATGTTTGGTGGGGTGGTGGCTTTTTTAAAATATAAATCTAAAAAGCCACTTTTTAGTAATTTTGACTAAGTTACTTTTATGGCATTAAACCAAGCGGTTACGCGACTCGTGTAGACTAAATGCTGTAATATTTAAACTCACTTCTTTTACTAAACGCACGATAGATTCAGTGCTCGCCCACGCTATATGTGGTGTAAGTAGTAAGTTATCACCCGTATAATTAGCCAGAGGATTGGTCAGCTCAGCGGGCTCTTTGGTAAGTACATCAACGCCCGCACCGGCAATAATATTGGCTTTTAATGCTTCTACTAAGTCAGCTTCATTGATAATCCCACCGCGTGCGGTATTAATAATTAGCGCAGTTGGCTTCATCATTTTTAATTCATTAAGTGTAATTAAGTCGCGCGTTTCATCATTAAGTGGGCAGTGAACGCTAATAATATCCGCTGTTTTTATTGCTGTTTCAAACGGGGTGCGTCCGTTGCGACACGCCGCGCCTTTACGCTCTGCAATAATTACATTGGCGCCAAACGCTTCAGCCACTTTAGATACTGCATTACCTAAAGTGCCACCACCAATAATGGCTAATGTTTTGTCCTGGATGTCATTAAAGTTGTAATCCAGTCGACAAAACATCTCACTTTTTTGCCACGCGCCTTGCTGACAATCTGCTTGATAGCGGTGAGTATTACCTAATAAGTTAGTGATCAACGAAAAGGTATGCTGAACAACAGAAGGGGTCGAATAACCGGCAACATTAGTAACTGCTATACCTAAGTCTTTCGCGGCATTTAAATCAACATTATTGGTACCCGTTGCACTAACACAAATGAGCTTTAATGATTTTAATTGCATCATAGTGTCACGATTAATCACCACTTTGTTGGTGATTAAAACTTCTGCATTTTGGCTATGCGCTAATACTTGCTCAGGGCTAGTTAGCTGATGCACTGTGAGCTCTCCAAGTGCTGAAATACCATCCAGTGACGTGTTTGCCAGTGTTGCGTTATCAAGAATTGTTATATTCACGGTGTGTCCTAATATGTGTATGTGTTAGAGAGGGAGTAACCTCTGTACGCAGATAAAAAGATCATTATTTAATTGAATGTTATAGATTTATTTAGACTTAGCTTATTGTGTTCACATTAACAGGAGTAAAGTCATATTTAAATGTGGTCTGCCCACTGAGGGTTAACTTGCATGTTATTATGACCAACTGCCTTGCTAAGTTAACTTGAACAAAGTGCTATTAGTAAGGTCTATCCATTTGAATTAATAATTAATAGCTATAGTTTATACACATGAGCGGTTAATCTGGCAATGATGCTCAGTACTAAACTATAACGCTATGAAAACTCAGTAAATCGAACTTTAGTATTGCTAGTTTCGTATTTTTGCTTGAGTTATAATCAAAATCAGACATAACGGGGCGTTTTCGCGCGCCGTTTTTAACTTTGTAGATGCAGTAAATGATAGAACTAGAAGATAAGTACGCAGATATAAGACCTTACAATGACGATGAAGTTGCCGCCTCATTAACGCGATTAATTAACGATAATGCGTTTCTTGATGTGATAGCAAAGTATAATTTGCCACGCTTTATATCCGCAGTTGGGTTTTTAGCACGCGCTATAATAAAGCATCAGTTGCGTAAAAAATGGGGCAAAGTTAAAACAGTTGAAGATGTACAAAATGAAGTTGCACATTACTTAAATAAATTAGTAAACCGCACCACATCAAACGTTACTTTTTCGGGCTTAGAGGCGTTAGACCCTGATCAAGCCTATCTTTTTGTTTCAAACCACAGAGACATTGTACTCGATCCTGCATTGGTTAATTGGGGCCTTTTTCAGCATAAAATGAAAACCGTGAGAATTGCGATTGGTGATAACTTACTGCAAATCCCATACATTACAGAGCTTATGCGTTTAAATAAAAGTTTTATTGTAAAACGCTCAGCTAAAGCTCCAAAGGAGATGTTAAAAGCGCTGACTCAATTATCGGCTTATATTTATGACTCACTCAGCAGTGGGCATTCTATTTGGATTGCTCAAAAAGAAGGCCGTGCCAAAGATGGTGTAGATCAAACCGATCCCGCACTATTAAAAATGCTGCAACTAAATGGACGTAAACAAAAGAAAGAATTTGGCGAATACATTAAAGAACTAAAAGTGGTGCCGGTTGCAATATCTTACCAATATGAACCCTGTGCAATAGCTAAGGCAAAAGAGCTTTACCATAAACAGCATCATGGTAAATATGTGAAATCGGCGGGTGAAGATATTGCTAGCATTGTTGAAGGTTTTAGTTCAGCCAAAGGGCATGTGCACTTATCGTTTGGCCAGCCTATTCAGTCAGATTGCGATAGTGCCGATGAATTGGCAAAAACCATTGATAAGCAAATAATTGATTCGTTTTATTTGCACCCAGGCAATTATATTGCGGGTGGTTGTACTGAAGCGGTTATAAATAAAAATGATGCAGCACAATTTGCAGAGCGTTTAGCAAAAGTGCCAGAAGAATTAAGATCTTTGGTACTAGCGATGTACGCCAAACCGTATCATAGAAAAACACAAGTAGATGAACAAAGCTGTGAACATTAATTAACAGCTAAGATAAAAGCAGCAATTAATTGGCTGCTTTTTTTTTGCACAAAAATAGCGCTATACTCAAGCTATGCTTTTTTAGACTGGAGGGTTTGATGCAACAAATTGAAATATTTGATATTCCTAGCCCTTGTAAAGGTATTTGCTTGGTTAATAATCGAGGCTACTGCAAAGGATGTTATCGCAGTCGTGATGAGCGATTTTCGTGGAATTCGTTAACCAATGCCCAAAAAAAGAAAGTATTGAGCCTATGCCAACAACGCTATAAACGTTATTTACAGCAAAAAAATAAAGCTGAGCAAACCGCTTCGCCAACACGGCAGCAAGGCTTTGATTTTTAAAATTGTAGTTTGTACTTTGACCTGAGTTTAGCTACCGTGCCATTGTTGTGTAATTTCTTAAGTGTAGTCTCAAGCTGCAAAGCAATACTCGCATGGCTATTATGTAAATAATGATAAAGCGGGTAGGTAGCAACCACTTGTTTTTCATAGCAACCTAAAGCAGGAGGAATAGTTTTATTGGCCATCGCAAAATCAATCAGTAATGCAGCTTCTACTTTTTGCTGGATCAGTAAATTTAATTGAGTGGTATTATTTTTTACTTCAATAACCTCGCCTTGAAAATCAATACTGTCTAAATATCGTTGTTGCACAGGGTAGCTGGCTATAATAGCAACGCTATCCATTGTTTTAGTAGAGCTGGGTTCACAGTGCTTATAAAGCTCAAGACTAAATTTAAATAACGGGTAATTAACTCGAATTAAGTTTTTGTAAGCACTTTCAATACTAATATCACGAGCAAGCTGCCCATCTAACATGCCATTATTTGCCGCAAATAATGCATTCTGGCGATTAAAATCGATAATATTTAATTTAAAGCCTATATCTGCATACGCTAATTGTAATAGCTCAATAGTATAATTTGCTTGCTGGGTGTTCTGCGGGCGATTAAATGTATAGCTGTAACTATGGCCAAATGACGGATTGCTAAAAACTAAACCTATTAATACAAGTAGTCCTTTAGAGTATTTAAACACGTCAGTATTTCCAGTCTATTAGAGGCAAATGAGTAGGTGGGTATAATAACAAATTGGCTGTGTTTTGCCCAGTTTCTAGTCATAATCTAGCAAAGTCTATCTTTAACAATTATTGATCCCCTTAGATTATTTACGGCAGATTCTTTTTATTCGCTATAGAGTTAGTTTATTATAAGTTTAAACGTATAATCTAAGTTTTATCGGGCCAGTGAAAGGGGTAATATGAGTTATAACCTGTGTGATTTACCACGAGAGCAAAAGTATCAAATTCAGTTAGACTACGAAGCTTCATTTTGGGCATATCAAATTAAGCGTGGCAAGAAAACGCGTGAACAAGTTTACGACACCCTGCATAGTCGTCCTGTTGCGGAGCAAGGTTTTTTAAAGCAAAAGTTTGAGCAATATTTGGCACTTATGCTAAGTTAGAGTTTACTTGCTATGGTTGTTATAAAACAATTAGAACCAGTTAAAACGCCCTTAATAAATAAGTTTTATACCTTACATAAAGTTCGCGGTCGCGCAAATAAACAAGACCAACTGTGGGTCGCTTACGATAACCACACGATGATTGCGGCGTGCCGCTTACAACATAAACCGACTTTTTTATTTTTATCGACTGTTTTTGTGGCCCCTGAATACCGCTCAACTGGTGTTGCAACAAAGCTGTTAAGCACGCTTTTAAATCAGCAAACCGACGTTGTTTACACATTCGCTTACCAACATATTACTGATTTTTATCAGGCACTTGGTTTTAACCAGGTGTTAACATATACTCCTGAGTTATTAACGCTATTTGATGCATACAAGCACCGCAATATTATTGCATTGAAATATCAGCAACCCTAAATCAGCATAGGAAACACATGGGCATCTGTATTAATAGGTTTATCACAGCCATGTTTGTGCTATTTATGCTCATAAGCCTCGCTGCAACAGCGCAAGTAAAAAGGCTATCCCCGAGCGAAGGGTTATCTCAAAGCTACGTTAATACTATGCTTATTGATAATAATGGCTATTTATGGCTCTCTACTGAAGGAGGGTTAAATCGCTACGACGGCTATCAGGTTATTCCAATTAATGGCCCAAATGGTGAGTTAGAAGAGACCATTATTGATCGCATATACCAAGATCCAGAAGGACAAATTTGGATTGCTTCCTTGTTAGCGGGGCTTTTCAGGTATGACCCGCAAACAAATACCTATCAGCAGTATCTAAAAAAGCCAGTGACAGAAGAGCAAATTCTTCAGCAGTCTGTTTTTACTATGTTGGCCACAGATGATAAATCCTTGTGGATTGGACAAGGGCGAGTGTTTGCAAAACTTGATATAGCCAGTGGCTCTATTACTCCTTTATTTAAGCTGCCTGAGCAATTTGAAAATGCATTTGTACGTACCTTGTTTCATTACAATGGCTATATCTTTATTGGCAGTACAGACGGTGCTTATGTATTTAATATTGCAACGCAACAAGTACGCCCTCTAGAGCATTTAAGCGAAACCGATGTACACATCTATCAAAACAATGTGAAGTCATTTGCACTGGGTGATAGTAATCAGTTATTGGTTGGGGCTGTTAAAGGTTTATACGCTGTTGATATTAGCAATATAGAGGCATTGTTTAATAATAATGAGCAGTCATTTACAAATGAAAAGCTGCTGGCTGATTTAAATGTTTGGGATATAGATAATCAGCAGGGGGTTCTTGATTTAGCAACAGACAAAGGTCTGCTCAGCTTTAATTTGACCACCAAAACGGTGGTTAAAAATAAACGTATTCAACAAAGTAAATACACCCTTGCCGATACCAGCATTATTGATATGGTAAAAGATAAATCAGGCGGTATGTGGCTTGCGACTAAAACTGATGGTGCTTTTTATTTATCGGGAGACAACTATAAGTTTTATAATGTAGAGGGAAATGCTCTGGGAGGGGATGGATTTTCGCATCACTCAGTCTGGGCAATTAAACAATTCCAAGATAAGTTATGGTTAGGTACCCATAATGGTTTAACTGCGGTTGATATAAAAAATAACACCTCAACGGTGTATTTAAAAGATTATAAAGTTGATTTACTAACCACAGAATTTACTATTTTCAAAATTATGCCTTACAAAAATAAACTTTGGTTACAAACAAACCGAGGGCTGTTTATTTTTGACCCCCAAACCCAGCAGCTTACTCAACCTAAAACTGCCAGCCCCAAGAACCAAATATTTTTAAACGACTGGATGCATGGTATTGCCTTGTTAGAAAATGGTGATTTATATTTTGTTCACCCTGATCATGGCATGTTTAAATATAATATTGATAGCCTGATTTTAACCCCATTAAAAGGCGAGTTTTCCCAATTTGACCCGTTCTTAGCACATGGCTTTTTAGCGCCATTGCCCTCTCAGCCAAAGTGGCCGCTATTTTTTAGTGGTGGGGTGTTATACCAGTTTAATCCTGATGAGCTCAGTTTAAATACCCTTTATAAAGTACCCAAACATCATGACAATGTTGCAGTGAGAATTCTTTCGTATGTTGAAGACAGGCAAGGGATTCTATGGCTCTCTTTATCTAACTTTGGTTTGATTGGAATTGATGCCAGCAGCTATGAATTAGTGCATACCATTGATTTAGATAAAAATAAATTAGGCACACTATTATACGATATGGTGCTAGATGAAGAGGGAATGATTTGGATGAGTAGTCATAAAGGAATATGGCGACTAAACCCTAACACTATTCATTTTCAGCAGTTTACTACATCAGACGGGGTGCTTTCTGCTGAATTTAATAGTGGTGCTATGGCAAAATTAAATGATGGACGAATTGCCTATGGTAGCCTTAAAGGCTTTACCTATTTTGATCCCAAAGAGAATAAAAATAGCCAAGGTTTGTTAGAACATGTCAACATTACTCGCATTAATTTAATGTCTCGAGACTTGTCGATTAACTTACAACAGCCATTAAAAAATATTACTTTAAATCATGATGATATAGGGCTTGAAATTGCGTTCTCAGCGATGTCATTCAGTTTTCAAGAACGTATTATTTATGAATATCAGCTCGATAAAGGTAAAAAAAGTTATACCCGTAATAATCGCGTGGTGTTTCCTAAATTAAACCCCGGTAGCTACCAGTTAAAAGTCTGGGCAAAGGATCCGTTGACGGGTGAGTATACTCCGCCAGCAACGTTAAATATTAAAGTGAAATACCCGTTATGGCGGGCCCCTTACTTTTTAGCACTTTATGCTATTTTGTTGATCACTGTAGTGACTGCATGGGTGATGAGACGTAACAAAATACAGCGTATTTTATTAGCTGCACACAAAGAAAGCCAAGATAGCGAGGCGCGCTTAAAGCTTGCGCTAGAGGGGAGTGAATCGGGGGTATGGGATTGGCAAGCAAATCAGTTAAATATTTATCAGCCAAGGTTAGTCAACGAATTAGGTTATGCGGAAGACTCAGTCAGTTTAGATGACTACTTAGATAAAGTTCACCCACAAGAGCGTGCTATTTTTAGGTTAGAGTGGTTAGAATTTTTATCAACTGACAAAGGATATTTTAACTGTACTTACCGATTGCGTCATGCCAAAGGTCATTGGCGCTGGTACAAAGACTTTGGCAAAGTGGTTGAATGGAATGAAACAACTCCGCAAAAAGTAGCGGGTACGTATACCAATATGACACGCGAGATGGCATTTGAAGAACACGCTCGACTATTTACTGCCGCGTTTGAGCAGACTCGAGATTGGGTGTTTATTTTAGATAAAAACTTTAATATACGTGCTTCAAATAAGTCGCTACAAGCGGCTTTTGCTTTATCGGCAGAGCCTCGTTCAACTCGCTCACTTAATTTAGGTATGACTCGCAGTAGCTATTTTGATTATTTACGCATTATGCAAAAACTTGAAGTAGGTGAGCATTTCTCATGTGAAGATACTGTGGTATTGGCTAATAAGGAACAGCGCCATGTGTTAGTAAAAATAAGCGCTGTAGCGGATGAAAGCCAAAGATTAAGCAGTTATGTGGTTATTTTAACGGATATTCATGCCCAAAAGTCAGCTGAGAATGAGCTACATTTATTAACTAATTACGATTCATTAACGGGTTTGCCAAACAGAACTCTGTTTAACGACCGAGCTATGCATGCCATAGATCAAGCGCGTCGCCATCACAGTAAAGTCGCTTTAATACACGTAAATATAAAACGCTTTAAATACTTTAATGACTCATTTGGGACAGAAAGCGCTGATGAGATCATTAAGCTGGTGGCAAATCGTTTAAAAATAGCATTGCGTCCCTGTGATAGCGTAGCGCGTTTAAGTGGTGGTGAATTTGTTATTTTAGTTGAAGATATTCAACAAATAGAAGAAGTATTACTTATATGCACCAAGCTTATGGATTGTGTGAGTAAAGACATTGCTATGAATAACCAAAGTGTGAAGGTTCATCTAAGTATTGGGGTGGCGCTTTTCCCCGATGACGCGACGCATTATAAAGCGCTGTTAAAAGCATCAAATGTGGCGCTCTATTATGCTAAAGATGGTTTAGAAGGTGGTTACAAGTTTTACAAACAAGAAATGAATCAAAAAATTGAAAGGGCGCTGCATTTAGAGTCGCAATTGATCAAAGCGTATCATGAGCACGAGTTTTGTAATTACTATCAACCTATAATTAGTACATCTACACAAAGAACGGTAGGCTTTGAGGTGTTATTACGCTGGCCTGAAAATCAGCTAGCTAGTACGCAAGAGTTTGCAAATGTGGCTGAAAATATTGGTTTAATTACCAAAATTATGCTGCAAACATTTAAAAGAGCACTTGTACAGTTGGTGCGTTGGCGCAAGGTGAATCCCGATTTATATTTATCAATTAATTTATCAGCACTTGATTTTGAGTTTGCTGAGCTTATACCTGAAATTCGCCAGGCATTGAGTAATGCGGCACTACCGCCTGAGGCCATTGTATTTGAAATAACGGAGTCTATTTTAATGAGAGACTCAGAGTATGCGCTTAAAAATATGGATGCACTAAAGCAGCTCGGGTGTAAATTATACATGGATGACTTTGGAACGGGTTATGCTTCATTAACGTATTTAAAGCGCTTCCCCATTGATGTATTAAAAATTGATCGTAGTTTTGTGCAAGATATTGGTATTGATTCGGATAATGAAGCGATTATCCAATCCACGCTGACTTTAGCCAGCAGTTTAGGTAAAGAGTGTATTGCTGAAGGGGTTGAAAGCGCACATCAACTGGCCTTCTTAAAAGCTCAAGGTTGCAGCTACTTTCAAGGTTATTTGTTCAGTAAAGCGGTGCCTAAAGAGCAAGTGCTTGAGCTCATTGAACGCGATTGGCAGCCTGTATTTTCACAAGCTTAAAGCGCCTCTGCTTTGTGTATGTGTTATTAAGGGCGCTTACCACAATGGCGACAAAATAAATGTGAGCTGCGTTTATTAAGTTCCGCTTTTATTGCTTTATTAGCTTCTAACTTACTTAACCCGAGTTTGTAGCGAAGATCTTCTAGGTGATGTAATTGCTCGTCGGAGAGTTTACCGTCGGTTATTTGCTCATGGGTGGCATCTTCAAATAACTGACGACGTTTACGAACTTGCTCTGAAAAGCTCGACGCTAATAAACCAGTGGGTATAGCCACCATGCCCATGCTTACTAGAGTGATGACACCACCAAACAGCTTACCAATCGGTGTTATTGGCACAACATCACCATACCCAACTGTAGTTAGTGTTGCCATTGCCCACCACATAGCGGCTGGAATTGAGCCGAACTTGTCTGGTTGAATGTCATGTTCTAATAAATAAATACCGCATGAAGCTAAAATAAGTACTACTGCCATAATAAAAAATGCAGCCAATAATGAACTTGATTCATCAATAAATGCCTGTAATAACAGCTGCATAGCCCGTGAATAACGAGTGAGCTTAAATACTCTTAATAAACGTAGTACGCGTAAAAAACGTAAGTCTAAAGCAAAGAAAAACATTAATAGACTTGGCAAAATGGCGATTAAATCGATGATAGCCAGTGGTGATAAAATATAGCGGATCCGCTTTTGTGTATTGGAGCAATCCATAGAGGCGTATTTTACTCTATCTACACAGGTCCAAGCACGTATTAGGTATTCAGCACTAAATATGGCAACCGATACCAGCTCTAACATTAAAAATTCGTTGTAGTACGCAGTGGCAATGCTGTGCACTGATTCGAGTACGATGGCCACCACATTTATCATAATAATAGTGATTAGTAGGGCATCTAAAAAGTGACCGGCCCGTTGGTACTTACCTGAAGACTCAAATACTTGGTTGATGGTTTGTCTAAGTTTCTGCATAATAATTATTATAATGTGAGTAACATATTGATACTGCCTTCTTCAAAATCACGACTAATTTTAAATCCGAGTTTACGAGCCAGCTCAATCATGCCAGTGTTTTCAGGTAGGGTGATCCCCTCAACGGTTTTTACCCCTTGGCGCTTACAATGAGAAATTGCTGCATTCATTAAAATACGTCCTAATCCAAGCCCTTGGCAATCAGAACGTACTACAATAGCAAACTCTGCTTGTAAGTTATCTGGGTCCATAATCACTCGTGAAACCCCTAGGGTGTGCTGTTGCTCGTCTTGTGTTTGGGTAACAATAAACGCCATTTCGCGGTCGTAATCAATTTGCGTCATTTTCGCGAGTTGATCGTGGTTAAATTGTGGTAACTCACCAAAAAAGCGTTTATACCTATCTTCTTTGGTTAATGACTGGTCAAACGCTTGATGTGCTTGCTCATCTTCAGGTTTGATTGGTCTGAGCGTTGCGAAGGTATTATTTTTTAAAGTGACTTGTTCAACTAGTTCAATAGGGTAAGGACGAATAGATAAACGTTTTCGATGTGCTTGAGCCTGATACTGATTCAAATTCATGGTGGCATCAAGCACTAAAAACTGGCCATTACTTGCTAAAATAGGATTAAGTTCTAATGAGGTGATGTCCGGTTGATCAACCACCAATTGAGAAATTCGAGTTAGTAGTGAACACAAACGATATTTATCTACTTTTTCTGGCAGAACACGATCTTTAAGTACGCCTTTATCATGGGCGGCGGCAATTAAATATTTAGCTAGGTTCATATTCAGTGGTGGCAAAGCGACTGCGGCTTGTGCATATTCAAGCCCTGTACCGGCTTCACCTAATAAAATAACCGGCCCAAAATTAGGCTCTGTTTTAATGGCTATACGCAGCTCGTTAGCTCCCGCTCGAGGTGCCATTTTCTGTAATGAAAAACCATCAATTATGGCATCAGGGTAGGTGTTCTTTATTCTTAACAGCATGGCAAATGCGGTTTGCTCTACCTCTTGTGCATCATTGAGGTTTAGTACGACACCGCCGACTTCAGACTTAGAGGGAATACTGGGGCTAATCAATTTCAATGCCACTGGAAAGCCCAGCTCTATTGCTTGCTCTTTGGCTTCGGTTGGAGTGTAGGCAACTTCAGTTTGAATACAGTCAATGCCGTAACTACTTAAAATATGACTTGCTTGATGGGTTGATAAGTAATGTTGTTCATCATTTAAAAACTCTTTTATAGTCGCTTTCGCTGCTGCTTTATTAATAGTGGCATCGTCAGTATTTGATTCTGGCGTTTGAGTTAAATGCTTTTGGTTACGACGGTAGCTTACTAAGTGCATAAAGGCGCCTACCGCCCCTTCTGGGGTACGATAGGTAGGGATGGCGTTATTAGCGCAGATGCGTCTTGCAGCAAAAGCAGCATCTTCACCCATAAAATTAGTAATTACATACGGGCGTGCCATTTTCGGTAATTTATTTAGCGCCTCAACAATAACCTGAGCGTAATTTTCACTTGGGGCCAAAGCCGATGGAGTGTGGATGATCAGTAAGTTTTTAACTTCTTTAGCATTTAGTAATATTTCTAACGCATGCTTATAACGCACTGGCGCAGAATCGCCAAATATATCGACCGGATTGGCAGCGGTGTCTGAATGCGGGATCACTTTATTAAGTGCTTCGCGAGTTTCATCACTGAGCTGAGCAAGTTTTCCTGAGCTTTGAATGAGTTCATCAACCGCCATCACTCCAGGGCCGCCACCATTGGTTAATATGGTAAGTTGCTCTACTTGCAGTAACTTAGGATGCATTGCCAAGGTTTGGGTGGCGGCAAAGAGCTCACGTAAGTCGTTTACTCTTAGCATACCCGCACGTTGAAACATGGCATCATATACCGCATCTGAGCTTTGTTTTCCGCCGGTGTGTATTTCAGCGGCGAGAGCCCCTGCGCTGGTTCTGCCAGTTTTAATAGCAATAACAGGTTTAGAAAATGCGGCTGCTCGAGCGGCAGAAATAAAGCTGCGGATATCATCAATATTATCGATGTACAGTAAGATGGCTTTGGTTTTAGCATCACGACCTAAAAAGTCGAGTATTTCGTCAAACTCAATATCTAAACAATCCCCCATAGATACAAAGTATGAAAAGCCAATTTCTTTATTTTTTGCCCAATCAAGAATAGTTGAGCAAACTGCTGCAGATTGCGATACAAAAGCCAGTTTACCTGGTGTGGCAACAGTATGAGAAAAGCTTGCATTTAAGCCTATATGCGGAATAAGCAACCCTAAACAATTTGAGCCAAGCAGGGTGACTTTATGCTTAGCTGCGCTCTCTTTGAGTGCCTGTTTTTGAGCTGTAGTTAAACCATCCGCAATAATAATGGCACTATGACAGCCAAGCGTACCTAGCTGCTCAATAATTTTCATTAAGGTGTTTTTATTGGTACAGATAACGGCTAAATCAGGCACTTTAGGTAAGGCTTCAATACTGGGGTAAGCCAATACGCCGTGTACCGCTGTATGATTTGGGGTAACGGGCATAATAGGCCCTTTAAAGCCACCTTGCAGTAAGTTGCGCATTACCACATTACCCGCGCGAGTGGCGGTGTTTGATGCCCCAATAACAGCAACAGAGCTTGGGTTAAAAAACTGGTTAATACGTTTTAGACTCATTGCGTTTCCTTGGCTGATTAAGTTTTGCGTTCTGTACTGTCTCAATGTAACCTGTTTATTGTGTTTTTTCGAGCGTGAACATGCTTATTATTGATATTAGGGTCTGTTGACCTTTCAAGGTTAAACTTGCAGCTGTCTGTTTGGTATTTAGGCAAGGCAGAGCCTATGTGGTGTGGTATTCCCCATAAATAGGCGATAACGCAGCATAAATGCCAAACAGGCGCTGCCCGAAGAGTTCTGCCTAGGGGCGATTTACTCTTTGTTGCTCGGTTTTTACTTAGCCCACTAGGTTACAAACCTCGCGCCGCGATTAAATCGCCCCTAGTTTGAACAAATTTTAATCCGCAAAGGTCAACAGACCCTAATCAAGGAGAGTGAAGTGAATAAAATATCGAATGTAACCGTTGTTATGGCAGCAGTTTGTTTAAGCATCGGCTTAATTGCATTGGGCTTTATCATCAAAGGAGCCGCACTTGATATTAAAGGCATGGAGCGCACTGTTCAGGTCAAAGGCTTAGCAGAGCGTGAAGTGGTCGCTGATACTGTTATTTGGCCGCTGCAGTTTAATGACGCCGATAACAACCTTGAAAAGCTTGTTGAGCGAGTTGAGCAAAAAAATGATGCTGTAATTGCCTTTTTAAAGCTACATGGCTTTGACGATGAGGAAATATCGACAGGCACTCAATCTATTATTGATAAGCAAGCGCGTGAATACGCGAACGACAATCAAAAGTTTAGATACGTTATTAGCTCAAATATTATTGTTTACTCTAATGCCCCTGATAAAGTTAAAAACGCACTGAGTAAAGTGAGTCAGTTAGCTAAACAAAATATAGCCATAGTGCAAGATAACTATCAAACTCGTATTGAATATATTTTTACTGGGCTTAACGATATAAAGCCAGCCATGGTGCAAGAAGCCACAGAAAAAGCTCGTGAAGTAGCAAATAAATTTGCGAAAGATTCAAACTCCCTTTTAGGTAAAATTAAAACCGCACGCCAAGGGCAGTTTAGTATTAGCGATCGGGATTCAAACACACCGCAAATTAAAAATGTACGCGTGGTTACTAGCGTAGAATATTACTTATCAGATTAGTGCCGCTACTTGTTCAGTAGAGCGCTGTAAATATGCGGCGCTTAATAGCAAGGTAATTTCGCTTGGAGGGTCGTTTTTTAATGCCTCAAGCAATTGTAATTTTGCTCTAGGATTTTGTTTTTGTTCTATTTCCATTAATGCCAGTAAGGCTGAGAATTCATGCTTTACCGGAATGTTAGGCTTATGTGCATAAACGATATAGCTGGCCACAGGAGTGAGCCCGTACTGATTGATTTGCGCCAATGCATGCAGTAACTCTTCATTAGATTCAAATAACATTAACGAGCGAACATAGTTAAAAGGCAATTGACTCGGCGCTGCGTGCTTGAACACATTATGTAACACGTTATTGCCATGGCTATCTGTACTAATAAAGCCTTTATTTAATTTAAGCGCAGGAGTAAAAAAGCTCAGTGCATCTAAACTGGTTAGCTTTTCAATAAACGGCGCTGGTGGCGTATTGCTCGCTAAAATTCGCACGGCAATGTTTTGCATAAAATCGTATTTAATACTCATGCGTAACGCGCTTTCAAACAGGTAATTAAGCTGCATCACTTTTTGAGCGTCAGTAAGCTTTTTAAAGTCGTTATCAAGCTCATCAAACTGTTGTTGTTTAATACGCGCATTGAGTAGCTGTATGCTTAGATCCATTCTGTTCTCCTTGAATACCTACTTTATCCTAGCTTAATTTTTTGCTTTATAAAACAAAAGGCCGCAATTGCGACCTTTTATATGTTTAAGTAGTTACTTGATAATTAAGCTTGTTTGCTAGCAACCCACTCATCAACAAAGTTTTCTAGAACGTTCAGTGGTACAGGGCCATTCTTAAGCACTACGTCGTGGAACTGACGAATATCAAACTTGTCGCCAAGTTGCTCTTTAGCTGCTTCACGTAGTTCTAATATTTTCAGCATACCTACTTTGTAAGCCGTTGCTTGTGATGGCATTACAATATGACGCTCAACCATTTTTACACCGTCAGAAGTGGCGTTAGGAGTGTTGTTAACGTAGTAATCAATACCTTCTTGGCGAGTCCACTTCATTGCGTGAATACCGGTATCAACCACTAGACGACAGGCACGCCATAACTCCATAGCTAAACGACCAAAATCTGAATACGGGTCTTCATAAAGGCCCATTTCTTTTGGTAGTAACTCTGAGTATAAACCCCAACCTTCAATGTAGGCTGTGTAACCACCAAATTTACGGAACTTAGGCACGCCTTCTAATTCTTGTGAAATAGCAATTTGCATGTGATGACCCGGAATACCTTCATGGTAAGCTAGAGCTTCCATTTGGTAAGTTGGCATTGCTTCCATGTCGTATAGGTTGGCGTAGTAAATACCTGGGCGAGAACCATCTGGCGCAGGTTGTTGATAAAACGCTTTACCTGCCGCTTTTTCACGGAAAGCTTCAACACGTTTTACTATCATGTCGGCTTTTGGCTTTACAATAAACAGCTCATCTAAGCGTGTTTTCATGTTATCAATTAAGCCTTTAGCTTCACTTAGGTACTGCGCTTTACCCGCTTCAGTATTAGCAAGGTAGAATTGCTTGTCGGTTTTCATAAACTGCATAAAAGCGTTTAAGTCGCCCTCAAAGCCAACTTTATCTTTAATAGCACGCATTTCATCATGAATACGTGACACTTCGGCAAGACCAATAGCATGAATTTCTTTTGCAGTAAGGTCTGTCGTAGTTGTACGTTTAAGCGCGTTATTGTAAAACGCTTCGCCATCAGGGAATTTCCAAGCACCGTCACGGTCATCAGCACGTTTTTCTAGCTGTGCAATGTAGTTAATTAACTTAGAGTAAGCAGGTTTAACTGCTGTTTTTAATGCTTTAGTCGCTTTACTAATAAGTGCATCTTTTTCAGCTTGGTCGATTTCTAATGCATTTACCTTGCGTTTAAAGTCAGCTAAAAGCGTAGAATCTTCACCTTGTTCAAACGGCGCACCTTTAATGATGTTTTTGCTTGAATCAATCACGTGTGGAAATACAAATTTAGGTGCAATAATGTTTTTATCGGCGCGAATTTCTAAGCCGGTAATAAGTTGCTCAAATACACCTGGCACCCCATTTAAACGAGCAATGTAATCGTTGGCTTCTTTTACGTTGCTAATTTGATGCTGGTTAATTAAAAAAGCCGGCACCATAGAGTGCGTACCAAACATCTGGTTTACTGGGTAGTTATGGTAACGCCATTTAAAATCAGCAATGCTGGCTTCTAAATCTTGTTTTTTTAAATCATAACTTACTTGAGTCGCTGCATCTAATTGCGCACGGTTAATGCTGTTGAGGGTGACCAAATCGGCTTTAGTTTGCGCCAAGTCTTTAAGCGCTTTTTCTTCGCTGTTGTCATCCCATTTATCGTAATCTTTTTTGATGCCCATGTAGGTTTGATAAACTGGGCTGCTCATTACATCACGATTAAAAGTGTCTTCAAAAAAAGCATTCGCTTTATCAATTTCACTTTGTACCGGTTGAGCTTGAACCGCCGGTGCTGGCGTTGATTGTTGTGTTGCTTGTTGGCAACCAGCAAGCAGTGCCACGCTTACCGTGGCAGCAATTAGAGTAAGTTTACGCATTCGTTTCCCTTTTGTTGTTAGAAACCCATTAGGGTATTTTAATTTTTCATGTATTTACTTTACATGCGCATAACGCCAAAAGCGTTATACGAACAATTCTAGCAGGTCATTTAAAAAGCGATGGCCTTTAAGGCTTACTTGCCAATGGCCGTCTTTTTCTATTAATAAACCTGTGTTAATGGCTTTATTCAAAGCCGCTTGTTGGCTTTGTAATGGCTGATTAGTCAGTGCACTGTAGTCTTCAATCGGGCATGGCTCTGTTAAACGAAAGCGATTCATAAAAAATTCAAACGCTAAGTCGTCTTGTTCTACTTGCCAGCTTTTGTACAAGTAGGGCTTAATAATGTCCATGTAGCCCCGTGGATGTTTAACCTTTTCAGTGCGTGTTATCACCCCCGTTTTCGCATCAGTGACCTTACCATGGGCGCCACAGCCAATACCAAGATAATCGCCAAACCGCCAATAATTCAAGTTATGTTGGCATTGAAAGCCCGGTTTTGCATACCCCGATATTTCGTATTGCTGATAGCCTGCTTGTGCTAATAATGCTTGGCCTTGTTCTTGAATATCCCATAAGGTCTCATCTTGCGGCAACGTGGGCGGTTTTGAAGCAAATTGTGTATTAGGCTCAATGGTGAGCTGATACCAAGAAATATGTGGAGGGCTCAGGGCAATAATTTGTTTTAAATCACTTAGTGCGTCATCGAGAGATTGCCCTGGTAAACCATGCATTAAATCAAGGTTAAAGCTATTCAACCCTGCTTCAGTAGCTTGTTGTGCCGCATAACAGGCTTCATCGGCACCATGAATTCGGCCTAAGGCTTTTAACTTATCATTTTGCATGCTTTGCACGCCAATAGAGATACGGTTAATCCCTGCTTTTACATAATCTTTAAAACGGCCAGTTTCGACTGTGCCCGGGTTTGCTTCAAGGGTTATTTCACAGTTATCGCTTAAACCAATTAGGTTATCGATTTCATTGAGTAAACGGGTATATGCTGCGCCGGTTAATAGGCTTGGCGTGCCGCCGCCAATAAAAATACTGTGAATTTTTCGCCCTTGTACTAAGTGTAAATCAGCTTTTAAATCGTCAATTAAGTGCTGTACATATTCAGCTTCAGGGATGTCACCTTTTTGCCCGTGGCTATTAAAGTCGCAGTAAGGGCATTTTTGCACGCACCAAGGCACGTGCACATATAAACTCAGTGGAGGAAGGTTCACAGGCCGCCTTTGTGTTGTAACTCTTGTAGTAATTTATTAAGTGCTTGCCCACGGTGACTTAGTGCATTCTTCTGCTCTTTTGTAAGCTCTGCACTGGTACAATTTTCTGATGGTACAAAAAAGATAGGATCGTAACCAAAGCCACCTTTACCGTGTTGGCTAAGGGTAATTTCGCCCTCCCAGCTAGCACTGCAAATAAGTGGAGTAGGGTCGTCGGCATGACGCATTAGTACCAACACACACCAAAAGCGAGCGCTGCGATTAGGGTTGTTGCCTAAATCAGCCAGTAATTTATCGATATTATCTTGATCGCTTGCGCTATTTCCTGCAAAACGAGCAGAGTAAACACCTGGCGCGCCATTCAGGCCATCCACTTCTAAGCCTGAATCATCTGCAATAGCAGGCAGTCCGGTAATTTTAGCCGCATGACGCGCTTTAATTATCGCGTTTTCTACAAACGTGGTGCCTGTTTCGGCTACGTCACTGACATTAAAGTCGCTTTGCGGTACAACATTAATATTAAGTGAGCTGAGCATGTTAGCCAGCTCATTCACTTTTCCGGGGTTACCGGTTGCAAGTACTAAGGTGTTGGTCATATTTAATCTACGTAAAATTTTTGCTTAAACTTTAATGTTTGAAACTGATTACCTTGTTGGATTTCAATTTCAAAACGTAAAATTTCTTCGTTGGTGTAATCTACTTGTGCTAGGTAATAAATTGAATCGCCTTCAACGACTTCTTTAAAGTTAAGGGTTTGCTTGTTACCTAATAAGTTTTTAGCGATACCTTGTAATGTCGCTTTTTGAGCGGCTTTATCTGCATTATTTTTTAATATTGAAATATTAACAATACCTTTATAGCCACTACGCTCAAGGTCATAGGCTTTAGCTATTTGCGGTTGAATAAACGTTGATGGAAAGGCTATGTAATGAACTTGCCAAGGGCCTAGTTCTTTGTATTGGGCGCCTTGTTCTTGAGCGCTGTGTGCATTAAATGCTAAAGCGAGACAAGCAATAAAACAAAACTTTATTAAACGTTGCATGGTTAACTCCTGAGTATGTAAAAAAGAGGCGCTAGGCCTCTTTTATATTACGTTGTGCTTAAGCTAAAAGGTCCATTAGCAGCATTTGTAAAAACTGAATGCCGATGATCAGTACCAATACCGATAAGTCTAAGCCTCCTAGTGGAGGTAAGATTTTACGGATCGGCTTTAACATTGGCTCAGTAAGCTGATGGAATACCGCTTCAATTGGGTTATAGCCTTGGCTTACCCAGCTTAAAATAGCGCGGACGATTAACACCCAAAAGACTAAATTTAAACCTTCTTTTAAAACAGTTATTAGCGCCTGTATAAGCACAGGTTGAATAGCCCAAGAGCTATAAATAAGCCACATTAATGTACTTATTTTTGCCGCAGCCACTATAAATGCCAGCAACAAAGAGGCTAAATCAAGCCCGCCTAGCCCTGGAATGATTTTTCGCAGCGGGTTAACTGCAAACGAAGTGGCTTTGACCACAAATTGGCTCATCGGGTTGTAAAAGTCGGCTTTTGCCCACTGTAGCCAAAAACGCAGTAGTACCACCATTAAAAATAGATCAAACAAGGTGCTAATTAAAAATTGCATGGCATTCATAGTATAACCTTCAATAAAAAATGGTTTTAAAGTTCTTGTTCCATTTGCACTGCACGCGCAATACACGCATCCATTGCATCACCCACAGTTTGGGTTAAACCTTGCGCTTTTAAATGCTCAACAGCTGCATGCGTGGTACCGCCTTTTGAGGTTACATTTGCACGCAGTTGCGAAATGCTAATATCTGGTTGGCTAAGTGCCATTTCAGCTGCGCCTAGCGCTGTTTGCTGTACTAAGCGACGCGCGTCTTCATCATTAAAGCCAAGTGCTTTCGCTTTTTCTTCAATCGCTTCCATAAATAAGAAAAAGTAAGCTGGCGATGAGCCTGTCACAGCAATGATATCGTTAATTTGCGATTCTTGCTCTACCCACACAACTATACCTGTACATTCAAAAACTTGTTGTACAAATTCATGTTCGCTTTGCGTTTCGCCAGCGCCATATAAGCCCGATACACCACGGCCAAGTAACGACGGTGTATTTGGCATACAACGCACCATTTTCACATCTTGGCCAAGCATTTCACGTAAGCGTTTAACGGTTAAGCCTGCAGCGACTGAGATAAATAATTTATCACTAAAGTCGATGCCTGAATCTTGAAATGATTGGCACAAGTCGCCCATCATTTGTGGTTTAACAGACAGAACAATGACATCTGCATCGCGCATAGCTTCGTTATTATCACTGGTGGTTTGCACCTTAAAGTCGGATGCTACCTTGGCTAGTTTTTCTTGGTTGCGGTTAGTTGCAATAATATTGTTTGCGTTAAAGCCGTTTTTTACCATGCCACCAATGATGGCGTAGCTCATATTACCTGTGCCTATAAATGCGATTTTTTTATCTGACATATGTCTGTTATCACCTTTTAAGTTCGTGTTCCAAAAATATCTGTGCCGATCCTCACCATGGTTGAACCTGCCGCTATGGCAGTCTCTACATCGTTACTCATCCCCATCGACAACGTATCTATATGAGGATATTGGGTCTGTAGTTTATCAAAGCAAGTTTGTAATTGCTCAAAATATTGAATTTGCGTGTTAGCATCGTCACTTTTTGCAGGAATAGCCATTAGTCCGCGTAATTTTAACTGTGAACACTGACTTATAAATTGCGCTAGTTGGTCAATCTCTTCTATGGTACAGCCTGATTTAGCATCTTCTGCGCTAATATTAACTTGTATCAGTACATTAAGAGCGGGCATTTCCTGTGGGCGCTGAGCGTTTAAGCGTTTTGCTATTTTTAGTCTATCGACGCTTTGTACCCAGTCAAAATTAGCAGCCACCAAAGCGCTTTTATTTGACTGTATAGGGCCAATGAAATGCCAAACAATATCGCTAAATGTGGCTAGTTGCGCTATTTTATCTACAGCTTCTTGAACATAAGATTCACCAAATTGGCGTTGCCCTTGCTCATAAGCTGCCATAATATCAGAGGCGGGTTTGGTTTTAGATACTGCAAGTAACGTAATTTCGTTACTATTACGCTGTGCATTTTGCGCTGCCTCTGCAATTCTAGCGTAGGCGGATGTGAGTCGTTCTGCTATTGTAACCATATATTTATCAGTTAGTTGTGGAGTCATAAATGGATATCACCGAATTATTGGCATTTAGTGTGCAACATAAAGCATCAGATTTGCACTTATCATCAGGGGTGTCACCTATGATACGTGTTGATGGTGATGTGCGACGTATTAATATACCAGCACTTGGAGATAAAGAAGTCAGCAGTCTGGTTTATGACATTATGAACGATAACCAGCGTAAGGACTATGAACAAAATCTCGAAGTGGATTTTTCTTTTGAAGTCCCTAATTTAGCACGTTTTCGTGTAAATGCCTTTAACTCTAATCGTGGTCCTGCTGCCGTGTTTCGTACTATCCCGAGTGATGTATTGACACTTGAAGATTTGGGCGCGCCGGAAATATTCAAACAAATTTCAGATAACCCACGAGGCTTAGTATTAGTTACCGGCCCTACAGGCTCAGGTAAGTCGACTACACTCGCAGCCATGGTGGACTATATAAATCAAAATAAACATCATCATGTACTGACCATTGAAGATCCTATCGAATTTGTGCACGATAATAAACTCAGCTTAATTAACCAGCGTGAAGTTCACCGCGATACACATAGTTTTTCTAATGCCTTGCGAAGTGCATTGCGTGAAGACCCTGATGTTATTTTGGTAGGTGAGCTACGAGATCTAGAAACTATTCGCCTTGCTATGACTGCTGCTGAAACTGGTCACTTAGTGTTTGGCACTTTGCATACCACGTCGGCACCTAAAACCATTGACCGTATTATTGACGTATTTCCTGGTGAAGAAAAAGACATGATCCGCTCTATGCTCTCGGAATCATTGCGTGCGGTTATCTCACAAACACTGATCAAAAAGGTCGGTGGAGGGCGAGTGGCTGCACACGAAATCATGTTGGCAACGCCTGCTATTCGTAACTTAATTCGTGAAGATAAAATTGCTCAAATGTACTCATCGATTCAAACCGGTGCGTCGCAGGGCATGCAAACCATGGATCAATGTTTAACAAACCTTGTTAACAGAGGCATTATCACTCACTCAGCGGCGTATACAAAAGCACAAGATAAGACGCAGTTTAGCGCTTAAGGAATTATTATGACTTTATCTCTAAATCACTTTTTACAAATAATGATCGACAAAAAAGGCTCTGATCTATTTGTATCAAGCCAGCTGCCTATTAGCGCTAAAATTAATGGCGAGCTGATACCTCTTAATGATGACAAGCTAACCGATGAGCAAGCGCTGGAATTAGTTGAATCAGCGATGAGTGAAAAGCAAAAAGCAGAGTTTCATAACACCAAAGAGTGTAACTTTGCGATTGCAACCAGCGAAGGGCGCTTTCGTATTTCGGCTTTTTGGCAACGCGATAGAGCGGGGATGGTTATTCGCCGGATTGTGACCCAAATACCTGATGTAAAAGAACTTGGATTGCCCTCAGCGCTTACAGATGTGATTATGTCAAAGCGCGGACTGGTATTATTTGTCGGTGGTACGGGAACCGGTAAATCAACGTCTTTGGCGGCGCTTATTGGTTATAGAAATCGCAATCAACGTGGGCATATTTTAACTATAGAAGATCCAATAGAGTTTGTTCATGAACATAAAAAAAGCATTATTACTCAACGTGAAGTGGGCTTAGATACTGAAAGTTTTGAGTCAGCACTAAAAAGCTCTTTACGCCAAGCGCCTGATGTTATTTTGATTGGTGAAATTCGATCGCAAGAAACTATGGAGTATGCGTTAAGCTTTGCAGAAACAGGTCATTTATGTGTTGCCACCTTACATGCTAACAATGCTAACCAAGCTATTGATCGTATTATGCACTTAGTTCCAAAAGAGAAGCACGATAAGCTTAAATATGATTTAGCATTAAACTTACGCGCTATTATTGCCCAGCAGCTTATCCCTACCTCTGATGGTGAGGGACGTGCTGCTGCTATAGAGGTATTATTGAATACGCCAATGGTGAGTGAGCTGATTAAAAACGGTAACATTGGTGGTATTAAAGAAACTATGGCCAAATCAACTGAAATGGGCATGCAGACCTTTGACCAAGCGCTGTTTGAGCTTTACAGACAGCAACGGATTAACTATGCCGATGCACTTCATCATGCAGACTCGCCAAATGATTTACGTTTAATGATAAAACTGCGTAATAACGAGCAGCAAGGGGCAGGCTTTTTGCAAGGTGTAACCATTGATGGCCTTGATGATAAAGGTAATATTACCTAAGGACAATTAACTCGTTGCTGCCTACATGGATATAAGCCAGTAGTATAACGTAGGAGCAGTTATCGAGCCAGCTAGGTTATAAACCTCGCGCCATGATTAAATCGCCCCTTACTTGAACGAGTTTTAATCCGCAAAGGTTAATAGACCCAAATCTAAATCCACGCATAAAAAAAGCGCTTTAAGCGCTTTTTTTGTTAAATCAATTTATTCGCCATAACTGGCTTCAAAAAAGCTCTCTAGAATTATCACCGCAGACATATTATCTACGTTGCCTTTACCTAAGTTTTTATAACCACCACGTTCAAACAACCGTGCTTTAGCATCAGCGGTAGTTAAGCGCTCATCTTGAGTATGAACCGCTATACCGTAATGATTATGCAAACGGTTGGCGAACTTTTTGGCTTTAAAGGTAACCTCTTGAGAAGTGCCATCCATATTAAGCGGTAAGCCAACCACCATTAAGTCAGGTTGCCACTCTTTTACCTGTACAGCAATGTCATCCCAATTAGGGATGCCATCTTGAGCTTTCACCGCCTTTAGGCTGGTGGCGCTGCCTGTCAATTCTTGACCAATTGCAATACCAATGCTCTTAGTACCAAAATCAAATCCCATTACGGTGCGCTCACCTTGCGGTTTTACTGTTTTTTTAGTCATGTTTGTCTTTTATGTTATTAGGGTCTGTTAACCTTTCAAGGTTAAATTTGCAGCAGTCTGTTTGGTATTTAGGCAAGGCAGAGCCTTTGTGGTGTGGTTATTCCCCATAAATAGGCGATAACGCAGCATAAATGCCAAACAGGCGCTGCCCGAAGGGTTCTGCCTAGGGGCGATTTACTCTTTGTTGCTCGGTTTTTACTTAGCCCACTAGGTTACAAACTTCGCGCCGCGATTAAATTGCCCCTAGTTTGAACAAATTTTAATCAGCAAAGGTCAACAGACCCTAAGCATGTCCAGCTTCGGGGCTTAATTGGCTAACATCAAAACCAAGCATAGAGACTGCCATTTCCCAGCGCTTTTCCACTGGGGTATCAAAAATTATTTTAGGGTCGGCTTTTATAATCAACCAGCTATTATCAAGTAGCTCTTGTTCTAGCTGGCCTTGCTCCCAACCTGAGTAACCTAAGGTAATTATAAATTGCTCGGGTGCTTGAGCAGTAGTTAATGTGGCTAATACATCTTTTGAGGTAGTGATCATAATATCACTGCTCAATTTTTGGCTTGCCGAATACCCCGGTTTTGGTGAATGTAGCACAAAGCCACGATCCGTTTTTACCGGCCCGCCAGCATACACTGTCACTTGCGCGGCATGTTGCGACTTATCGTTATCAATATCAATTTTGTCGAGTAGCTCACCTACGGTAACATCAATCGGTTGATTGATAACAAGTCCCATAGCGCCTTCTTCATTGTGTTCACAAATATAAGTGACCGCACGTTTAAAAAAAGGGTCTTGCATTGATGGCATTGCGATTAAAAAATGATTTTCTAATGACTGCATAATTTTTACCCCTTTAGTTATTGAATCTTGAGTATGGCATAGTCCCATGTTTTAACACTAAAAATTTATTCAACTTTAAGCGATGACTATAGAAGCGTCAGCGCTTAAAGTTTGCTATGGCTTTAGCTAAGTTTTCTCTCTATGGCATCAAATAAAATACCGGTAATAGAAATGTCGTAAGCGGCCTCAATTTCTTTAACACAGGTTGGTGCTGTTACGTTAATTTCAGTTAACTTATCGCCAATGATATCTAAGCCAACAAATATTAAGCCTTTTTCTTTCAATGTAGGGGCAACTGCTTGAGCAATTTTAAGATCTGACTCACTAATTGGGCGTGCTTCACCACGTCCGCCGGCGGCTAAGTTACCGCGCGTTTCGCCGTTTTGTGGGATACGCGCTAAGCAATAAGGAATAACTTCACCATCAACAACCAATACGCGCTTGTCACCTTGAGTGATCTCTTCAATGTAATTTTGCGCCATCGCAAAGCGACTGCCATGCTCAGTTAAGGTTTCGCATATTACGCCAATATTGGCATCATCTGCTTTTACTCTAAAAATAGAAGCACCGCCCATACCATCCAGTGGTTTTAAAATAATATCCTTGTGCTGGGCTAAAAATTCACGGATTTGCTTTTGGCTGCGCGTAACTAATGTATCAGGTGTGTGCTCACTAAACCAAGCTGTAAAAAGTTTTTCATTGGCGTCACGCAAGCTCTGTGGCTTATTAATAACTAAAGTACCCGCTTGCTCAGCACGTTCTAAAATATAGGTTGCGTAAATATATTCAGTATCAAAAGGCGGATCTTTACGCATTAAAATAACGTCTAAATCAGCCAGCGCAATGGTGGTTTTTTCTTCAAGTTGGTACCATTTTTCTGCGTTATCAAAAACCTGCGCTTTGGCTGCAGTGGCGTAGGCATTGCCTTGACGCAGCGATAAATCATCCATTTCCATGTAGTAAATTTCGTAGCCACGGGTTTGCGCTTGCATCATCATTGCAAAACCGGTGTCTTTTTTAATATTAAATCCACTAATAGGATCTGAAATAATACCTAACTTAATTGCCATGCGCTGTGCCTTAATTTATGTGTTTTTTACAACTGTAACCTTGATATGTGGGTGCTTTTTGTTATTTCAATTAGCTAAATCGCCAAATTGTAATTGCAGTGCGCTTAAAACGGTTAACGCTGCTGTTTCTGTGCGAAGTACCCGCGGGCCTAAGCGAATATCTACAAATTCTTGTTGCTTTGTTTGTGCTATTTCATCGTCAGTAAATCCGCCTTCCGGCCCTACTAAAAAGCGCACGCCGTCATCGGGAATGGTAATAGTTTTAATACTGTGTTCGGCGCGAGGATGCAAAGTTAATTTAATGGCAGCTGTTTGCTGTTCAAGCCAGGTTTTTAAATCAACAGGTGAGTGTACTTTTGGCACAAAGTTGCGCCCAGATTGCTCTGATGCGGCAATGGCTATTTTTTGCCATTGCTGGTGTTTTTTTTCTAAGCGGTCGCCACTTAGTTTTACGCCGCAGCGCTGGCTAAAAATAGGAGTGATTTCAGTGATCCCTAATTCAACAGACTTTTGAATGGTAAAATCCATTTTGTCACCACGGGATACGCACTGGCCTAAATGAATTTTTAATGGTGATTCAACGTCATGAGGATTAAATTCAAGTGGCATAACAACCACGCTCTTTTTACTCACCTCAATAATTTCACTGAGGAATTCTCCGCCTTCACCATTAAAAATAGAAACCTGCTCGCCCACTTTCATGCGCAACACTCGACCTATGTGCCCAGCAGCATCATCGTCAAGGTTTAAAGGAGTATTAAGGGCAATTGGTGATGATTGATAAATATGAGGCACTCGCATGGCAAATCACTTTTTTTACATAGAAGTTATATCCCTCTATGGTAAGTAAGCAAAGGCTTGGGTGCAATTATTTATTTTTCATATTCAGGGACTGCAAGCTCTATTAGTTCTTGTGCGGTTTGGGCTATATCGGTATCACAGGACAAATGATTTGAATGGCACTCTTCATTTATGGGGTTAATGTCATAGCCATGATTGGTTTGACTAATAATATAGCGCTTTTCATGTAATGAATTATAAATAAAGCGCTGTGTATCATCAGCGAGCAAATAATCTGTTTGATTGAATAATACGCCTTGAACATTATGGTGTTCGTGAAGGTAGCTGGCCAGTTCTGAAATACTGATTTCGTTCTCAATATCGCAATAGCAATAATCTTTAACGAGTTCATCAAACATCATTTTAACCAGCTTTTGCGTGTTCGCACCGGCTATAATGATGTCTTTTTTAGCAGCATCATTAGTATTTATGTAATACTTTACAAATGCTCGACTGAACTCGTTATCTATATCAATTAATAGATAACTTCCTGTTTTAATTGCCATATACCTAAAGTCCCTGTTAATTTACCAAACAATTAAATAGGGACGTTTAGCAACGGCTAAATTTAATGAGTTTGGTACTAAATTGAAAACATACTTATTAATAAATAACCAATAGCACAAAATACAGCAAATTCAATACAGGCAATGCCAATATTATCCTGATGGTCGACTTCAAGTGCGGTATCTATATTTGGCATTGAAATAATTTTTATAATATACGTTAAACAGTATAGTAACAGCCACATCACACCGCAATGCATTACCAAAGTAAATAAGTTCTCTACCATTTTACCGTTTTGAAACGCCGCACTCGATAAACCAGCATATGCAGCAAGAGCTAAGCCTATTGATTTACCCGCATAGCGAATACCAATGGAGGTGTTTTCTAAACCAAAGTTACTTTGCAACGAGGCCCCTTGGTTGGCTTTAGCAAAGCGGTTTTCGCGTATTTTACTGTCTAGGGCAAACATGCCTTGTAAAACAAAAAAGCTTACCGAGGCTATTAATAAATTACTAAAGCCTTGAGTGTGTGTCCACGTATATAAACCCAATACTAAAATGCAGTTGGCAATCAGCATGCCTGAATCAACCAGCGCCGCACAAACGTTTTGTTTTAATATAGCTGCTTCTTCATTAAAGCGGCGTAATATCCACTTACGGTGGATTAAATGTCCCATTTTTATAAACGAAAATAACAGCACAATTAACAAAATGACTTTCAGTGGATTTGATTGAGCGGTGCTAACACTAATTTCATCGAACAAAAATGCCATTGTGGCGATCACCACTGATATTTCAGAAGCAAAACTAATTCCCATTGCAAAGTTATCATGTTGCGCTAATTCTTCTTTAAGTGCTTGTTTTGCTTTTATTTGAGTAATAATTCTTAAACTGATGATAATAATACAAATAACCACAAAACTAATAGCAATCGCAACTAAACTAGTGTTAGATAATGATAAATATGACATGGTGTTCCTAAATAGATTTACCTTGATAGGTTTTTAACCATTCTAGTATGGTTATTGGTGAGATAAAAGAGGGTATTGATGAGTAACGACACGCAGCTTCCTATTGAATTACAAAAACTGGGTGAAACGCGTTTTGCAACGCTGTATCCCGAACAACAAATCCAGCAGCAAATCGTGCGTTTATTAGCGTTAAGTGATTTTTCTTGGCGCAGTTTAAGCTCTCAACCTTCGCTGTTGTCTTGGTTGCTATGCGAAGTTGAAATTAACAATAGAGAAATTTCAGATCCCTTTGCAACACTTAATATTAATGAAGTCGAAGAGCAGCAGTGTCATCAATTACTGCGCCAATATCGTGAAAAGTACTGGCTAAAAGTCGCTTTTTTAGACTTATGTTGTGAAAACTCAATTGCGGATAGCATTAAATACATTAGTGAACTTGCCAATAAACTGATAGATAGTGCTAATCAATGGGCCTACAATAATGTTGCTAAAACTAATGGTGAACCATTAGATGAAGATAAAAACGCTTTACCATTAATGGTACTAGGCATGGGGAAGTTAGGAGGGCAAGAGCTAAATTACTCATCTGATATCGACCTTATTTTTGCATACCCCCGCAACGTTAAAACCCAAGGCGGTCGTCGCTCGCTCGAAGCATCTGTTTTTTATACTAAAGTGGCCCAAAAGTTAATTACAGCCCTGAACCAATGCACCGTGGATGGCCAAGTATTTCGGGTTGATATGCGTCTGCGCCCATTTGGTGAAAGTGGTCCGTTGGTGATGAGCTTTAATGCCATTGAAGATTACTACCAAGAGCAAGGGCGTGATTGGGAGCGCTATGCGATGTTAAAAGGGCGTTTAATTGGCACGCCTAATCGTTATTGGCAGGAGTTTAATACCTTGCTGAGACCTTTTGTTTATCGCCGCTATATTGATTTTTCGGTGATTGAATCGCTTAGAAAAATGAAACTCATGATTGCCCAAGAAGTGCGTCGTAAGCGCTTAACAAATAATATTAAATTAGGTGGTGGCGGCATTCGCGAAGTTGAATTTATTGTTCAAGCATTGCAAATGGTCAGGGGCGGCAGAGAAGCAAATTTACAAACACAATCTCTATTAACTGCATTAGAGCAGCTAACTTTTAGCCAAGTGATTGATGAGCATGAAGCCAGAGGGCTTAAAAATAACTATCTTTATTTACGTATGGTAGAGCAATACCTACAGATTTTTGATGATCAGCAAACACAAACTCTGCCTGATGATGAGCTAAATCAGCAACGGCTGAATGTATTGTTGAAGCAAGGTAATTTTGACTCAGCTATTGAAAAAATAGAACAGGTCATGGCGCAAATTCATAATGAGTTTATTCAGGTAATTGGTGAAGAAACCGAACCACTTGATACTTGTGAAGGCGCGTTTATAAGTACTTGGGATCATGGTGATGTTAGCTTTTTGAATGAACCAAGAGAAGAGTGGCAAACACCATTACATGACTTCAAACAGCGCCTATCTAAAGCCAAAGTGGGCAACCGTGGACGCGATATTCTTGATAAATTAATGCCTGCATTGCTCAAGCAATTAAATGACTTTAATGCTACTGCCAGTGCGTTTACAACGGTATGCCAAATACTAAATAAAATTATTTCGCGCACCGCTTATTTAGAGTTGTTGTATGAAAACCCTGGAACGTTAAAGCAGTTAGTTTTGCTCTGTTGCCATAGTAAGTGGATTGGAGAGCATATTTCATTGTATCCCATTTTGCTCGATGAACTTATCGACCCTGCAGTGCTATACAAACCGACCCCATTAACAGCATATAAAGATGAAATAAGACAGTATTTTTTACGTATTGAACATGACGATCTTGAACAACAAATGGAGGCATTACGTCAGTTTAAACAAACTCATCAGTTACGGATTGCTGCCGCAGATGCCACTGGCGTAATTGATGTAATGAAAGTAAGCGATCACTTAACTGCACTTGCAGAAGCAATAGTTGATCAGGCTGTTAATATTGCTTGGTATCATTGTGTTAAACGTTTTGGCATGCCACCCAATACCGATGATGAGCATAAAGGCTTTGCCGTTATTGCGTATGGAAAAACTGGCGGTTTTGAGGTGGGTTATGACTCTGATCTCGATTTAGTGTTCGTGCATAACCATGACGGTACCAGCTACACCAGCGGCGACAAAGCAATTGACTCAAGACAGTTTTATTTAAAACTAGCGCAACGATTAATGCATTTATTTAATACCCGTACTGCTTCAGGTATTTTATATGAATTAGATACTCGACTTCGCCCAGAGGGGGCATCAGGGTTATTAGCGATTAACTTAGAGAGTTTTAATCATTATCAACAAACCCAAGCATGGACGTGGGAGCATCAAGCTTTAGTGAGAGCGAGACTGATTTTAGGCCAAACTGAATTAGTAACGCGTTTTGCACAAATTCGCGCCGAGATATTGTGTCAAAAACGTGATGTTGAACTGCTAAAGACCGACGTAATTAAAATGCGCGAAAAAATGCGTGGTCATTTAGCTAAAGGTAACGAACAGCAGTTTGATTTAAAACAAGACGTGGGGGCGATGACCGATATTGAGTTTATCACCCAATATTTAGTATTAAAGTACGCTCATGAATTTACCCATTTATGCGACTATTCTGACAATGTCAGAATTTTAACGGACGCGGCTAAAATTGGTTGCATTACAGACACACAGAAACAGCAACTTATTAAAGCCTATATAGATTATCGCTCACGCTATCATGTGTTGAGCTTAGATCAGCAGGGTCGCTGCGTAAAACGTGAAGATTTTAGTGAAGATATTAAAAATGTCACGTCGATATGGCAGGCTATTTTTGAATTAAATTGAATAAATACATAGGCGCTCGATTATTATTGAGCGCCTATAAATCGCAGTTAATTACTTAGCTTTAAACAGTGTGTACGTACAAATTCAGACGGTAGCTCGGTAATTACCGCTGCACGTTGTTTAGGGCAAAAGAATGCATATACTTCATTTGAAAAGTCATCATTAATAGAGCGGCTAACGCGGTATAAAGCGGAATTAAAACTGCTATCGATTCGAAAGTGATCTTTAACAACGTAATCCTTATCTAAGTACCATAATAATGTAACCCCTTCGTTATTAGCATATTGGGTAAGAACGGTACGTAAGGTTGAATCAGGTTGAAAGCGACGCGGGCCTACTTCTCCACTCCAATTTAAAGGCATGGGTTCTACTACAAAAGAGCGTTGGTTTAGCGCTCTGTCGAGACTAAGATCGGGTTTTTCGAGTTCAATTACAAATTTGTCATTGTCTTTATCGGTAGTAATCCTATCTCTAATTGATGCATAAAACCGCGATAATCCCTCAGCCGCAGCATTAGTGGTTTGTTGATAATTGAGCGACGATGTACCATTTAGTAAAAAGTAAATGGCTGCACCAATTAACAATAAAGCTAAAAGTATATATCTAATCCAAAACCACATGGCTGTTACTCGTCTTTGTTATTTTAATAACCCATCTTTAATAAAAAGATGGAGCGTCTTTATCTGGGCGTGTTTTAAAACGTCTATGCAACCACATATATTGTTCAGGGGCGGCATTTATTGATTGCTCCATGCGCTGATTAACACGTGTTACATCGGCTTTATCATCGCCGCTTGGGAAATTTTCAAGCTCAGGTACGATTTCTAAGTGATACTTTCCGTTGTTATCCCTGTAAGCAATTAAGCTCATTGTTTCGCAGTTTTTACTACCTGCAAACATTAGTGTACCAGTGGTGGTTGCTGTATCGGGTACTGCGTAAAAAGGCACAAACTCACAGCGGTTACGGCCATAATCCTGATCGGGTAAGTAATAACACAGCTTTTTATTTTTTAATGATTTTAATAATCCTTTTACGTCTTTTTTCCCAACCATGTATTCATTAGAGCGAAGACGTCCATTGGTGGTAAAGTATTCCATAAGCGGATTGTTATGCGGGCGGTAAAAGCCAATACCTTGGCACTTCAAACCCATTACACGACTTGTCATTTCAAGATGAAGTATATGTGGAACAAGTAATAAAACACCTTTTCCTGATTGTTGTACGCGCTCAAAGTGCTCAAGCCCTTTTATTGACCCGAGTACTTTTTTGACCCGCCATTGTGGCCACCACCAAGCCATACCGGTTTCAACCATGGCAATACCGGTATTTTCCATATTTTTAAGTACCAGTTGTTGTTGCTCGGCTTCGCTCATTGTGGGGAAACAGCGTTTAATATTAACCTCAGCAATATGCCTTCTACGCTTCATATATTTATGAACCAAGCGTCCTAGCTGCTTACCCATAGCTAATTGTAGTTTTTGCGGTAACCAAGAAATGAGATATAAAAACAAAACACCAATCCAGGTTAGCCAGTAACGAGGACCTAAAAAAGAGGCTTTAAAAGGGGATGAGTTAACCACAAAAATTTCTCTAAAAATAAAAGGCTAGGGTCTGTTGACCTTTGCGGATTAATATTTGTTCAAACTAGGGGCAATTTAATCGCGGCGCGAGGTTTGTAACCTAGTGGGCTAAGTAAAAACCGAGCAACAAAGAGTTAATTGCCCCTAGGCAGAACCCTTCGGGCAGCGCCTGTTTGGCATTAATGCGGCGTTATCGCCTATTAATGGGGAATAACCACACCACATAGGCTCTGCCTTGCCTTAATACCAAACAGGCTGCTGCAAATTTAACCTTGAAAGGTCAACAGACCCTAGTTTAACGCTATGTGTTAAAAAATACAAAAAGCCAGCAAAAAGCTGGCTTTAGTGATTATTTATAATGAAGTCGTCTGCTTAGTTAACAGTATTTAAACCTTGGTTTATACCCACTAAATCTTCACGGCTTAATGTTCCTGTCGCTTGTTTTAAGCGAAGCGTTGATACAACATAACGATAACGCACATCAGCAAGATTACGCTTTGCATTGTACAAGTTTTGCGTACTGATCAGTACATCAACGATTGTACGTGTACCTACTTCAAAACCCGCTTCAGTGGCTTTTAATGCGCTTTCTGCTGAGATAACCGCTTGCTCAAGCGCTTTGAATGTCGCAATGTCAGATACCACTTGATTGTAAGAAGTAATTACAGAGCGAGTTACTGCACGATAATCGGTTTCAAAATCTTGGCTAGCAGCAACGTAAAATGCACGTGCTTGATCTGTTGCAGCAACCGTTGCGCCACCTGAGTAAAGTGGTACGCTAAAGTTTAGTCCAATAGAGCTAGAATCTGAACGAGGTTGATCGTCAAAACTAACGCCATTTGACTCGCTATCTGTCAATGAGTCGCCGTAGCTAGCATTTAACGTTAGTTTTGGATAATGACCTGCTTTTGCGAGTTCAATTTGTTCTTTAGCTATATCAACCGTGATTTTTGATACCTGCAGATTCAAATTTTTGTCTTTAGCTATTTTAACTAAATCAGTTGCAGGCGTACTTGGCTTAACAGTAGAAAACGTTTTGGTGTTTAACATATCAAGTTTTGCGTGATACTTACCAGTGATCTCACGTAGCTGCTCACGGGCTGTTTCTACCGCATTATTAGCAATGATCTCTTGCGCTACTGAGTTATCAAATTGTGCTTGTGCTTCATGTACATCGGTAATAGCTGTTAAACCTACAGCGTAACGCTGTTTAGTTTGTTCAAGTTGGCGCTCAATGGCACGTTTTTCAGCTTGTACAAATTCAAGGTTATCAATAGCGCTAAGTACGTTAAAATAACCCTCAGCAACACGAACAATTAGGTTTTGCTTGGCAAAGTCGTATTGGCCGCTTGCTTGAAGTGCTTGTTTGTCGGCTATACCTAATGAATTCCATGCGCCTAAATCAAATAACGTTTGGCTTAAGCTAATACCACGAGAAAACTCGTCGCTTTCAGAATTAATTTTATTAATAGAAGATAAATCTTCAGATTGTCTGAAGGAAGTTGAGTCAGACTTTGTATAACCCATAGTCAAACCAATTTGCGGTAATAATGCGCTCATAGCGCGATCGCTTTGGTATGATTGAGCATCAGCTTGGGCTTTTGCTTTTAAAACGGTAGGATCGTTGGCTGTTGCGATTTCAAAAACTTGAAGTAAATCTTCAGCATTGGCTACGGTTGAGCCCAATGCGCATGATAAACTAACCAGTGCTGCAAGGATGTTCTTTTTCATGTGATGTTCGGTCCTTAGACAATTTTTGTACTACAGGCATGTTAACCTGTTTTACTTAATAACTAAAAAAAAAATTAGTAAAACAACGTTCTCAAGTGTAACAGAATATATACCTAACACGCCTCATTCGCTCAATTTAGCGTTTTAATGGGGCTTGCAATCAAGGCGTTGATGTATCTACGCTTTCAAAAAGGAAATAAAAAACATGGCGAATAAAAGTCGTACTCAATTTACCCATGATGATGTGAGATTAAAACCGGTTGAAAATTTGTATAAGGGGTTTTTTAAAATAAACCTTTATCAATTTCAGCATGCCTTGTTTGCAGGTGGAGAGTCTGAGGTTATTCGTCGAGAAATTTTAGAGCGTGGCGATGCGGTCGCGGTATTACCTTATGATCCAGTGACTGAGCAAGTATTGCTCATAGAACAAATTCGAATTGGCGCAATTAAAAGCAAACATACGCCTTGGCTGTTAGAATGTATAGCGGGTATGACCGATGACAGTGAAGATTACGAAGCGGTTGTTAAAAAAGAAGCGTTTGAAGAAGCAGGGCTTAATTTAACAGAACTTGAGTTTATGCTGTCTTACCTTTCAAGCCCCGGCGGTACTACAGAGCGTTTGTTCTTATATTTAGCTCACGCCGATTTAAGCCAAATGAGTACTGGCATTTATGGGTTAGAAACCGAAGGTGAAGATATTAAAACCCATATTATGCACGTAGACGAAGCACAGCAGCGACTTAATAGTGGTGAAATAGATAATGCCGCTACCGTAATTAGCTTGCAATGGTTAGCGCTAAATCGCGATAAGATACGTAAAAAGTGGGCATAGTTTTTAATTTTTAATAGTAATGGCGGTATTTTGACAGCAATTTTAACCACTAATCGGTACATTCAAAGCCTTCCAAAGTATTTAACGCTTTGTGAGCACAATTACGTACGCCTTTTAAAATTACTGCCTCATGATCGAGTGATTGGCAATGTAAGAGAAATTAAATTAGGCCACAGTGAATTTGCAATTCACATAGATGATAGTGCCAAATACACACTCGATGTGTCTATTAAACAGTTAAATGGCATGCTCGTTGGCATTGCACCGCTGTATTTAACGGTACGTTTGTACAATGATGCGAAGGTGGCTGAAATTGTTCATCATGACTACCACCAACGAATTAAGCCTTCTTATGGTTACCCTAACCCAAAAATGCATCAAAAAGATGAAAAATATCAGTTAAATGCTTTTTTGTATGACTGGTTGGTAGCGTGTGTTGAAAGAGGTCAATCAACACTTAATTGGGATGTAAATAATGGCTTGGTTTGATGACACTTATTATTTTGAACAAACTACGCTTCGAATTGCACACCTAACTGATTGCCACCTTTTTAGTGATAAAGATGCTGAATACTTTGGCGTTAATACCGCTGAACATTTTGTTAAAGCATTGGCCGATATAGCAAAGCAGCAGCCTGATGCGTTGATATTTGGTGGTGACCTAACGCAAGATCACAGCTTTAATTCGTATTTATTATTTGCAGAACTTATTCATAATAGTGACGTTGATTGCCCCGTATTTTGGGTGCCTGGTAACCATGATGAGATTGAACAGCTTAATTTAATTAGTGGTGGACAAATACAACACGCTAAACACATAGTGGCACAAGGAATTGAGCTAATATTAATTAACTCTAAAGGTGATACACCAGCAGGGTGGGTTAGCGCCACACATTTGGATGAAATTATGGCGTGCTTAGTTAATTCAAGCAATCGCCACATTGCATTTTGTCATCACAACCCATTGCCTATTAATGGCTACCTAGATAAACATATGCTAGAAAATGGGCCGCAACTATTAAATTTATTAGTTAATAATGGCCGCGTTGATGCGCTGTTTCATGGGCATGTTCACAATGACTACCAACAGCAGTTTAGAGGGCTTAATGTGTACGCCACTCCTGCAAGTTGCGTGCAGTTTAGTAAACACAGTGAGACTTGGCAGCAAGAAAATAAAGGGTCAGCTTATCGCATGCTGTATTTAAATGCTGAGCAACAACAGCTGCACATACACTCGGACGTGGTATGGTTAAACGGGTAATTTATATTCACGGTTTTAATAGCTCTGAAAAATCATATAAAGCTGTGCGCTTTGGTGAGCTTATGGCACACTATGATGTTGATTATTGTGTGCCGCGTTTAAATCATGAGCCTGTAGAGGCTATTATAGCGCTTGAACAACTATTAACACCGAATACCGTATTATTGGGCAGCTCGCTAGGTGGTTTTTTTGCCACGTATTTATCGCAGCGTTATCAAATTCCTGCGGTGGTAATTAATCCTGCCGTTGCCCCATATACATTATTAGAGCCTATACTTGGGCCTAATTATAATCCGTATCAAGATTATAATTACCAATTACAATCTCGTCATATAGATGCGTTAAAAGCATTAACGGTGACAGAGTTAAAACACCCTGAACTGATGTACTTATTACAGCAAACAGGGGATGAAGTGTTAAATTTTCAGCACGCAATAAAGTATTACTCACAATGTAAACAGTTAATTGAATTTGGCGGCGATCATAGCTTTAATGGCTTTGAGCGAGCTTTTTCAAGCATTGTCGATTTTCTTAAAATCAGATATTAGCGTATATAAAGATAAAAACTATGACTCAACAAAATTATAACGCCGAAGCCATTGAAGTACTTAATGGATTAGAGCCGGTAAAACGCCGCCCAGGCATGTATACAGATACCACAAGGCCAAACCATTTAGGCCAAGAGGTTATTGATAACAGTGTTGATGAGGCAATGGCTGGGCACGCAACACGTATTGATGTCATTTTACATGAAGATAATTCGCTTGAGGTGAGTGACGATGGCCGAGGTATGCCAATTGACATTCACCCAGAAGAAGGTATTCCAGGAGTTGAGTTAATATTTACTAAGCTGCATGCCGGCGGTAAGTTTTCAAACAAAAACTATCAATTCTCTGGTGGCTTGCATGGCGTAGGTATCTCGGTTGTTAATGCGCTATCTACCCGCGTGGAAGTAACGGTTCGCCGTGATGCGCAGCAATTTAGAATGGCTTTTGAGCATGGCGATAAAGTTGAAGATTTAAATGTTATTGGCTCAGTGGGTAAACGCAACACTGGTACTACGGTACGTTTTTGGCCAGATACCAGCTATTTTGACTCTGCTAATTTTTCTTTGACTAAGCTTAATCACTTATTAAAAGCTAAAGCGGTTTTATGCCCAGGTTTGCGTATTAAGTTTGTAAATAAACAAACGAAAGAAACCCAAGAATGGTTTTATGAAACAGGCTTAAAAGATTACTTAATTGAAGCCGTTAAAGGTTACGAAATACTACCTAAAGACCCATTTGTGGGTGAGTTTTCAAGTTCTATTGAAGGCGCTGATTGGGCGGTAGTATGGATGCCTGAAGGTGGTGAGTCGATAGCCGAAAGTTATGTAAACTTAATTCCTACCGCGCAAGGGGGCACCCATGTAAATGGTCTGCGCCAAGGGCTTTTAGAGGCGATGCGTGAATTTTGTGAGTTTAGAAATTTATTACCACGTGGCGTAAAGCTCACCCCAGATGATATTTGGGAACGTTGTAGTTATGTGTTGTCGGTTAAAATGCAAGACCCACAATTTGCAGGGCAAACCAAAGAAAAACTCTCATCACGTTCATGTGCTGCGTTTGTATCGGGTGTAGTAAAAGATGCCTTTAGCTTATGGCTAAATGAGCACACTGACACCGCAGAGCTACTTTCTGAACTATGTATTTCAAATGCACAGCGTCGCTTACGTGCGGCTAAAAAAGTAGTACGTAAGCGAGTTACATCAGGCCCAGCATTACCAGGCAAACTGACCGATTGTAGTGCTGCTGATAATGACCGCACGGAATTATTTTTAGTAGAGGGTGACTCAGCAGGCGGTTCAGCTAAACAAGCGCGAGATCGTGAGTTCCAAGCAATTATGCCGCTAAGAGGTAAAATTTTAAATACTTGGGAAGTTGAATCAGGGCAAATTTTGGCCTCTCAAGAGGTGCACGATATTTCAGTCGCGCTAGGTATTGACCCTGACTCAACCGATATGTCGGGACTACGTTACAATAAAATATGTATATTAGCGGATGCTGACTCCGATGGACTGCATATTGCCACCTTACTGTGTGCCTTATTTGTACGCCATTTCCCACAATTAGTTAAAACTGGCCATGTGTATGTTGCTATGCCACCGTTATTTAGAATTGATATTGGTAAAGATGTTTACTACGCGCTGGATGAAGATGAAAAAACCGGTATTTTAGCGCGCATAGAAGCAGAAAAAAAACGTGGCAAAGTAAACGTACAACGCTTTAAAGGTTTGGGTGAAATGAACCCGCTACAATTGCGTGAAACAACTATGGACCCTAATACTCGTCGTTTAGTGCAACTCACTCTTGATGAGGAGCAGCAAACAATGGAAATGATGGATATGCTACTCGCTAAAAAGCGCTCATCAGATCGCCGTCAATGGCTAGAGGATCATGGTAATAAGGCACAAGTTTAATAAGCCTTTGGGCTTTAAAACAGGAGAGGCAAATGAATAAATTATTTAGCACACTGTTGTTACTGGGCTTAATATCATCGCCAGTGATGGCGAAAAATATACTCGACAAGCTGACCGCTGCACCAGGTTTTGAAATCAGCTTATTTGCTGATGATGTTGAAAATGCACGGCAAATTGCAGTATCAAGCCGAGGTATTGTGTATGCAGGGTCTCGTAAAGCGGGCAATGTGTATGCACTGATTGACCATAACAGCGATGGCGTGGCAGATAAAAAAATAGTGATTGCAGAGGGATTAAATATGCCCTCGGGTTTAGCAATTAAAGGCGGTGACTTATATGTTGGTGAAGTGCACCGGATTATCCGTTTTAAAAATATCGATAAACACCTCAAAAATCCTGAGTATGAAGTGTTTTATAGCGATTTACCGTCAGAGCGTCACCATGGTTGGAAGTTTTTGCGCTTTGCACCAAATGGCGAGCTGATAATTCCCGTGGGCGTACCGTGTAATATTTGTGAGGAAGATGCTCGCTTTGGCCGTATTTTTTCGTTAAATACCGATACCAAAGAAATAACGACTTTAGCCAAAGGTGTACGTAATACGGTGGGTTTTGACTTTCATCCTAGTACGCAAATGCTATGGTTTAGCGATAACGGCCGCGACATGATGGGGGATGATATTCCACCTGATGAGCTAAACCGCATTACTAAGGAAGAAGAGCACTTTGGTTTTCCATACGTGCATGGTGGCGTTATTGTTGATCCTGAGTTTGGTGAAGGCAAAAATATTGCTGATTACACTCAACCTGCATTGGCATTGGGGGCGCATGTTGCGCCATTGGGTATTCATTTTTATACCGGCAAACAGTTCCCAAATAGCTACAAACAACAGTTATTTGTTGCTGAGCATGGTTCATGGAATCGCTCTGAAAAGGTTGGTTATAAAGTGGCTGTGGCAACCATAGAAAATGCCAAAGTAACTAAATATACGCCACTGATCACCGGCTTTATGCAAGACGAAACGACATTTGGACGCCCTGTTGCATTTGCACAATTAAATGATGGCAGTCTATTGGTAAGCGATGATTACGCTAACGTAATTTACCGCGTAAGCTATAAGAAAAACTAGGTAAGCTTTAATGAGTGATACAGATACCTTGCTAATGCAAGGAATTGAACAGCAAACAATGGGGCGTTTTACCGAAGACGCCTATTTAAATTATTCAATGTACGTGATCATGGATCGTGCCTTACCGCACGTTGGTGACGGCTTAAAACCCGTTCAGCGCCGTATTATTTATGCGATGAGTGAACTGGGGTTATCGGCAAGTGCTAAATACAAAAAATCAGCCCGTACCGTGGGTGATGTATTAGGTAAATACCATCCTCATGGTGATAGTGCCTGTTATGAAGCCATGGTACTTATGGCGCAGCCGTTTTCTTATCGCTACCCGTTAGTTGATGGTCAGGGTAACTGGGGTGCAGCTGACGATCCTAAGTCGTTTGCGGCAATGCGTTATACTGAAGCGCGTTTATCTAAATTCTCTGAAGTATTACTTAAAGAGTTAGGCCAAGGGACCGTTGATTGGACGCCAAACTTCGACGGCACCATGGATGAGCCTTTAGTATTGCCATCGCGCTTACCGCATATATTACTTAATGGTGTCACCGGTATTGCGGTAGGTATGGCAACCGATATACCGCCGCATAATGTGCGTGAAGTAGCCAGTGCCTGTTGTTTATTACTTGATAAACCAAAAACAGAGCTCGAAGAGTTACTGGATTTAGTACATGCGCCAGATTACCCAACTGATGCTGAAATAATTACGCCAAAAGCTGATATTCACAAAATTTATAAAACTGGCCGTGGCTCAATTAAAATGCGCGCTGTGTATTGTGAAGAGCAAGGCGATATAGTTATTACTGCGTTACCGCATCAATGTTCGGGTGCAAAAGTACTTGAGCAAATTGCAGCGCAAATGAATGCTAAAAAGTTGCCAATGGTAGCCGATTTACGTGATGAATCTGATCATGAAAATCCGACCCGCATTGTGATTGTGCCGCGTTCAAACCGAATTAAAGCTGAGCCATTAATGGCACACTTATTTGCCACCACCGATCTTGAAAAAAATTACCGCGTAAATTTAAATATGCTCGGCTTAGATGGCCGTCCACAGGTTAAAGATTTACGGAGTATTTTAACAGAGTGGTTAACCTTTAGACGCGAAACGGTACGTCGTCGCTTGCAATATCGACTTGATAAAGTGCTGGCACGATTACATATTTTAGAAGGTTTACTAGCTGCCTTTTTAAATATTGATGAAGTTATAGAAATCATCCGCTCTGAAGATAAGCCCAAACCAATATTGATGGAGCGCTTTGATTTAACAGATATTCAAGCAGAAGCCATTTTAGAATTAAAACTTCGCCATTTGGCAAAACTTGAAGAGTTTAAAATTCGTGGTGAGCAAGATGAATTGGCGAAAGAGCGTGACAAATTAGAGCAAACACTGGGCTCAGACCGTCGCATGTCGACCTTATTGAAAAAAGAAATTCAAGAAGCTGCAGAAATGTATGGTGATGATCGCCGCTCGCCTGTGATTGAGCGTGTAGAAGCTAAAGCACTAAGCGAAAAAGATTTAATACCATCAGAGTCAGTAACCGTGGTGTTATCAGATAAAGGCTGGGCACGGGTTGGTAAGGGTCATGACTTAGATGTGGAAGGATTAAATTACCGCGCTGGTGATGGCTATAGAGCATCAGCGAGAGGTAAAAGTAATCAACCAGCGGTATTTTTAGATTCAGCAGGGCGTGCATTTGCTACTGATGCTCATAGTCTTCCTTCAGCGCGAAGCCAAGGCGAGCCAATGACAGGGCGCTTTAACTTAACCTCGGGCGCCAGCTTTGAGCATGTAGTTATGGGTGAAGACGCTCAAGTGTTGTTAATGGCCTCCGACGCTGGTTATGGCTTTATTACTGACTTTAAAGATTTAGTGAGTAAAAACAAAAACGGTAAAGCGTTAGTGAGTGTGCCAAAAGGTGGTGTGTTACTTTCGCCAATTC